>NZ_JBIUVX010000030.1:0-63737 GCF_044743175.1 Pseudomonas sp. NPDC087690
GTTGGCGAAAGGTATGGAGACGCTGGTGCAACACGTGACCCAGGGTTTCAAGGCGATGCCGCCGCGTGGTTTGTGCATGGACTGCAGTGCCGAGGATTACCAAGCCATCATCCTTTGGATGAGCGAGTAAACCCGGTCCATAACTTAACCCTTAGCCGTAGTTGGATTAGCTGATGAACAAATTGATCGTGAGTCTGCTGTTGACCGTGGGAATCTCAGGCTTCGCCCATGCTGCCGGTGATGCCGCAGCAGGCCAGGCAAAAGCCGCTGTTTGCGGAGCCTGCCATGGCCCGGACGGCAACAGCATGGCGCCAAATTTTCCGAAACTGGCCGGTCAAGGTGAACGCTACCTGACCAAGCAATTGCACGACATCAAGTCGGGCAAGCGCACTGTTCTGGAAATGACCGGCCTGCTGACCAACCTGAGCGATCAGGACCTGGCCGACATCGCTGCCTATTTCGCCAGCCAGCAAGGCAGCGTCGGCGCCGCCGATCCGAAGATCGTCGCTCGCGGTGAAGCCCTGTTCCGTGGCGGCAACCTGGAAAAAGGCCTGCCAGCCTGCACCGGCTGCCATTCGCCGAATGGCGCTGGCAACGCCGCCGCCGGCTTCCCGCACCTCGGTGGCCAACACGCTCAATACATCGCCAAGCAACTGACCGACTTCCGCAAGGAAGATCCGGCGGCCGGACGCAGCAACGACGGCGACGCGATGACCATGCGCACCATCGCCCGCAAGCTGAGCGACGAAGACATCGCCGCGGTCTCCAGCTACATTCAGGGCCTGCACTAAGGCCAGCGAAGGCCAGCGGATCGAGGTCTGCAGGGGGTGGACATCTCCTGCGATGTTAACGCTCGATTAATCCGTCACAGCAAGTATAAAAAGGGTGGCTTTGGCCGCCCTTTTTTGTGGCCGCTGCCGTTACACTACAGAACTCATGCCCGCCAGGATCTGTCTGAAAACAGGTCGCGCGAGGCGACCCAAATTGTCCAGGAGTAAAGCATGCGTAATCTGATCATCAGCGCCGCCCTCGTCGCTGCCAGCCTGTTCGGCGTGACCGCTCAAGCCGCCGAAGCCCCAGCCGCCCCTTACGTCGAGCTGGCCAACCCGGTACCGGTTGCAGAGCCTGGCAAGATCGAAGTGGTCGAGCTGTTCTGGTACGGCTGCCCGCACTGCTACGCCTTTGAACCGGTGATCAACCCGTGGGTTGAGAAGCTGCCATCCGACGTCAACTTCGTGCGTATCCCGGCGATGTTCGGCGGCCCGTGGGATGCTCACGGTCAAATGTTCCTGACCCTCGAAGCCATGGGTGTCGAGCACAAGGTTCACGCCGCGGTTTTCGAAGCAATCCAGAAACAACACAAGAAGCTGACCGACAAGAACGACATGGCTGACTTCCTCGCCACCCAGGGCGTGGACAAGGACAAGTTCCTTGCCACCTTCGACTCTTTCGCCATCAAAGGTCAGATCGTAAAAGCTCGCGAACTGGCCAAGAAGTATGAAATCACTGGCGTGCCAACCATGATCGTCAACGGCAAATACCGCTTCGACATCGGCTCTGCCGGTGGTGCCGAGCAAGCGCTGCAACTGGCCGACCAACTGGTCGCCAAAGAGCGAGCGGCAACCAAGGCTGCAGCCAACTAAGCGCCGCCACCGCCATGCGCCGCTGGAAGTCCGAACGCATCGTTGGCCTGCATGATCCGCAGGTCAACGAGCATCACCTGGAGTCCACGGGCCTGCCCGCAGACCAGCGACTGCGTCTGCTCAGTTTCAATATCCAGGTCGGCATCAGCACCGAGCGCTATCGGCATTACCTGACCCGTAGCTGGCAGCACCTGCTGCCGCACAACGGCCGCTCAGGCAATCTGCAAAAGATCGGCGACCTGCTCGGCGACTTCGATCTGGTCGCCCTGCAGGAAGCCGATGGCGGCAGCCTGCGTTCAGGCTACGTCAACCAGGTCGAACATCTGGCCCAACTCGGCGCCTTCCCCTACTGGTATCAACAACTCAATCGCAACCTCGGTCGACTGGCCCAGCACAGCAATGGCGTGCTCAGTCGCCTGAAACCGTCGGCGATTGAAGATCATCCGCTGCCCGGCCCGAAAGGTCGCGGCGCGATTCTGCTGCGTTTCGGCGAAGGTCCGGAAGCGCTGGTGGTAGTGATGATGCACCTGGCCCTCGGCGCGCGCACGCGCAGCCTGCAACTGGCCTATATTCGCGAGCTGATCGGTGGCTATAAACACCAAGTGTTGATGGGTGACATGAACACCCACGCCAGCGATCTGCTACAACACTCTCCGTTACGCGATCTCGGCTTGCTGGCTCCGCAGGTGGAAGCGACTTTCCCCAGCTGGCGCCCGCAGCGTTGCCTTGATCATATTCTGCTCAGCCCGACCCTGACCCTGGAAAGAGTTCAAGTGCTGGCACAACCCATTTCCGATCACCTGCCGGTCGCGGTAGAGATTCGTCTGCCGGGTTCGCTCACGGCCGATGCATTGCCCGCGATGAGTCCTGCCCCTCGCGGAACCCTTGAATGAGCGACGAAGCCCAGCGCTGGAAAGAGAAGTACCTCAAAAGCATCGAACAGCAGGACAAACTCGAACGCCGCTGGGCCGCCAGGCTCGACTTGCTTCGACGTGGTCTGGTGCGCAGCACGCTGGCTGCAGAGGGCACCGACAAGGTCGTTGATCAGTGCATGAAAGAGATGCGCGATGTGGTGCGCACCGACGACATGGACGCAGGCCTCGCCGCCCTGCTGCCGCGCCTGGAAAAAGCCGTGCTCGATTCCGAGCAGCGCCGTGAAACCCGCATTGATCAAGTCAGCACCGCGCTGACCTCGCTGGTCACCCAGTTGCAGGCGTTGCCACTGCCGCGTGAAGTCGCCCAGCCGCTGAAGAAATTCGCCAAACAACTGGATGGCCGCGTCGGTTCGGCGCGGGAAATGCCATTGCTGCTGAGTGAGCTCAGCGGCTTGCAAAGCAGGGCATTGAGTCAGCTGGAAACGCCAGCCGAACCGGGACGTCCGGGATTGTTGCAGCGTTTGTTTGGGGCTCGTGACAGTGAAGAAGCGCCAGCTCCGAGCGCAGAAACGCCCGCGCCGGCGCAAGTAACGCGTGAAGTGCCAGTGCCTGCCGCGTCAGAAACCGGGCCAGAACCAGTGCCAGTGCCCGTGCAAGCTGCCGCAGTTTCGGAGCCGGTCATCACCGCTCCCATAATCAAACCACCCGCACCCGCGATCGAGGCCCGCTCGCCGCTCTCGGAGCCGCTGCCAGAAGCTGAAGTGGTTGCATTTGAACCACCTCCCCTGGTCAGCGAAGAAGTGGCTGATACGGCTGTAGCGCCGTCCGTCGAGGCCAAAGCTGAAACCGTCATCGCGCCAAGTGCCGCCCCGACGCCGGCAATGGCCGTCAGCTTCAACCCGGACGAATTGATCCACCCCGGCGACCCGACACCGCTGATCCTCGACAGCCTGCCCCTGCCTGAACCAATGGCGCAGGCCCTCGCAGCTATCGATCCGGAGCATTCCGAGCAAGACATTCTCTTCGCCCTGCCGGACTCCCCAGAGCCGTCGTACAGCTCCGTGGCCAAACACATCGAAGACACCCTGATCGGTCTGCTCGACGACCTGACCCTGCCCGAGCGCCACCGCCCGCAAGCCGAAGCGATGCGTGAGCGCCTCAAGCACGGCTTGAACTGGTATGAACTGATCCCGATCCTCGACGATCTCGCGACGTTGATGCTGGCGATCACCGACAGCGGTCAGCATGAATTCGAAGCCTATTTGCAACAGCTCAACGAACGCCTCGAAGCGTTCCAGAGCAATCTGCAAGCCGCCAGTGAAGGTCACGCCGATAACAGCTCGGCAGCGCGGGCCATGGACACGCAGATCCGCGAGCAGGTCGACGGTTTGCAGACCAGCGTGCAGGAAGCTGCGGATCTGGAAGACCTCAAGCACGTGCTGGAGAACCATCTCGAAGGCCTGCTCGGCACCATGGATCAGCACCAGAAGCAGCGCGACGCCCGCGAGCAGGAAGTCGCCACGCGGCTCAAAAGCCTGTCCGAGCGCGTAGCGCATATGGAACAGGAAGCCCAAGGGTTCCGCGAACATCTTGAAGTTCAAAGACAGAAAGCCTTGATCGATCCGCTCACCGGCCTGCCCAATCGCGCCGCGTGGAGTGAACGCCTCGAGCACGAAATCCAGCAGTGGCAACAACACGGCAACACCCTGAGCCTGGCCATGCTCGACCTCGATCACTTCAAACGGATCAACGACAACTACGGCCATCTGGCCGGCGACAAGGTGCTGAAAATCATCGCTACCGTGCTGCGCAAGCGCCTGCGCGGCTCGGACTTCATCGCCCGTTTTGGCGGGGAGGAATTCGTTCTACTGATGCCAGCCACACCACCTGCAGTTGGCGCCAAACTGCTGGAGACCCTGCGCGCCGCGATCGAAGCGTGCCCGTTCCACTTTAAAGGCGAGCGAGTGACGATTACCCTTTCCATGGGATTAGCGACATTCCGAGCGGGAGAACATAGCGATCTGGTGCTGAAAAGAGCCGATCAGGCGCTATACCGGGCGAAAAACGCCGGACGCAACCGGGTCGAGCTGGGCTGAGCAAATTGTGCCATTTTGTTTAATTGCGCCCGCTGACCGTTGAGACGCAAGGCAGTACGTTACACTGTTGCATTATTGTCTTGCGTGTATTGCCCTCTGCCATGAAATTCTTTGCCCTTCTCGCTTCGCTGCTTGTCCTGGCCGGTTGCGCCAGCGGCCCGCGTTACGACACCAGCCACCCTTCGGCCAACCATGACAGTCGCATTCAGTTTGTGATCGTCCACTACACCTCGACGTCGCTGGAACGCTCGTTGCAACTGCTGACCCACGGCGAAGTCAGCAGCCACTACCTGATCGGCGACGACAAGGGCGGCACCATCTACAAGCTGATGGACGAAAACCAGCGCGCCTGGCACGCCGGTGAAAGCCAATGGCAGGGCCGCACCTGGCTCAACTCCAGTTCGATCGGTATCGAAATCGTCAATCCGGGCTTCAAGGACACGCCGACCGGGCGCCTGTGGTATCCGTACAGCGAAGCGCAAATTCAATCGCTGATCGTCCTGCTCAAGGACATCAGCAAGCGCAACGGCATCAGCCCGCGTCACATCATCGGTCACAGCGACATCGCCCCGCTGCGCAAACTCGATCCGGGCCCATTGTTCCCATGGAAGCGCCTCGCCGCTGAAGGCTTGGGCGTGTGGCCGAATGAAATGGCGGTCGCGCGCCAGCAAATGCTGTTCAACAGCGCCGAACTGCCGAGCATCAGCTGGTTCCAGGCGCAATTGGCGCATCTGGGCTACGACACCCCGCAGACCGGCGAACTCGACGTTGCGACACGCCACGTCCTCGCAGCCTTCCAGATGCACTTCCGCCCTTCGCGCTTCGACGGCACACCGGACGCGCAAACCGCAGCACTGCTGCTGGTCCTTAATCAGACAAAATAATGACGCCCGCCCGACGGTCAGGGCGAAATCGCAATCAGCAGCTATAACTCATTGGTAATTCTTCGGATATTCCATGATGGCTGCTACCCGAGAGACGCTGCGTAGCTGGTTCTTTCGCCCTTGGTTTTTGGCGATGATCGCGGCTGTCCTCAGTACCAGCCTGTTGATCGCCGGCGGTTTATTTGTCGCAATGCGTCAGGTCGAGCAACGTGAAAGCCAGGAAATGAATGCCCAAGGCGAACGATTCCTGGCCCGCCTCGAACAATTGTTCGGTCAACTGCGCGAAAGTCTCGACGACCTCGAAGCCCAACCTCTGCGCAGTTGTGACGACGAAATGATCGCTACCCTGCAGCAAGTCACCTTCAACTATCGCTTCGTTTATGAAGCCGCTTATATGGACGCCTCGCGGATCTGCTCCAACCGTCCGCGCCAGGAAGGTCTGTCCGTTGTTCGTGCGCCGGATATCAAAGGCCCGACCTACAGCTATTGGCTTAACACCACCACCGAACCCGATGAAAACCGTGCAGCACTGATGTTGGGGCGCGGTAATTTTCGCGTCGCTACCTCCAGGGGGCACCTGACCGATATGGTCGATCTGTCGCCCGGCAGCAGTCTGTTGGTGGTGCTGGACCATGGCACTCGAGCCATTCCGGTACTGGGCAAAGAACAGGTCTGGCCACCCACAGAGCAATGGCCGCCGAAAAGCCGCGACGCCTTGCAGGTGACGCACACGCGACTGATCTATCGCATGCCCACCGATAACCCCGAATATCAGTTGG
This sequence comes from Pseudomonas sp. NPDC087690, assembly GCF_044743175.1. Classification (NCBI taxonomy): domain Bacteria; kingdom Pseudomonadati; phylum Pseudomonadota; class Gammaproteobacteria; order Pseudomonadales; family Pseudomonadaceae; genus Pseudomonas; species Pseudomonas sp. NPDC087690. The sequence continues at coordinate 6,278 of NZ_JBIUVX010000030.1, forward strand.
TATTGATCACACCGCGTACCGGCATGCACATCCCCGCTGTCTGGTGGTGGATGATCCCGGTCTGCCTGGTGGCCGGCGCCATTGTCGGTTTTCTGGTGTTTCTGTTGGCGCGTCAGCGCCAATCGCTGGATGCCGAACTGCACGGCGCCATCCGCCGTGGCGAGTTGCAGGTGCTCTACCAACCGATCTTCGACCTCGACAGCCGTAACTGCGTCGGCGCCGAAGCCTTGCTGCGCTGGCGTCGCCCAGATGGCACGCTGACCAGCCCCGACCTGTTCATCCCGATGGCGGAGAACACCGGGCAGATCCGCCAGATGACCGATTTCGTCCTTCAGCGCCTGCTGGAGCAGTTGGGCCAGTTGCTTCGGGCCAACCCGCAACTGTATATCTCGGTGAATCTTGCAGCTTGCGACGTCATGGTGCCGCGCATCGGGCAAGTCATGGCGCGGCTACTGACGTTGCACCGGGTGGCCGCGCGGCAAATCGCCTTCGAAGTCACCGAACGTGGTCTGATTGATGTGGTGGTGGCGCGGGAAAACCTGCAAGCCCTGCGCGATGTCGGCCATCAGGTGCTGATCGATGACTTCGGCACCGGCTATTGCAGCCTCGCCTACCTGCAAACCCTGCCGGTGGATTGCCTGAAAATCGACAAGGCCTTTATTGATGCGCTCGGCCACGATGCGGCGAGCAGCGGCGTCGCCCCGCACATCATTCACATGGCGCAGGCGTTGGACTTGAAGGTGATTGCCGAAGGCATCGAGCTGGAGTCGCAAGCCGAATTGCTCAGCAGTGAAGGCGTCAAGTTCGGGCAAGGCTGGCTGTTCGCCCATGCCCTGAGCGCGGTGCAGTTCATTGAGCTGATCACCCGAGGGCGGCGCCTCACCGGGCGACGCATGGACGACGAAGCCTAAACTGTCAGCGCCATATAGAACTGCGTGCCCTGCCCCGGCCGCGAGTAAACGCCCATCCGCCCGCCGTGTAGCTGGACGATTTCCTTGCACAGCGCCAGGCCAAGACCGGCGCCGCCCTTCTTGCGTCCGACCTGCACGAACGGCTCGAAGATGCGCCCCTGCTGGCCGTAGGCAATACCTTCGCCATTGTCTTCAACACTGATGATCACCCGCTCGCCATGGCGTCGCGCCTGCAAACGTATCTGGCCGTCGCGGGCGGTGTGGCGCAGGGCGTTGTCGATCAGGTTGTCGAGGACGCGGTCGAGTTGGGCCTGATCGGCTTGCAACCGGGGCAATGGCCCCTGCACTTCGACATTCAGTGCGATGCCTTTGCCCAGCGCAAAATCTGCAAAGCGAAGTCGCGCCTGTTCCAGCAGATCTTCGATGGAACACGGCGCCAACGTCAGTTTCTGCAGACCGTTCTGATAACGCGAGAAGTTGAGCAGGTCATTGATCAACTGCATCAGGCGCTGCATTTCTTCGTTCACGGTGTCGAGCAGATCCGCCTCGCGCGACTCCGCTGGAAACTTCGCCCGTTCACGGAACAGGCCGAACGCCATATGCATGCCGGTGACCGGCGTGCGCAGCTCGTGAGAGGCGCGCAGGACGAACTCGCTGCGCACCCGCTCGAAAGCGCGCTGCTCGGTGACGTCGTGCAAGACCATCACCGCGCCGAGAATGTGGCCCTGGGTGTGACTGACCGGCGTCAGGCTGTAGGTCAGCAGGCGCGATTCGCCGTCGACCTCGATACTCAAATCCTCCGGCGCACGCTCCAGAGAGCCGCCGCGCAGCACCAGTTGCAACTGCGCGTCCAGTTCCGGGCGCCCCAGCGCCGTCCCCAGTCCTTGGCCGAGACGGTCATCTTCCCAGCCCAATTGGCGCTGAGCGACTGGGTTGAGGTGTTCCAGATGTCCTTGGCGGTCAATCATCAACAAGCCGTCATCGATACTGTCGAGTACCGCCTGCAAGCGTTGCTGACCGGCAAGCAATTCGTCGACGTTGGTTGCCTGATGCTCACGCAGCGCTTCGGCCATCAGCCCGAAACGCTTGGTCAACTGATTCATTTCCATTGCCGAAGAGATCGGCAGGGTCACTTCAAAATTGCCTTGGCCAATATTGTCCGCCGCTTGCGCCAGCGCTTCGATCGGCGCGCCAAATCGCCGGGCGATACCGTGAGCGGTGACAAATCCGATGATCAACACAGCCAGTCCCACCAGCCCGAGCAGGCCCGCGACGAGGAGCGCCCGGTCGCGGGCGGCGTGTTGTACCGCGTTGATGTTATCGAGGGCATGTTTGTGTTCAGCGATCAGGCCGTTGCGCAAGGTGTTGAAGCGCTCCCGGAAGTCGGCGCTGCTGCCCATTGAACTGGCCGGGTCATGCGACAAATCGAAGGCTTGCAGAAAGCGGAGGTAATCCGCTTTGGCCTGACTGAAACCGTACTGTCGACCATCGCCCTCCTGTTCTTGAGCGATGCCTTCGTCGAGCAATTGGAAGTAATGCTGTTTCGACGCTTCGAAAGCGACCGGGTCAGGTTTTTCCGCCAGCATGATGATCAATTGATCACCCAGCGTCTGTCGCAACTTGAGGCCCAGATCGAGGGTGACGAAGTTGCTGCGCACCAATGCCTCTTGAGTGCCGGCCATCTGCATCACACTGACCAGCCCGAGCAGCAGCCCGAGAAGGGCCACGGTGATCAGCGCGGAAATGCTCAAGAACAAGCGGGTCCGCAACTTCATCGCCAGTTTCATCGCCCGGCACTCACAGGTTGTACTGCTTGCGCTTGCGATACAGGGTCGAGGCGTCGATGCCCAGGGTTTTTGCCGCTTGATCCAGCGTGCCGGCAGTGGCGAGAACCGCGCCGATATGGGCTTTCTCCAATTCGTCGAGACTCAATGCCGCACCGACTCTTGGCGCATTGTTGGCCGGTTGCTCGGCCATGCCCAAGTGGGTGATCTCGACGCGTTCTTGCGGGCAGATGATGCTCGCCCGCTCAACCACGTTGCGCAACTCACGAATGTTGCCTGGCCAGCGGTAACCGAGCAGCGCCTCGCGAGCCTCGTCGCTGAAACCCCGCGCCGGACGTGCGTACTCTTTGACGAAACGGGCGAGGAAGCGGTCGGCCAGCGTGAGAATGTCCTCGGCGCGCTCGCGCAGGGGCGGCAGGTGAAGGGTGATCACGTTGAGGCGATAGAGCAAGTCTTCACGGAAGCGGCCGTCACGCACCATGTCTTCCAGATTGAGGTTGGTTGCAGCAAGGATGCGCACATCGGCGCGGCGGGTGACCGGATCCCCTACCCGCTCGTATTCCTTGTCCTGAATGAAACGCAGCAACTTGGGTTGCAATGTCAGGGGAAAATCGCCGATCTCGTCGAGAAACAGCGTACCGCCGTCGGCCTGATTGACTCGACCCAGCGTACTTTCGCTAGCGCCGGTGAACGCGCCACGGCTGTGACCGAACAGCTCGCTTTCCATCAATTCCGCCGTCAACGACGGGCAGTTGATGGTCACGCAGGATTTTTTCTCGCGCTTGCTCCAGCCGTGAATCGCTCGGGCCAGCTCACCTTTACCGGTGCCGGACTCGCCAAGGATAAGAATGTTGGCATCGGTGCTCGCGACCTGGCGGGCCGTCTCCAGTACGACTTTCATCGCCGGGCTGTGAGAGTCGAGACCGTCTTTCGGCTTGCGGATCTCGCCTTCAAGGGCTTCGAGGCGCGCCGACAGTTGGCGCACTTCAAGTTGTTTGGCGGTGGCCAGACGCAACTGATCCGGGCTGCACGGCTTGACCAGATAATCGGCGGCGCCGGCCTGAATCGCATCAACGGCCGTATCGACAGCCGAATGCGCGGTGACGATCACTACGCGCATCCATGGCGCCTGAATGCGCATTTGCGCCAGTACGTCGAGACCGTTGTCCTCGCCCAAGCGCAAATCCAGGAAGCACAGGTCAAAGACCTGACGCTGCAGCAGGGCGTCGGCCTGAGCCGCGCTGTTCGCTGTGGCGACCGTATAGCCCTCATCTTCGAGGCAATAACGGAACGTACGCAGGATGGCGGATTCGTCGTCCACCAGCAGAATGCGGCCTTGATGCTCAGTGGCAGATTCCATTTTTCCTACGCTCCATAGTGATTGGTCTTGGGTTAGTCCCGGAAAAATCGGGCAAGTTGCATGGTTGATTCTGAACGATGCCAGCCATAGGAGGGTAGCTCTCTCCTGCCGTTACGGCCAATACATTGATTTTGTTGATTATTTAAACAGTCACCGGTTTGCAGGGCATTACCTGCGTCCTTTTCTGACATCTGCGCCCTGCTCTCAATTCCATAAGAATGAATTCTCCTACGAAAAAATCGTGCATTGCGCACGATGCCAGATGAGCCATCGTGCAGGATGCGTCGCGAACGCTTTTCCTCACACTTGTAACATATTGATTTTATTGGTTTTTTTTCAAACAAAAAACTGGCATGCAGGCTGCAATATCTCTTACAGCCCGGGCAGACATGAACTGCCCCAACCGAATAAGAGTGAGGAACCCAGGATGACTCGCCCACGTGCCGCCCAAGTGCGTATCTCGCCACTGCATATCCAGCAAGGTCTGTTTGGCGTATTGGCGCTGTTGATCACCCTGATCGCCTGTCAGCAATACCTGAGCTGGGAAAACAGCCAGAAGGTTGAGCCGCTGATTTCGATCCAGCACAACACGCAAACGCACTTCAGTGCCGTCAGCAGCAGTCAGGCCGAGAGCGCCTCGATGCGCATGATGGATGTCGATCAAGCGCAGCCACTGGATCAAATGCCACGCGAAGAGCGTTGGGTTTTCTGACCAATTGAATGAATTCGGGCGCTACGCGCCGGGACACGCAACACCCCTAAATAGAGAAGTAAGGAGAATCACCATGTTGAGCTGGGCAATTACATTCTTGATCATTGCCATCATCGCTGCAGTACTGGGCTTCGGTGGTATCGCGGGCACCGCCACGGGTATCGCCAAGATTCTCTTTGTCGTGTTCCTGGTGATGTTCATCGCTTCCTTCTTCTTTGGCCGTCGCGGCCGAGGTTAACGATGACTGTTTTAAAGACACTGGCAGCCGCCCTGCTTCTGGGCGGTAGTGCCATGGCGATGGCGGCCAACGATGGCCAGGCGCGGGTCAACGAACTGTTGAGTTCCGACCCGCAGTATCGGCAAACCTGGGAAGGCGTGGTGAAGAAGGAAGAGCGCCTGCCGGAATGGGTGATGAACCTGTCCGGCACGCCTGACCAACAGATGAATGCCGTGACTGAAGATGGCGACCAGTATCTGGTTGGCCCGCTCTGCGAATCTGCAGACAAGTGCCTGAACCACCGCTTGATCGTCGCCTTCAGTTTCGACAAGAAAGACGCATACGCCATGCTCGTCGATGTCCCCGAAGGACTGCCGGCCGACAAGTCGCCCACGCGACATGCCACCTACCGCTTCCTCGGCAAACCCGACCAGGGCATGCAGGATCTTCTGATGGAAACCCTCAAGAAAGATCCGCACTGGTACTGATCTGAACATGAAGGCAGCAGCCCTGCTGCCTTCCATTGCGCCCACCTGAGGAAGGTCGGCGCATGACCAAGGGGCCGGGACGTTCTGACCGTTGCAGGGTCGGAGTGACCTACGGGTACAGGGAGTGCCTGCGCAAGGGCCGGGTCAGGGCAATTAAAAAGCTGCGCCGCAGGTTCGCCGATCCAGCATCGATCGACGGACTTGCGCTGAGCTTTCAATCGAGCAAAACATTGATCCAGAGCGTCCAGCTCATCCTTTTTATCGCTGACACTGCGCGCAAAAACATTACGCGGTGTTTCATGGCGACCGTATATCGACAAAGAGTCCACTTAAACAGTGGGACTTCTAGTCTTCCTACGTAGGCTTTTTCCTAACGTTTTTGATGAATTTTCCTTGCTCAAAAAACAACCAACCTCCGCTGTGATGGCCGGTTCACGGCACTTATGCCGGCCGAAATGTCACAATCGAACCGGTTGGGACGCCAGTTTCAATTAAAAAAGCTCATGCCGATTCGGCATAGGGTAGGCGTTTACGGCATTAGACGTCGCAACCTTGCATCGGAATAGTTGCGCCTTTTTTCGCCTGCCGAAGAGCCGTAAACACGCACTTCGGGGCACCTTATACGGAGGCAGATGCACAGACTTTTCCGCTAAAAAGCGTTCCAGTTCCTGCATGTGCCTGAGTCAAACGCAAGTAAGGGTAAAGATAATGAAGAAGGCAAAAATTAGCCTCGCCTGGCAGATCCTCATCGGTCTGGTTCTGGGTATTGCAATCGGTGCGTTGCTCAACCACTTCAGTGCCGAGAAGGCCTGGTGGATCAGCAACGTCCTGCAACCAGCAGGCGATATCTTTATCCGTCTGATCAAGATGATCGTGATCCCGATCGTCATCTCGTCCCTGATCGTCGGCATCGCCGGCGTCGGCGACGCGAAGAAGCTTGGGCGCATCGGCCTGAAGACGATCATCTATTTCGAAATCGTCACCACCATCGCCATCGTTGTCGGCCTATTGCTGGCCAACCTGTTCCATCCGGGTGCCGGCATCGACATGAGCACCCTCGGCACAGTGGACATCTCCAAGTACCAGGCCACTGCCGCCGAAGTACAGCATGAACACGCGTTCATCGAGACCATCCTCAACCTGATCCCGTCGAACATCTTCGCGGCCATGGCCCGCGGCGAAATGCTGCCGATCATCTTCTTCTCCGTGCTGTTCGGTCTCGGTCTGTCGAGCCTGCAGTCGGATCTGCGCGAGCCGCTGGTGAAGATGTTCCAGGGCGTCTCGGAAAGCATGTTCAAAGTCACCCACATGATCATGAACTATGCGCCAATCGGCGTGTTCGCACTGATCGCGGTGACCGTGGCCAACTTCGGTTTCGCTTCCCTGCTGCCGCTGGCCAAACTGGTGATCCTGGTTTACTTCGCCATCGCCTTCTTCGCCTTCGTAGTGCTGGGCCTGATCGCCAAGATGTTCGGTTTCTCGGTGTTCAAGCTGATGCGCATCTTCAAGGATGAGCTGGTGCTGGCCTACTCCACCGCTTCTTCGGAAACCGTGCTGCCGCGCGTGATCGAGAAGATGGAAGCCTACGGCGCACCGAAAGCGATCTGCAGCTTCGTGGTGCCGACCGGTTACTCGTTCAACCTCGACGGTTCGACCCTGTATCAGTCGATCGCGGCAATCTTCATTGCCCAGCTGTACGGCATCGACCTGTCGATCAGCCAACAACTGCTGCTGGTGCTGACCCTGATGGTCACCTCCAAAGGCATTGCCGGTGTCCCGGGCGTGTCCTTCGTGGTGCTCCTGGCCACCCTGGGCAGCGTCGGAATCCCGCTGGAAGGTCTGGCCTTCATCGCCGGTGTCGACCGCGTCATGGACATGGCCCGTACCGCACTGAACGTGATCGGTAACGCCCTGGCTGTACTGGTTATCTCGCGCTGGGAAGGCATGTACGACGATGCCAAGGGCGAGCGCTACTGGAACTCCCTGCCGCACTGGCGCAGCAAGGAAAAACTGCCAGCCGGCGAAATCTCCAAGAACTGACACAAATCCCTGTAGGAGCTGCCGCAGGCTGCGATCTGTTGATCTTGCTTTTAAAAAACAAAATCAAAAGATCGCAGCCTTCGGCAGCTCCTACATGAGATTGGGGCCACGAGCCTGTAGACGAACCCCGGAGAAATCCGGGGTTTGTCGTTTCTGGCGACCCCGCTATCATTCGCGGCATTCTTCGGGGGATTTGACTGATGCTTAATGGCCTGTGGCTTGGCTTCTTTATCGTCGCAGCCGTGTCGGCGCTGGCGCAGTGGCTGATCGGCGGCAACGCCGGGATCTTCGCGGCGATGGTGGAAAGCATTTTCGCCATGGCCAAGCTTTCGGTCGAAGTCATGGTGCTGCTGTTCGGCACCCTCACCCTGTGGCTGGGCTTTCTGCGCATTGCCGAAAAAGCCGGGATCGTAGAGTGGTTGGCGAAAGTCCTCGGCCCGCTGTTTCTGCGGCTGATGCCGGAAGTCCCGGCCGGTCACCCTGCCCTCGGCCTGATCACGTTGAACTTCGCTGCCAACGGTCTGGGCCTCGACAACGCGGCCACGCCCATCGGCCTGAAAGCCATGAAGGCGCTGCAGGAGCTCAATCCCAGTGCCACCATCGCCAGTAACGCGCAAATCCTCTTCCTGGTGCTCAACGCCTCCTCCCTGACCCTGCTGCCGGTGACGATCTTCATGTACCGCGCCCAGCAAGGCGCGCCGGACCCGACACTGGTGTTTCTGCCGATCCTGCTGGCGACCAGTTGCTCGACGATTGTCGGCTTCCTCTCGGTGGCGTTCATGCAGCGTCTGCGGATCTGGGATCCGGTGGTGTTGGCGTATCTGATTCCCGGCGCACTGATTCTCGGCGGCTTCATGGCGCTGCTGGGCACCCTTTCGGCGACGGCTTTGGCGGGACTGTCGTCGATCCTCGGCAATCTCACGCTGTTCGGGTTGATCATGCTGTTCTTGCTGATCGGCGCGTTAAAGAAAGTGAAGGTCTACGAGGCGTTCGTTGAAGGCGCCAAAGAAGGCTTCGATGTCGCAAAGAATCTGCTGCCGTATCTGGTGGCGATGCTCTGCGCGGTGGGCGTGTTGCGCGCCTCCGGTGCGCTGGACTTCGGGCTCGACGGCATTCGTCATCTGGTCGAGTGGGCCGGTTGGGACACGCGGTTTGTCGATGCGTTGCCGACGGCGATGGTCAAACCGTTCTCCGGCAGCGCAGCGCGGGCGATGTTGATCGAGACGATGAAGACCTCAGGGGTCGACAGCTTCCCGGCGCTGGTCGCGGCGACTATTCAGGGCAGTACCGAGACCACGTTCTATGTGTTGGCGGTGTATTTCGGCGCGGTGGGGATTCAGCGGGCGCGGCATGCGGTGGGGTGTGCGTTGTTGGCGGAGTTTGCCGGAGTCGTGGGCGCGATCTTCGTCTGCTACTGGTTCTTCGGCTAACCACAATTCCAAACTGTAGGAGTGAGCCTGCTCGCGATAGCGGTGTATCAGTCACCGTTGATGGCTATTGATACACCGCTATCGCGAGCAGGCTCACTCCTACAGGGGTTGTGTGTTGGGCTTAGGGTTTTGGCGGGGCCAGTTTCTGGCCCTGGTCGACGGCCCAGGCGACGACTTTCGCGGTCAGTCGATCACTGGCCTGGCCGAACCCGGCCACCACCGCCGGCACCTGCACATCACTCAGCGGCTGGCGCTCTTCAAACCGGCGACTGGCCAGAATGCGCTGGTCATAACCGCGCACCAGCAACGCATCAACCCGCACCACGACGCTGGCCTGCGTGCCTTGATATTCAGTCTGAAACGCCTGCAAATTCCCGCCCAATTCCAGATCGGCCGCAAAGTTGCTGTCATCAGTACTGAGCAACGTAACCCGGCCATCACGCGCAAAGCCGTCGAGCAAGCGATTGCGCACCAGCACCGGCGCCGGATCACTCCAGCGCGAGCCCTTGTAGCTGCTGATCACATCGCCCTGCGGAATCACCGCAATCGTCGGCCGGTTCAACGCTTCACTGGCCTGCAACTTGTTCAGTCGCAGCGACCAATGCTGCGTTGCTGCCGAACTGGCCGCGGCGGGCGCCTGTGCGGCCGGCAAGCGATACACGTCCGACGGCTCGGCCTGGGGCAGAATCGAACACGCGCTGATCAGCGAAATGCCAGCAGCGAAAAGGGCGAGGCGAGTCAGCTTCATGGCGTGAATTCCTTGTTCTTGTCGCGGCCCAGCAGGTAGCCGCTGGGGTTGGCCTCAAGGCGTTGCGAGATGGCGCGCAGCGAGGTCAGCGTCTCGCGCAATTCGCGGATCGCCGGTGCCAGGCCGTTGAGGCCCTGCATGCCATTGTCGAGGGAGTTTTCGTTTTTGTTGAGCAGGGTGCTGATCGTCGCGGTGCTTTGCTCCAGCGACTTCATCGCCTGCTCGGCGCTGCCCAGTGCTTGCTTGCCTTGATCGTTGATCAGGCCGTTGGCGTTGCGCATCAGCAGCGAAGTTTGTTCGAGCATGCTGCCGGCCTGCTTGCCGACCGTCGCCAATTGCTGCATGGCCTGTTTGATGTCGCCGCGTTGATCGTTGATGGTGCCGGTGGTTTGCTCCAGATGCGCGAGGGTTTTGCTCACACGTTCGACGTTTTCCGGGGAGAACATCTGATTGGCGTTATGCAGCAGCGCGCTGATGCCGGTCATCAAATCGTTGCTGTCATTGAGCAGGCGCGAGATAGGCGAGGGCGAAGCGACGATCAGCGGCAGCTTGCCGTCATGACCACTCAGTTTCGGGCTCTGCGGCGTGCCACCGCTGAGCTGGATGATCGACGTGCCAGTGATCCCGGCCAGCGCCAGTTTCGCCTGGGTGTCTTCCTTCACCGGCGTGTCGCCAGCCAGACGAATCCGCGCCAGCACCCGCCGTGGGTCTTTCGGATCAAGGCGCAGGCTGATCACATCGCCGACCTTGATCCCGCTGTACTGCACCGAACTGCCCTTGGACAGACCGCTGACGGCCTCGTTGAAGACGACTTCGTAATCCTTGAACTCGGTGTCGACGCTGGACTTGGCCAGGAACAGACCGAAGAGCAGGGCGCCTGCCACCACAATCACGGTGAACAGGCCGATCAATACATGATGCGCTCGGGTTTCCATGTCAGACCTCGTTGAGCAATTTGGCGGCGTCCAGCGCCGAGCGGCCGCGCGGGCCGTGGAAGTATTCGTGAATCCACGCGTCGTCGGTTTCCGAAACGACGTCGATGGGTCCTGCGACCAGCACCTTCTTCTGCGCCAGCACCGCCACACGGTCGGTGATGGTGTAGAGCGTGTCGAGGTCGTGGGTCACCAGAAACACACTGAGGCCGAGGGCATCGCGCAGGGTCAGGATCAATTGATCGAACTGCGCCGCGCCAATCGGATCGAGGCCGGCGGTGGGTTCGTCAAGGAACAGAATGTCCGGATCCAGCGCCAGGGCCCGGGCCAGCGCGGCGCGCTTGATCATGCCGCCGGACAGCGACGCCGGGTATTTGTCCGCCGCTGACAACGGCAGCCCGGCCAGCGCCAGCTTCACCGCGGCCAAGTGTTCGGCGTCGTTGCGGCTGAGGCCGGCGTGTTCGATGAGGGGCAGGGCGACGTTCTCGGTCACCGTCAGCGACGAGAACAGTGCGCCTTTCTGGAACAACACGCCAAAGCGGCGTTCGACCATCGAACGCTCATGCTCGGACAGGCTCGGCAGGTTCTTGCCGAATACTTTGACCATACCTTCGCTGGGCCGGCGCAAACCGACAATGCTGCGCAGCAGCACCGATTTGCCGCTGCCGGAACCACCGACCACGGCGAGAATTTCGCCTTTGTACAAATCCAGATCGAGGTTCTCGTGCACGCTCTGGCTGCCGAAGCGATTGCACAGGCCACGAACCTCGATCACCGCCTCCGAGGGCGCGCGGGGTAGACGACTCACCAGCCCATCTCCATGAAGAACAGCGCGGCCACCGCATCGAGCACGATCACCACGAAAATCGACTGCACCACGGCCGACGTGGTGTGGGCGCCGACCGACTCCGCACTGCCGCTGACCTTGAAGCCTTCCAGGCAACCAATCGCGGCAATGATGAAGGCGAAGATCGGCGCCTTCACCAAGCCGACCAGAAAGTGCTGCACGCCGATGTCCGACTGCAACAGCGTCAGGAACATCGCCGGCGAGATATCCAGCGACACCGCGCAAACCACGCCGCCACCAATGATCCCGCAGAGCATCGCCAGAAACGTCAGCATCGGCAGCGCCACCAGCATCGCCAGCACACGCGGCACCACCAGCAACTCCATCGGGTCGAGGCCGAGGGTGCGGATCGCGTCGATTTCTTCGTTGGCCTTCATCGAACCGATCTGCGCGGTGAAGGCACTGGCGGTGCGCCCGGCCATCAGGATCGCCGTGAGCAGCACGCCGAATTCGCGCAGGAACGAGAAGCCCACCAGGTCCACGGTAAAAATCGTCGCGCCGAAACTGGCCAGCACCGTCGCGCCGAGAAACGCCACCACCGCGCCCACCAGAAAGGTCAGTAACGCCACGATGGGGGCGGCGTCTAGGCCGGTCTGTTCGATGTGCGCGATCATCGGCGTGATGCGCCAGCGCTTGGGCCGGAACAGGTTGCGAGCGATGGTTTCCAGAATCAGGCCGACGAAGCCGAGCAACTGCAGGGTGTCTTGCCAGATGGTATCGACGGCGCGACCGATGCGCGTGAGCAACTGCACGCTGACGCTGATTTCCGGCTCCTTGATCGGCACGCAGAAATCGCTCATCGAGCAGTACACGGTTTGCAGCAGCGCACGGTCGGCGGTGGAAATCGTGCAATCAGGATGCTCGGCAGATTTACCGAGACGTTCGGAGCCGAGCAGTTCGACCAGCAACGACGCGCCAGCAGTGTCGAGGGCGCCGAGGCTGTTGAGGTCAATTTGAGTATTGGTGTCGTACTGGCCGCGAAGCTTCTCGCTCAGGGTCTTGAGCTCGGCGTAATGGGCAAGCGTCCAGTCCCCCGTGACCCGCAGACGAGCAGGGGTTATCGACGTGTCCAGTTGGGCATTACCGCTGATCGAGCTGCTGGTCATAAGCTCCGTGCTTTTCGGCTGATTACGCTGGGATAGGTAATAGCACGAACCGGACTACTTTTCTTTGATCGCTGTGCTGTCGGTGATTTCGAAGCGCAGCACGCCGATCACCTGGCCATCCTCGGTCAGCACTCGTACCTGCCATTTACCCGCCGGGTTGCCGGGGAAATTCTGCTTGTGCGTCCACGCGCGGTAGCCTTCCTTGCGCCCGCCGTGGATATCGAGCGGAATGCGGTCGACCTCTTTGCCGTTGAACTGCCAGACGTGATAAATCCGCTCATCGAGGCCGCGTGGCGCGTTGATCGCGGTGTAGGCGTAGAGGCCATCGCCACGAATCTGCTCGGCGCTGACCGTGTCGAGACTGGCGCCGGGCGTGCGATCCTGCATTTGCGTGCTGATTGCAACGTCGGTCATCCACAACGTCGCCGGTGGCACCCACGAACGCAGCGCCCAGCCGACGCCACCAATGCCGACGGTGATGCACAGAATCGCCAGCGCGTTGCGCAGCGTGCGGATCGGGAAGATCGACGCCAGACTCGGGAACGACAACAGCACGGCAATGCCCAGCGCCCACTTGAAGCTCTGCGCGGTGGTCAGGTGCATGATCACCGGCAACGCGGTGAGCAGGGCGGCGAACAGGGTCAGCGTGTGCAACGCGAGAAACGCCCAGCGCCGGGGCGCCAGCCATTTGTAATAGAGCGGATCGACGATGGAAATCAGTGCCGCGACGCTGAGCAGGCCGGTGAAGAACAACTGACCGCTGTTCCACGTCGTGGTGATGAAGAAGAACGGCAGAACGAAAAACAGGCTTTCCTGATGGATCATCTGCGTCGCGTAACGCAGCAGCGGCTGGGGAATCTCGCGTTTGAACACGCGGGTGAAGAGACCGGTGAGGGTGTTTTCCAGCATCAGCCAGATCCAGCTGAGCAGCATGATCACCGTGATCCAGCTCGCCAGCCCTTGCTGACGGTCGACCATGATGAAACTGCCGACCCCGGAGATGAAACCGCCGAGCGCAATGACCCCGGGATAGCGCTTCATCAGTTCGAGAATGCGCTGGATCAGGAGCTGTATTTTCGGCATTTGGGCGGTTCACAACTGGATAGGAAAAAACCTCGACAGAGTAGCGCCCGCCGGGCGATGTGGCGAGGCTGCCGGTCACTTAAAACCAACGCATTCCCTTGTAGGAGTGAGCCTGCTCGCGATAGCGGTGTATCAGCCGAAGAAATGGTGACTGAAGGACCGCTATCGCGAGCAGGCTCACTCCTACAGGGTTAGTGTTCGGCCGGCCGGCGGCGGTGGTGCAAACGCCAGCCGATCAGGATCAGCAACACCAGACCCAACCCACCCGCACTCAACCACAACACCTGATCATCACTGATCAACGGCTTCTCGATCCGCAGATACCCCGGCTGCAACAGCAACTCGCGCATAGCCTTGTTCGCTGCTTCCAGGGTCACTCCTTGCAGCTCGCGCGCGGGGTTGGCAAAACGGCCGTCCTGGTAATCACCGAGGGCGCTCCAGTAATAATCCGCCAGCGCGCTGTTGCCCTGGACCGCCCAGGCCTGATGGGCGATGGAAGCCTGTTTGATCCGCGCAAAGGTGTCCGGATCGAGGCCGTTTTTCAGCAGAGCGGCCTTGAGGTCTTCCAGCACCTGGATCGCCTCGTCGACGTCATCGCGATCCAGATCGGCGTTCAGACTCATGAAGCCGACGCCGCCAAATACCTCACGCTCAGCCCACGGCCCGTAGGACAAACCGTGATTGAGGCGAATCTGTCGATACAGCGCCCAGTCGAGGTAATCCTTGAGGATGTCGAAGGTCTGGTCGTATTGATCATCGATCACCGGTTCCGGCACCAGCCAGTGCAGTTTGGCGCTGTCGCCGATGAAACCACGGGTGAGGGTGCGTTCATGGGCGGCGCTGGTGCGGATGTCCGGCAGTGGCCGATGTTCGCTCGGGTCGACCGCTTCGAGGGCGCCCCAGGTGCGTTCCAGATAGGCCGGCAGCAGTTTGTCGAGCTCACCGACGACGATCAGGGTCATGTTGTTCGGCGCGTACCAGGCCTTGCGCACCTTCTCCAGTTGCTCCTGGGTCAGGTGGCCGACCTCGGCGCGTTGCGGGCATTTCAGGCCAAGTTCGACGGCCAGTTGATTGCTCGCGGTGTGGCCGAGATCCTGGCGGTCAAGAAAGCGCTGCAGACGCGTGTAATGGCCGCCGTCCTCACGCTCGACTACACGTTTGGCGGCGTTGATCGCGTTGTCGTCGATGCGGGTTTGCGTAAGCAGATCGAGCAGCAGGTCGAGGACCTTGCGCTGGTTTTTCGCCGGGGCTTCGATGACGAAGGTGGTATCGGCGTTACTGGTAAAGGCATTCCAGTCGCCGCCCAACGCTTGCATGCGTTCCTCTAAACCGCCTTCGCCAGTGGCGTCGATGCCGCTGAACAGCAGATGTTCGAGCAGGTGCGGCAGCTCTTTGTCATCGCAATCGAAATCGTCGAGGCCAACGCCGACCACCAAGCGGATCGCCACATGCCCACGCTCGGTGCCGGGTTTGAGCAGCAACTGCAAACCGTTGGGCAGCGCATAGCCTTCGACCTGAAAGCGATCCAGGGCAAAGGCGGGCAGGGAACCGAGCAACAGACAGGCGAACAACAGGCAACGCATAACAGGCTTCCATACGGCTGATTTGGAGATCCGTGTCGTCAGTCAGGGCCCCATCGCGAGCAGGCTCACTCCTACATTTGGAATGCGTCCCCCTGTAGGAGTGAGCCTGCTCGCGATAGCGGCCTGAAGGCTGAATCAAAGTAACTGACTAAACCCAGCCGTAAAACGTTCAAGGCGAATGCGTAATGTCGGCAATATCGTCCGCCGGCAGCGCGCCGGTGTCCGCCGTTTCCAGCACCACATAGGCACTACCGCAAAACAGCGAATTGAGCCGCTTCATGTCGGCAATCAACTCCAGATGCAGCGAACTGGTCTCGATACTCTGCACGATCTTGCGTTGCAAACGGCTGACATGCGCATGGGCCAGACGCCGCTCCTGTGCGCGAAAACGGCGTTTCTCACGCAGCAACTGCCGAGCGCTTTCCCGGTCGCCGCTCAGGAATACGGATAGACCTAAACGCAGATTGGAAATCAATTGCTGCTGCAGTCCGGCCAGATCCTCCAGGCCTTCCTCGGAAAACGAGCGGCGCTGCGAGGTTTTCTGCTGCTGGATCTTGCGCAGCATGCGTTCGATCAGGTCTGCGGCCAATTTGAGGTTGATCGCCAGCTCGATGATCTCGGCCCAGCGCCGACTGTCCTGCTCGCCGAGATCCTCGCGGGGCATCTGCGCAAGATACAGTTTGATCGCGCTGTACAGCGCTTCGACATCGTCGGTCAGCCGACGTATTTCCTGAGTGACGGCGGTCTGCTTGCCGCGCAACACATCGAGGGTGGCGTCGAGCATGTTTTCCAGCAGATCGCCCATGCGCAGGGTTTCCCGCGCGGCGTTGGCCAGTGCCAGACTCGGCGTGACCAGCGCGGTGGCGTCGAGATGCCGTGGCTTGGCGGTGCCATTGGCCTCCGGGCGTTCCGGCAGCAGCCACGCACACAGCCGCGCCATCGGCCCAACGCTTGGCAGCAGGATCAAGCAGCGTGCGGTGTTGTAGAGCAGGTGGAAGCCGATGACCATTTCCTGCGGGCTGAAATCGAGGCTGTCGATCCAGTGCACCAGCGGGTCGAGCACCGGGATGATCAACAGCAGGCCAATCAGTTTGTACAACAGACTGCCCAGCGCCACTTGCCGGCCAGCGGCGTTCTGCATGCTGGTGCTCATGAACGCGAGAATGCCGCTGCCGATGTTGGCGCCGATCACCAGACCGATCGCCACCGGCAGGCTGATCACACTGGCGCCGGCGAGGGTCGCGGTGAGCAGCACGGCGGCGAGGCTGGAGTAGGAAATCATCGCGAACAACGCGCCGACCAGGGCATCGAGAAGGATGTCGCCGGTCAGCGAGGCGAAAATCACCTTAACGCCTTGGGCGTGGGTGATCGGCGCAGCGGCCTCGACGATCAATTGCAGCGCGAGAATGATCAGCCCGAGCCCGATCGACACCCGGCCCATTTGCCCGAGCCGCGTCTGTTTGCGCGACAGGAAGAAAATCACCCCGAGAAAGATCAGCAGCGGCGACAGCCATGACAGGTCAAACGTCAGCACCCGCGCCATCAGCGCGGTACCGACGTCGGCGCCGAGCATGGTCGCCAGCGCCGGGGTCAGCGCCATCAGACCCTGACCCACGAAGGAGGTGACGAGCATGGCCGTGGCATTGCTGCTCTGCACCATGGCGGTAACGACAATGCCGGCAACGAACGCGAGCCAGCGCTTGGACATGTTCTGGCCAATCACATGGCGCAGGTTGGTGCCATACACCCGCAGGATGCCGGTTCGAACGATGTGCGTGCCCCAGATCAGCAAGGCCACGGCGGAAAGCAGATTGAGCAGGGTGAGCATGCAAACCCCCTGTAATAGCAGCGCCCCAGAGGGGCAAGTGGACGGTACCGCGCGGTTTCTACGTTTTTGATACTTAAGCTGTAGTTGGCTAACGGTCTGGGCGCCAGCATTGCACAGCTAAAGAGTGGATTGAAACAAAAGTGTCATGAAAAGCACTTCATCCACCCCCTTCCACAATCACCACAAATCCCTGTGGGAGCTGGCTTGCCAGCGATGAGGGCGGCACTACCGACATTGATGTTGCCTGACACGCCGCCATCGCTGGCAAGCCAGCTCCCACAGGGTTTGCGGGTGTGGCTGAATCAATCGCTGAAATGATCTTTACTGAGCCCGATGTCGATCAGATACTTGGCCGTTTCCACATTCCGCTCATCACAACGCGCATAGCACTTGATGTGCATCAACAGGCTGTATTTGTGCGGAACCAGCAGAATGACCCCATCCGCCTGATCAAAAAGCTTCGCTTGTAGCTGTCGCTTTTCATCATCGCTTTGCACTTTGATCCAATCATTTCCCTCAACGGGTTCAGGAATCCATTTGGCGTCCCTGAACCTCGCTTGCAGCTCACTCAAAAGTTTCACCGTCTGGTCGAAGGGAAGTGTTTCAACCATTGGAGACGTTGTTATGCCGTCTACTTTCTCTTTGGTGTAGCCCACCGCCCCGTAGATGGTTTTGGGCAAAGTGAAGCCATGTTCAGGGTCATCAAAAGTGATCACGACCGGGCTGCCAATCCAGGTCGAGTCGACCTTGGGCGGGTCACTTGGGTACACGGCTGTTTTCCGCTCAACAGGAAAACTGGAGTCTTTGACGACTTCGGCATAGGGCTTGCCGATGCGAACGACCAGAAAATCCAGCGGATAGTGGAAAGACGTCAGGCATACATACAGCATGAAAAACGCTGCTCTGCGCCAGTATCGACTGCGCCACTTGTACCGATTACTCATGCTCCGCTTCGATCCCGACCCACACTGATATCAATCAGATATTTCGCAGTCGTCGGATCTTGCTTGTCACAGCTTGCGTAGCACTTGATCAAGAGCAGCAAGCTGTACTTTCCCGGTACGTACAAATCAATGCCAACAGCTTGATCAAAGAGTTTCGCCCGTAGCCGCTCACGTTCCGGAATGGAGTCAAGATTGAACCAGTCGTTTTTTTCCAAAGGCTCAAGCTTCCATCCTCGCGATTTGAGGTTGCTCTGAGTAACAACTAATCGATCCAGAGCTTCTGCGAACGGCAAAGTTTCTATCATCGGCGAGGTCGTCAGTGTCGAGACTCTCTGGCTTGCATACGTCACAGCGCCGAATACAGTCGGGGGAAGTTTGAAGCCATTAACAGGATCATCAAACTCAATGATGGTCGGGCTGCTAATCCATGTAGAGCCTGGGCGCGCGGGATCCTTCGGGTCATTAGGATCGCCAGGATAGATCGCCGTTTTATCTTCGACCGGGAAAGTTGAATCCTTAATGACCCGTTCGTAGGGTTTGCCGATATGAACGGATAGGGTCTTGGCACCCAATGGCCACGCCATAACTCCAGCCAGCAAAATCGTAGCGGCGCCCATCGACACCCAATGCTTACCTGCCAAGGTCGTTGATTTCCTCCGAGACGGTTTAAAACGATCAATCACTGAAATGATCTTCACCAAAACCTACATCAATCAAATATTTCGCCGTCTCCGGATTCCGCTCATCGCACCGTGCATAGCACTTGATGTGGAGGAACAGGCTGTACTTGTGTGGGATCAACAGAATGACACCGTCCATTTGATCAAAAAGCTTGGTCTGAAGACGCACCTTGTCCTCTTGGGTTTCAGTCTTGAGCCAATCATTCCCTTCAACAGCTTCTGGCGACCAACCTGCCTTTTTGAACATCTGCTGCAGCTCTCCCAGCAGATTCACTGCTTGCTCGAACGGCACCGTCTCCAGCATTGGTGACGTAGAAAGGGTGATCGCTTTGAAGTCAGACCAGCCAATCGCACCGAATTTTGTGACGGGCAACGTGAACCCATGTTGCTCATCATCGAAAGTGATGATCACTGGGCTACTGATCCAAGTCGAACTTGGGTGAGGTGGGTCACTGGGATAGATGGCAGTTTTATCTGTTACAGGAAATGATGAGTCGCGTACGACATCGCCATATGTTTTTCCAATGTGGAAAGAAATTTGTAGCGGACCTCTTCCGAAATAGAGGGTCAGCGCAATAGCTCCCAAAACAAAGGCAGCGGCGTAGAAACTGCGCTTACGCATCACCTTACTCCCCCGCCAGCTGCAATCTCACGGATGGATTGCTCAAGTTTTGCACGAGAGGACGGCTGTTTAAGCAGTTCGTTAAATTGAGTAGCAGCGCGCAGTACAAACTCCATTCGCTGATCCTTATTGGCAAGGTTAGCCAGCGGATTGCTGCCAAAAGCGACTTTTCGACTATCGGGCGCTTTACATTGACTAGCGAGAGTAAGCTGGATTTCTTCGGCAGCCCCCGGCAACAATCCGGTCACAACAGAAATAACGTCACCCCCATGTGTCCCTCGCATCAACAGGGCAAAGTGGGTTTCGTCGTACATCGCTGGCTGAAGAATGTCGACTTGTTCATGAAGCGCCATTTGTTCAACGCTACCGGAAATATTTCCCTGATCAATGGCTTTGAAGGTTGCGTAAATCTCAGGATTATCAGCGCCAAACTCTACTTTTTCAGCAATCGGCCACATCACATCTTTCGCGATTTCGCGCCGGCTCTTCAGACACTTCTCCATTTCCTTGTAACCCCGCACCATAAAAAACCGGTGCAACGGATAAACGTCTAGAAACAGCGATGTATTACCCAGCGCCAACATCTCATACACATAATCCAGCTGCTGCTGAACCACTGAGCGTGGGTTGTCGCCGATAGTGATGTCCTCGGTCGGCATCGGGTTTGCCGCTCGGGCTTTTTCCAGTTCCTGTTCAACCTCAGGATTGGTTTTGCTGAACTTGAATCCGAAACCTTCGAACAAGGTTTCCGATGGGGCGGTTCGCAGCTTTTCCAACGCTGCTTTCTGCGCAGCAATGGCGGTTTGCAGTTTGGTGGCGTGGATCAAGCCACACCCCACCTGCTTCGAAGCAAACGCCGCCAGCCCCGCCCACTGAAAGCGGTTATCCGCCAGCCACAGCTGCGCGTACGCGGCGTTGATTTTGCGGTTGCGGGCCTGGGGGTCGGCGATGAGGACGCCGCCGGGGGCGACCCAGTCTTCGGCTTCTTTCTGGAAGCGGCGCCACAGGCAGTTGCAGGTCAGCAGCGGGACTTCGACGCGGGTTTTCGGGTTGGGGCCGGCGGTGTTGGTTTCGCGTTTGCAGGTGGGCAGCTCGCAGGTGCTGTCCCAGAGTTTTTTCATGTCCAGGTCGTCTGGAGCGATGCATTGTCCGGTCATGGTTCTTCCTTGAAAGTCAGGCTGTCCAGCGCACGATGGCCAGGTCCGGCTGGCGCGTGGCGACGCTTTGGGTCATGCCTTTTTCGTTGGTCTGGCCTTTGACGATGCGGCCTTCGGCGGTTTCGATTTCGTAGCCTTGTGCAGCGATAGGTTCGCCATTACCGGCGCTGACGGCTTTGAATTCGATCAGCGGCTGGCCAATGATCGGCAGCGGCGGGATAAACGGCGCGGGCGTGTGCGAGCTGCCGATGATGACGTCACCGGAGCCGCCGACCACAACGCCGCCATGGCTGGCCGTGCTGTCGATGGTCATGGCGTTCTTGCCGTTGATGAACACCGTGGCGGAGAACGCGCCATTGAGGGCTTGGCCGCAGGTGCAGGTGTCGCCGAGGCGGGCGGCGGCGAGGCCGTTGATGAAGACGTCGCCAGAGCCGCTGGCAATCGGGTTGGTGCCGTGACCGGGAATGGGGCAGGTGGTCGGATCGGTGACGCGCGCGGCGGGTTTTCCAGACATGAACACTCCTTGTTTGTCGTTTGAGGCGAGCGGGGAAGCTAACGAGCGGAGCGGGGGGCGTCAACCTTTGAATCCCGTTTCAAAGGGTTGCGATGTGCCACTGTGGGGGGCTGAAAACCCTGTGGGAGCTGGCTTGCCAGCGATGACGGCGGCACTGCCGACATTGATGCTGCCTGACACGCCGCTATCGCTGGCAAGCCAGCTCCCACAGGTTTTGTGGTGATGTGGTGGAGGGTGTTAAACGCGGATTTTGCGGGGTGTTTAAGCACACGCGGTGTTACGTCAGAAAGGCTACAAAACCTTGCGCCGTTGCCTACGGCTACGCCAGAATCCGCCGGCTTGTGCGCTTCGGGGCTGGTCTCTATCGTTTGCTGGCCACTGCTCATCAGTGGTCGGGATTAGTAGCCCGGGTTGCTAGTTATTGTGCGCAAGCACCGTTGCGTCAGGCTATGCCTGATCCTGATGGTGGTTGTGCGCAGGGCATCTTCGGGTGCGCCGGAAAAGCTAGCTCCCCGGTCTACTAACCTGCGTACAGCCGCCTCCCTTCTTTTAGTAGAGAACGGCAGTGGCTTCATTTTATGGAGCAGCTGAATATGAAAAAGATAACGCCAGATCCACCGGTCACCGATCTTCCTCACCCCGACCTCGAAGCGCAAAGACTCAAACAAGCCGCCGACCGCGCCCTCGATTTCTATCTCTGTCCCGGCCTCAAACAAGACCCCGCCGCACCACGCAGACCCAGCAACATTTTCCTCATCGATCCCGCCGTGGATAACGAAACCCTGTTGGTGCACGCCTGCGAATCACTAGCGTCGGCGAGCATCATGGCCAGTGATCTGGCCGGGTTTATCGACGGACCGCAGCGCAGTTCGTTATTGGGGATTGCGCAGGTGATCATGTTGAGTGAGTTGGCGGTGAATCGGGTGCTCGACAACCTCGTTCCCCCTGCCTGAACCCAGAAACAAATGTAGGAGTGAGCCTGCTCGCGATAGGGCCGTCAGCTTCAACATTGATGTTGACTGACAGACCGCTATCGCGAGCAGGCTCACTCCTACAAGGGATGTTGCGTAATTCAGGACTACCGGATTATTGGCCCGGGATGTCCTTGCGCAGTTTCACCGGGTCTTGCTGCTGTTTCTTTTTGGCCATCGCGCCGCGCAGTTTGATGTTGATCGCCTCAACCGCCAGCGAGAACGCCATGGCGAAGTAGACGTAGCCTTTCGGTACATGCACGTCGAACGACTCGGCAATCAGCACGGTACCGACCACCAGCAGGAACGACAGCGCGAGCATCTTCAGCGACGGGTGCTTGTCGATGAACTCGCTGATCTTGCCCGAGGCCAGCATCATCACCAGCACGGCCACGACAATCGCCGCGACCATCACCGGCACGTGGGAAACCATGCCGACAGCGGTGATCACCGAATCCAGCGAGAAGACGATGTCGATGATCGCGATCTGAATGATGGTGTAGAGGAAGTTGCCGCCCTTACCGCCAGGCGTGTCGTCGCTTTCGTCTTCGCCTTCCAGCGCGTGGTACATCTCTTGCGAGCTCTTCCACAGCAGGAACAGACCACCGAAGAACAGGATCAGGTCGCGACCGGAAATGCCTTGGCCGAACACTTCGAACAGGTCGGCGGTGAGGCGCATGACCCAGGTGATCGACAGCAGCAACAGGATGCGGGTGATCATGGCCAGGCCAAGACCGAAGATCCGGGTGCGCTGCTGCATGTGTTTGGGCATGCGGCTGACCAGGATCGAAATCATGATGATGTTATCGATGCCGAGGACGATTTCCAGGGCGGTCAGGGTGAAGAAGGCAACCCAGATTTCGGGGTTGGTCAGCCATTCCATGTGTATTCCTTTGAGCGATTGTTAAACCGAAAAAGGTCCGGGCTTCAAACCGCGAAGCCAGGACCCGAAACGGTGAGTCTTGGGCTTATAGAGTGCTGAACACCGGGAAAGTCCCCAACAGCAGTGCAGCAATCAGAATGCAGATGCACACCAGGATCGCCCATTTCAGGGTGAAACGCTGGTGGTCACCGAAATCAATACCGGCCAGGGCCACCAACAGATAGGTCGATGGCACCAACGGGCTCAGCAAGTGGACGGGCTGACCGACGATCGAGGCACGGGCCATTTCCACTGCGGTGATCCCATAGTGGCTGGCGGCTTCGGCCAACACCGGCAACACGCCATAGTAGAACGCGTCGTTGGACATGAAGAAGGTGAACGGCATGCTCACCAGCGCCGTGATCACGGCCAGGTACGGGCCGAGGAAATCCGGAATCACCGCCAACAGGCTTTTCGACATCGCATCGACCATGCCGGTGCCCGACAGGATACCGGTGAAAATACCCGCCGCAAAGATCAGCCCGACCACTGCCAGCACGCTGCCGGCGTGAGCCGCGACGCGATCCTTCTGCATCTGCAGGCAAGGGTAGTTGACGATCATGGCGATACTGAACGCGACCATGAACAGCACCGGCAACGGCAGCAGGCCGGCGATCAGGGTGCACATCAGGCCGAAGGTCAGGGCGCCGTTGAACCAGATCAACTTCGGACGGCGGGCATCCGGGAATTGCGAGACGCTGATTTCGCTGTGATCGATATCATCGCCAACCAGATGCAGCTCACCGAGGCGCGCACGCTCACGTTTGCCGTAGAAGTAGGCAATCAGCAGAATCGCCACGACACCGGCAGCCATGGCCGGAATCATCGGTACGAAAATGTCCGACGGGTCGACATGCAGCGCACTCGCGGCACGGGCGGTCGGGCCGCCCCACGGGGTCATGTTCATCACGCCGCCGGCGAGAATGATCAGGCCGGCCATGATCCGCGGGCTCATGCCGATGCGGCTGTACAACGGCAGCATCGCCGCTACGCAGATCATGTAGGTGGTCGCGCCGTCACCGTCGAGGGAAACCACGAGCGCCAGGACGGCGGTGCCGACCGACACCTTCAGCGGGTCGCCCTTGACCAGTTTGAGGATCTTGCGCACGGCCGGGTCGAACAGGCCGGAGTCGATCATCAACGCGAAGTAGAGAATGGCAAACATCAGCATCACGCCGGTCGGCGCCAGTTTGGTGATGCCTTCGAGCATCATCGGGCCGATCTTCGGGGCGAAACCACCGAACAGGGCGAAGACGATCGGGATGATGATCAGAGCGATCAGCGCGGACAGGCGCTTGGTCATGATCAGGAACATGAACGTGATGACCATGGCGAAGCCAAGGAAAGTCAGCATGGGAATACTCCAGGCGTAGCGCGGCTAGTTGAGTGAGCGGATCGGGCGGGATCAGCGCAGAACGGGAAGCACAAGGCGTACGGGCGGAGTCAGAGCGAGGAGGCGGGCTACAGAGGACATCAGAATCACCATTGTTGTTGTTAATTGGGCCATTCGTGCGAGGCATCACACGCATTGGCCAACCGGTCTGTTGCCGGAAGTGAGGCGATCCTAATCGCGGAAGCTTTCAGCTACCTTTCGCTGCAGAAAGCTTTGAATGAACGGTCAACCGGCCGTCGGATGCGAACTAGAGTCAATGATTACGGGCGGGAGGACTTTGAACATGAGCCAATTGCACAGCGGTGGCTGCCATTGCGGACACATTCGTTATCAGTTCAACGGGCCGTTGCACGACATCGCCCACTGCCATTGCTCGATTTGCCGCAAGGTCAGCGGCGGGATTGTCACGACGTGGATCACCGTTCCCGCAGCGAACTTTCAATGGTTGGCCGGGACGCCGTCGCGTTATGACTCGTCGCAGAGTTGCGCGCGGTTCTTCTGTCCGAACTGCGGCGCGCAACTGGCACTGATCACGTTGCTCAGCCCCGAAAGTATCGACGTGACCATCGCCACCCTTGATCACCCTGAGCTGGCAACCGCCGAACGGCATATCTGGACGGACAGCCAGTTGCCATGGCTGCACCTGGACGCGCATCTGCCGGGCGAAGCCGAAGAAACGCTCTGATCAAAAAACAGACAAGTTCAGCGGCCGCATCGCGCCCATCCAGATCGCATGTTCGGTGTGGTCGAGCAAATCATCACCGGTGTCCGGATGCAGAAACACCACCAGGCCTTGACGATTGAGCGCCAGCCACGGCAGCACATCGCCGATCAGCTCAGGGCCGAAGGCCAATTGGCAGCTCCAGTCCGGGTGCGGGCCGACCGGGCGTTCGTGGACGCGGCCCATTTTCAAGGGGAACAACTGCGCGGCTTGTTCACACAACGCGCGCGCCTGATCGATGGAGTTGGCGTCGAAATAGACGTGGGCGTGGTAGCCCTTGATCGCTTGCATCTGAAACCCTCGGAAATCGGTTCGAACCCTCGGCGTTGCCCGTATGTCACACGCCATACAAGGGATAACAAAAGAGATCAGTCATGAAAAATGCCGAAACCCCGGCGGTAAAAGTGGTGCTCTATGGTGCCATGAGTAGCCTGGGCGGTGCGTTGATGGCTGAGTTGCTGCGCCGCCAGCATGAAGTCATCGCCATTCTCGACGATTTGACCGCACTCGCGCCGCGTCCGGGTCTGCGCACTAAAAGTGGTGATCTGTTCGATGTCGAGCGGGTCAATCAAAGCGTAGCGGGAAGCTCGGCGGTGATTTGCCTGCTGGACGCGCCGGGGTTGCCGTTCAGCAGCGATCACGTCGAACGCTCCATCGTGCTCGGCCCGGTTGAACAGGTGCTGGCGGTCGATGCGCTGGTCGATGGTCTGCAATTGGCCAATGTGACGCGGTTGTTTCTGGTGGGCGATTTTGCCGTACTCGACGAGCCGGATCTGGATGACCGCTTGCAACGTCACGCCGCTGAGGAAATCCGCGAAGCACTGCAAAGCAGTCCGCTGCAGTGGACGCTGGTCAATGCGCCGCATGGCGTGGCCGGGCTGACAATTGAGCATTTCAGCCAGGTCGGCGGCAACCTGGAGCCGGGGCTGGCCGAACCGCTGGAGCGATTGAATCGCGTGGCGGTGGGGATTGCCGATGAGCTGCGGTTGAATCTGCATGTGGGCCAGCATGTGAATTTTGTCGCGGCTTCAGATTCGTAAAAGATCGCAGCCTGCGGCGGCTCCTACATGAGATCGGTGTAGGAGCTGCCGCAGGCTGCGACTTTTGATCCTCAAACCGCAATCGAAGGCAGCGCCAGCCCACTCAAGGACTCCGCGCTGCTCGCCTGTTCCGCCATCAACCAATCGACAAACTGCTGAATCAACGCACCGCGGCGTTTGCGTTGCGGCAGCACTACGTAATAACCGAGGCGCGACAGGGTCGTTTCGGCTATGGGTCGACACAGCAAACCCTGACTCAGCAAGTTATCCACAAGGTGCCGCCAGCCGATCGCCACGCCTTGACCGCCAATCGCTGCTTGAATCAACAGCGTGTAGTTATCGAAACGCAACTGCCCCGGCGCCGGCGGTGTGGTGATGCCCAATTCGCGGAACAGACCGCTCCAGTCGAACCAGTTGCTGCTGTTTTCTCCGCGCAAATGCAGCAGCGGCAAATCCAGCAGCGCGTGAGCGGGCAGGGGCGCCGGACGTTCCTTGAGCAATTGCGGGCTGCACACCGGGAACACTTCTTCGCTGAACAGCCAATGGCTTTCACCCTGTTTAAAACGTCCATCGCCAAACAGGATCGCCACGTCGATATCCGTGCGCAGCATATTGTGATTTCGCTCACTGGTGACAAGGCTGACATCGACGTGGGGGTTGGCCTCATGGAAGCGATGCAAGCGCGGCATCAGCCAATACGCGGCGAAGGCAAAGTCGGTGGCGACTTGCAGCACCTCGTGTTGCTGTTGAGCGCTGATCGCGCTCAATCCTGCGTCGATATTCTGCAAACCAAGGGCTACCTGCTCGAACAGGATCGCGCCGACTTCGGTCAGTTCAATGCCGCGATAGATGCGATCAAACAGGCGCGTGCCCAGTTGTTCTTCCAAACGTTTGATCTGTTGACTGATAGCCGGCTGGGTGGTGCCGAGTTCAACCGACGCGGCGGTAAAACTGCGATGTCGCGCCGCCGCCTCGAAAGCACGTAACAGGTCGAGGGACAGATCACCCAAGGCTTCATACATAAGCGGTGCTTATCCTAGTCATTGCCCGGCGCGGGCTTTACCCGATACAGCATGGACTCCATGCTCGATCGCAGCAATGTCGCATAAATATTCACTATGGAATGCCGCGATCACATGAAGCGCAAGAATATTCTTTTCATCATGGCCGATCAGATGGCCGCGCCAATGTTGCCGTTTTACGGCCCTTCGCCGATCAAACTACCGAATCTTTCCCGCCTCGCCGCCCAAGGTGTGGTGTTCGATGCCGCTTATTGCAACAGCCCTTTGTGCGCGCCGTCGCGTTTCACCTTGGTCAGCGGCCAGTTGCCGAGCAAGATCGGCGCCTATGACAACGCCGCCGATTTCCCTGCCGATGTGCCGACCTACGCCCATTACCTGCGCCGTCTCGGCTACCGCACCGCACTGTCGGGCAAGATGCATTTCTGCGGCCCCGATCAGTTGCACGGCTACGAAGAACGCCTGACCAGCGACATCTATCCGGCCGATTACGGCTGGGCAGTGAACTGGGATGAGCCGGACGTAAGGCCGAGCTGGTATCACAACATGTCGTCGGTATTGCAGGCCGGGCCATGCGTGCGCACCAACCAACTCGATTTCGACGAAGAGGTGGTGTTCAAGGCCCAGCAATACTTGTTCGATCACATCCGCGAGGATGGCGATCAGCCGTTCTGCCTGACCGTGTCGATGACTCACCCGCACGACCCGTACACCATTCCCAAAGCATTCTGGGATTTGTACGACGATGCCGATATCCCGTTGCCTACAACCCCGGATCAACACGAACTCGACCCGCATTCGCAGCGACTGCTCAAGGTTTATGACCTGTGGGATAAGCCGCTGCCTGTGGATAAGATTCGCGATGCGCGTCGGGCGTACTTCGGGGCGTGCAGCTATATCGACGCCAACGTCGGCAAACTTCTGCAAACCCTCGAAGAAACCGGGCTGATCGAGGACACCATCATTGTGTTCTCCGGGGACCACGGCGACATGCTTGGCGAGAAAGGCCTCTGGTACAAAATGCACTGGTACGAAATGGCCGCCCGCGTGCCGCTGTTGATCAGTGCGCCGGGCCAGTTCGAGGCAGGCCGGGTCAGCGCTGCCGTGTCGACTGCAGACCTGCTGCCGACTTTCGTTGAACTGGCGGGCGGCACGCTGGAACCGGGTCTGCCGCTGGATGGCCGCTCCTTGGTCTCGCACTTGCAAGGGCAGGGCGGTCATGACGAAGTGTTTGGCGAATACATGGCCGAAGGCACCGTCAGCCCGTTGATGATGATCCGTCGCGGCGCCTACAAATTTATCTACAGTGAAAGCGACCCTTGCCTACTCTTCGATGTAAGCAACGACCCGCGCGAACTGGAAGAACTCAGTCAATCGCCGCAACATCGCCAACTGTTCGACGATTTTCTCGCCGAAGCGCGGGCCAAGTGGGACATTCCGGCGATCCACCGGGAAGTGCTGGCCAGCCAGCGCCGCCGCCGATTTGTTGCCGACGCGTTAACCATCGGCAAGCTGAAGAGCTGGGATCACCAGCCGCTGGTGGACGCCAGTCAGCAATACATGCGCAACCACATCGACCTCGATGATCTGGAACACAAAGCACGTTATCCACAACCCTGCCAAAACCAATAATGTTAAGGGGAAGTCCATGCGTAAGTTATCCACAGTAGTGACGGTTGGCCTGCTCGCCCTGAGCAGCGCCTCGGCATTCGCCGAGCAGAGCTGCGACACGGTGAAAATGGCCGATCCGGGTTGGAGCGACATTGCCGCGACCAACGCGATCACCGAGTTTCTGCTGGACGGCATGGGCTACAAGGCCAAAGTCGACACCCTCGCGGTGCCGATCACCTTTGGCGGGTTGAAGGACGGCCAAGTGGATGTGTTCCTCGGCAACTGGATGCCGGCGCAGCAGGGCTTCTACGACAAGTTCGTCGCCACCGGTGACGTCACGCAATTGGCGAAGAACCTCGACGGCACCGAATTCACCCTCGCCGTGCCGGACTACGTGTGGGACGCGGGCGTGCATAACTTTGCCGACCTGAACAAATACGCGGACAAGTTCGAGCGCAAAATTTACGGCATCGGTTCGGGCGCGCCGGCGAATATCTCGCTGCAGGAAATCATCAAGAAGAATGACTTCGACATGGGTCAGTGGAAGCTCATCGAATCCAGTGAACAGGCGATGCTGGCGGAAGTGTCGCGAGCGGTGAAGAAGCAGAAATTCGTCACCTTCCTCGGCTGGACCCCGCACCCGATGAACGTGCAGTTGAAAATGCATTACCTCAAGGGTGGCGAGAAGTACTTTGGCGACACCGGCAGCGTGTTTACGTTGACGCGCAAGGGCTACGCCGAGGCGTGTCCGAATGTGGGTAAATTGCTGACCAATCTGTCGTTCACTCAGGAAATGGAGAACAGCATCATGGCTGAGGTGGTGAACAAGAAGATCACTAATGCCGCGGCGGCGAAGGCGTGGATCAAGGCGAATCCGGCGGTGTTGGACAAGTGGCTGGACGGGGTGAAGACGGTAGACGGGAAGGATGCGTTGGCGGCGGTTAAGGCGAAGCTTTGATTGTGGGGTGGCTGGATGAGTGATCGGCTTGAGATTTTTGCCCCCTCACCCCAGCCCTCTCCCCCAAGGGGGCGAGGGGAAAGGGAGCCGATCGTTGTTGGATTCTAAACTTACGCTCAACTCCGAAATTGCAGGTCGGTGCATCTCCACCAAACACCTCGGTCAGTCCCCTCTCCCTCCGGGCGGTCCGACGTTTCGGGAGGGCTAGGGTGAGGGCCCTTTCCCTGTCACCCTGATAACCTTGAACAAAACCCCAACCGCGAGGACCCATGGCCTTCCCCAGCCGCCACTCTCTCTTCCCCTTCCTCACCTGGCTACCGCGACAGACCCGCGCCAGCGTCGGACGGGATCTGATCGTCGGCCTCAGCGGTGCGATTCTCGCGTTACCCCAGTCGATTGCCTACGCACTGATCGCCGGCCTGCCACCTGAATACGGTCTCTACGCCGCGATCATCCCGGTGTTGATCGCCTGTCTGTGGGGCTCATCGTGGCATTTGATCTGTGGCCCGACCGCAGCGATTTCGATTGTGCTGTACGCCAGCGTCAGCCCTTTAGCGCTGCCGGCGTCGCAGGACTACATCACCCTGATCCTGCTGCTGACTTTCCTGGCCGGAGTTTTCCAGTGGTTGCTCGGTTTGCTGCGCTTCGGCGCGCTGGTGAATTTCGTCTCGCACTCGGTGGTGCTGGGGTTCACCCTCGGCGCGGCGGTGGTGATTGCCATCGGGCAATTGCCGAACCTGCTGGGGCTGGAACTGCCGGCGCAGGCTACGGCGCTAGCGAGTCTGATGGATCTGCTGCAACACTTCCGGTCTGTGGATAAACCGTCGCTGCTGCTCGGTGTGGCGACAGTGGTCGTCGGTGTGGTGTTGAAACAATTGCTGCCGCGCTGGCCGACGCTATTGATAACCCTCGTATTGGCCAGCCTGCTGGTATGGCTGTGGCCGGCGATGTTCGGCCACGTGCATTTGGTCAGCGCATTCGTTGGGCGGTTGCCACCGTTCAGTGCGTTGCCGCTGGATCTGGATTTGATTCTGCGGTTGCTACCGAGCGCCGTGGCGGTGGGCATGCTTGGGCTGGTCACCAGCCTGTCGATTGCCCGCTCGATTTCGGCGCGGTCGCAACAGTTGCTTGATGCCAATCAGGAAGTCCGCGCGCAGGGTCTATCGAATATTGTCGGCGCGTTCTTTTCCGGGTCGTTGTCGGCGGGATCGTTTACCCGTTCGGGCTTGAGCTACGAGGCGGGCGCCTGCTCGCCGCTGGCCGGGATCTTTTCGGCGATCTGGGTGGCGTTGTTTGCGATTTTCGGCGCGGGGCTGATTTCGCATATTCCGATTCCCGCCATGGCCGGAAGCATTCTGTTGATCGCCTGGGGCTTGGTCGATCATCGCGGGATTCGTGCGTTGCTGCGGGTCAGCCGTGCGGAATTCGTGGTGATGGCGCTGACGTGCCTCGCGACCTTGCTGCTGGAACTGCAAACGGCGATTTATGCCGGCGTGCTGGCCTCACTGTTTTTCTACCTCAAGCGCACTTCGCAACCGCGTGTGCAGCATTGGCGCGACGGTGAGGACGATGTTTTACGCGTCGGCGGCTCGATCTTTTTCGGCGCCAGCCACTACCTGCAAGTGCGCCTGCAACGCATGCACGGCGAGCGGGTGGTGATCGAGGCGCAGCAGATCAACTTCATCGACTATTCGGGGGTGGAGATGCTGCATCAGGAGGCGCGGCGGTTGTTGAGTCAGAATCGCAGTTTGACGCTGCGCGGGGCGCGGCCGCAGGTGGTGGAAGAGTTGCGCAAGCTGGAAGGGCCGGAGAAATGTCCGATCCGGTTTGAGGATTGATCCAACAATAACAGCATACCCCTGTAGGAGTGAGCCTGCTCGCGATAGCGGAGTGTCAGATACACATGTTTCAACTGATACTCCGCTATCGCGAGCAGGCTCACTCCTACAAGGATTACTGGGCCAGTTGGCGGCGGAGTTCGGCCAGCACTGGCGCCGTGTCGGGTCGGACGCCCCGCCACAGGAAGAACGCCTCGGCGGCCTGCTCCGCCAACATCCCCAACCCATCCATCACCAACACCGCACCCTGCTCGCTGGCCCAGCGGCAAAACGCCGTCGGCTCTTTGCCGTACATCATGTCGTAGCACAGGGTCTTGCCCGGCTCGATCAAGCTAGGCGCAATCGGCGGTACATCACCGGTGAGGCTCGCCGAAGTGGCATTGATGATCACGTCCACCGGCTCGCGCAACCAGTCGAAACCACTGGCCGACACCGGCCCCAGATCGCAGAACAACTCGGCCAGCAGCTCAGCCTTGTCCACCGTGCGATTGGCAATGATCACCGACGCCGGCTTCTCCGCCAGCAACGGCTCCAGCGCCCCACGCACTGCACCGCCAGCACCCAGCAACAGGATGCGTTTGCCGGTCAGGCTGAACCCGGCATTCACCGTCAGATCACGCACCAGTCCGGCGCCGTCGGTGTTGTCGCCGAGCAGCGAGCCGTCGGCCAGTTTGCTCAGGGTGTTCACCGCGCCGGCCCGTTGCGCGCGAGCCGTCAGGCTGTTGGCCAGACGGTAAGCATCTTCCTTGAACGGCACGGTGACGTTGGCGCCGCGACCTTCCTGGAAAAACGCCGTGGCGCAGGCGGAGAAGTCGTCGAGCGGCGCCAGCAGCGTGCTGTAGTCGAGACTCTGGCCGGTCTGTTCAGCGAACAGCTTGTGAATCATCGGCGATTTGCTGTGGCCGATCGGGTTACCGAAAACGACGTAACGATCCATCAGCAATCCTCAGGCCTCGGCCAGCCAGTCGCGATCTTGCAGGAAATATTCGGTCAGGCGCGCTTCTTCGCTGCCCGGCTCAGCCTTCCAGTCGTAGCCCCAGCGCACTTGCGGCGGCAGCGACATCAGAATCGATTCGGTACGCCCGCCCGATTGCAGACCGAACAGCGTGCCGCGGTCGTAGACCAGGTTGAATTCGACGTAGCGGCCACGGCGAAATTCCTGGAATTCACGCTGTTGAGCGCTGAACGCATCGTTTTTGCGTCGTTGCACGATCGGCAGATAAGCGTCGATGTAAGCGTCACCGATGGCGCGCATGAAAGCGAAGCTGGTATCGAAGTCCCACTCGTTCAGGTCATCGAAAAACAGACCGCCGATGCCGCGCGGTTCGTGGCGATGCTTGATGTGGAAGTAGGTGTCGCACCAGGCTTTGTAGCGCGGGTAGACGTCCGCGCCGAACGGCGCGCAGGCCTGTTCGGCGACGCGGTGCCAGTGGATGCAGTCTGCTTCGTTGCCGTAATACGGGGTCAGGTCGAAGCCGCCGCCGAACCACCAGACCGGCTCTTCACCTTCCTTCTCGGCGATGAAAAAGCGCACGTTGGCGTGGGACGTCGGCACATGCGGGTTGTGTGGGTGAATCACCAGCGACACGCCGAGGGCTTCAAAACCGCGACCGGCCAATTCCGGGCGATGGGCGCTCGCGGACGGTGGCAGACCGCTGCCGAAGACGTGGGAGAAGTTGACGCCGCCCTTTTCGATCAGCGTGCCGTTCTCGATCACGCGGGTGCGACCGCCACCGCCAGCGGGCCGGGTCCAGGCGTCTTCGACGAAGCGCGTGCCGCCGTCTTCGAGTTCGAGTGCGGCGCAGATGCGGTCTTGCAGGTCGAGCAGATAGGCCTTTACGGCGTCGGTGCGGGTCGTCATGGCTTCACCTTGAATCGGGCGGCGCCCCGCGGGCGGGCGACGCAAATGGGCGCGTAGCATACCACCGCAGACTAACGCGCCGCAGTTGACGAAGATCAAGCATGGGAGTTGGATAGGGGGCTCACGAAAGACCCAAGGAGAGCAGGCAGATGGCAAAGCGTATCCAGTTCCGCGCCCACGGCGGCCCCGAAGTGCTCGAATATGTTGACTACGAACCCGCTACCCCCGGCCCGAATCAGGTGCGTGTGGCCAACAAGGCCATCGGCCTGAACTTCATTGATACCTATTACCGCAGCGGCCTTTACGCGCCGCCAGCCTTGCCGTCCGGCCTGGGTGCTGAAGGTGCGGGCATCGTCGATGCCGTGGGCAGCGACGTCACCCGGTTCAAAGTCGGTGATCGCGTCGCCTTTGGCAGCGGCCCATTGGGCGCTTACAGCGAGTTGCACGTTTTGCCCCAAGACAATCTGGTGCACCTGCCCGACGAAATCAGTTTCGAAACGGCTGCCGGGGTCATGCTCAAAGGCCTGACCGTGCAATATCTGCTGCGCCAGACCTATGAGCTCAAGGGTGGCGAAACCATTCTGTTCCATGCCGCTGCCGGGGGTGTCGGTTCACTGGCCTGCCAATGGGCCAAGGCACTGGGCGTGAAGCTGATTGGCACCGTAAGTTCCAAAGAGAAAGCCGAACTGGCCAAGGCCAACGGGGCGTGGGCGACGATCGATTACAGCCACGAAAACGTTGCGCAGCGCGTGCTGGAATTGAC
Organism: Pseudomonas sp. NPDC087690; assembly: GCF_044743175.1. Classification (NCBI taxonomy): domain Bacteria; kingdom Pseudomonadati; phylum Pseudomonadota; class Gammaproteobacteria; order Pseudomonadales; family Pseudomonadaceae; genus Pseudomonas; species Pseudomonas sp. NPDC087690. Next base: position 40,361 of record NZ_JBIUVX010000030.1, read on the forward strand.
CGATGGCAAGAAAGTCCCGGTGGTCTATGACGGTGTTGGCAAGGACACTTGGCTGACTTCCCTCGACAGCGTTTCGCCGCGCGGCCTGGTGGTGAGCTTCGGCAATGCCTCGGGTGCGGTGGACGGCGTGAACCTGGGTATTCTGGCCGCCAAGGGTTCGCTCTACGTGACCCGGCCGACCCTGGCGACTTATGCCAACAATGCCGAGAATCTGCAGCGGATGGCCGATGAATTGTTCGAGATGATCATCAGCGGCAAGTTGAAGGTGGACATCAGCCAGCGTTACCCACTGGCTGATGCGGCGAAGGCGCAAACCGAATTGTCGGCACGGCGCACCACCGGCTCCACCGTCCTGCTGCCCTGACACGTAGCCAGCCAACGAAGCCCCCGGACGAGTCGTCATGACTCGCCCGAGGCGCCTCGCAACTCAACGAAGAACGGCGTTTTGCCGGCCACGGTGGTTTCAAAGTCACCCCGAGCCAGACGCCGCACCTGCAAGCCCAGCACACCTGGCAGTCCGAGCAATGCGCTCGCTTGCGCCTCGTTGCGCAAAGCCCCTTCGATAATGCGTTCTGCACCGGCCGGCAATCGCTCCTGCGCGATGAGCAGCCACATGTGCGCGCCGTCGGCCTGTCGATCGATTTGCACCTGCACATCCGATGCATGCAGTTCGGGCAACGCCTCTGCGAGCACGCTCAGAACCTGTTTCTGAGTGATGAGCGCACCGCCCAGCTTGATCGAGCTCTCGACTCGCCCCTCCAGCTCCAGTATTGGCAGAGCGCTGCCACAGGCACAGTTCGATTGCCTGCCCAGGAGTCGGCCACGGTCGCCAATGCGGTACCGCAGCAACGGCACCTGATCGGGCAGCAAAGGGGTCAGCAGAAACTCGCCGGTTTCACCGTCGGCCAGCGCTCGCAGGCTGACGGGATCAACCACTTCAAGCAGCATCGCATCCGCGTGCAGATGGTAGAAACCATGTTCGAGGTGCGCACACTGGAAGCCGATCGGCCCGGTCTCCGTCGAGCTATAGCCCAACGACCGTATGCTCAAGGCCGGCCAGTCCCGGGCCAGTTGTTCACGCAGGGGCTGACGGCAGGGTTCGCCAATGTAGTAGAGCCATCTCAGACTGCTCAACTGCGCCTTATCGACATCGGCATGATTGAACAGTGCCGCCGCAAAAGAGGGGGTGCAGATCAGTGCATCGGCCGCTTGTGACTGAATCAACCCGGCTATGCGCTGAACGCCCATCAGTGCGCCTGCAGGCAGCAGGCGCGCGCCGATGTGCTGGACGATGGCCGCCGCGTATTGAAAGGCACCCTGCATTTCACCGGGCGTGAGGCAATTAATGACGACACGGGGATGCTCATCGGTCGCAGCGAACATCCGCGCCCCAAGGGGCACGATGCTTTCGTTGAATGCCCAGGAATGGGTAATGTGCTTGCGGTTACCGGTGCTGCCACCCGAGGTCAGGGTCAGCCCGCCACCCGGCGCACGGTGTGACGCTGCGCCGAGTTGGGTAAACAGCAAGCCACCCTGTTCGTCCTCCACAGCCAGGATCGGAAGCCGATGCAGATCCTCTGCGGTCTGTACGTGCCGAATCTGCGGATACAACGTGCAGAACCATGGCAGGGATCGCGCATGGGCCAACTTTCTCGTGAAGGCTTCTGTCGCTGCCGCGTGAATGGCGTTCGAACTGGCCTGCCTCATAGGATCACTGCGCATGCCGCGGCTCTCCCTGACGAATGCCCAGTTCGGCGAACCCGTCGTTGACGACACTGGCCAGATGTTCCAACTGGGCGTGGCTGTGATTCGCACTGATGGCCAGCCGCAGTATGGCTTCACCCTTGGCTACCACCGGAAACAAGGCAGTGGTGACCGCGATGGCGTGCCGACGCAGGTGCAACGCCAGGTTGATGGCGTCACGCTCGGCGCCGACCCGGACAAAACGTATGGGTGAAGCAATCTGGTGATTGCCCAGCACCGGCCCGAGCAGGTCATCAATTACCGCCACGTTTCGCCATAGCGAGGCCTGCAACCGGCCTAGTTGTGCAGAAAGATGAATATTGGCCGAGGCGACGGCCGCGCCGACACCGCCCATGGACAGTGGCCCACCGAAGGTATAAGTCGAGGCATGGCGCCGAATCAGCTCGGCATCCGCCGCGGTCAGCACAGTAATCGCACCGCCGGTTGCACCGAAGGCCTTGGACAACGACGACAGCAGGATCAAACGAGCGCGCAACGGCTCAGTGGCAGCAACAAGGGCATAGCCGCCTCCGGCCTCGCCATGGATCGACGTGCCGTGAGCGTCATCCGCATAGAGGTAACCCTCAAAGCGCTCAGCCAGTTGCAGCAATCGATTAACGGGATAAAGCCCGCGCATCGAGCCAATGCTGTCAGTCAGGATGATGGGCGTATTGCCTGCAGCGACAGCGATGGAGCAGGCGTCTTCGACTTGCTGAAGATCACTGCAATCGCAGCGCTGGACCGGGCCGAACTGCCACAGGATGCCTTGCAGCACTTGCATCGAGGCATGGGCGGCGCGGTCAACGATCCAGCCTGGGCCGCGCCGCAAGGGATACGATGGCAACTCGCCGGAGCCCAGCAGTGGCAGACAACCCAGATGAGCGCTGCCCACCGAGTTGAACGTCACCGTATGCCCCTGGAATATGCGGTTCAACTGCTCATCGAGTTCACGCATCGGCGGCAGCAGCGCTCGGGTCCGGGCGGCCGCGAACTGCACACCGAAAGACTCGACGGCTTGCACTGCGCCTTGAATCAGACGGGGATCGCTCTCCAGGCCCAGATAGGAGCATGAAAGAAACTCGGTCAACTGTTCGCCATTGCCCAACTCTATGACCTTGCCCTCGCGCTTCACCAGCTGCAGGCCATTGAGCCCGGCATCGAACAGTTGCTGCTGATCGTCACGCGCCTGACGAACGCGGTTCTTGACCCAATTGACGGTCGGATGAGGTGTATTCATCGAGATACCTGCACAGATGAGGTATGGCGGTACACCTGTACTCGCCAGAGTTGGGTTTTTTCGCGTGCGATGGCGTCCTGATACTGCATGGTAACGTCGCAGAAGCCTTTGCTATCGGGCCTGACCACATGCAAATGGCCGCGAATGACCGTCAGCGCATGCGTGCTCAAGGCAGGCTGGATTCGCTGCAGGACACGGCTGCTGTCGGCTGGGGGCAAGAATGAAGTCACGTCGGAAAGCGAGACAAAATCGACATCCCTGCACCTGGCAACGCAGTCGAAAATATCCCCCTGCACCACGCTCAACTCGCACACCTGAAGTGCCTTGCGAGCCTGTCGGAAAACCTGCGGATCACACTCAAGCGGCAAGCCTTGCGGATATCGCAGTTCACCGAAAAACAGCATTTGCAGGAAAAAGCTTTCGCGCACGACCTGCGTGGTAAACAAGGTATGGAAAATACCCAGATACACCTCGCGGGAACTGACACCCAGGTTGTTGCGAGGAAATGCCCCGCGGTACAGCAGCGAATTCAGCACCGCTGCATTTCCCAACAAGGCGACCACAGCCTTCCAGCGTTTGAGAGGGAAATGGCTTGAGTAATACGCCGCTTGCTCGCCCAGGTCGTCGCACTGGAAAATCGCTCGGCCGGCCTTACCGGTGAACAGTCCGTTGATCTTTGCCAATCGCTGCAGGGTCTGCTCGAAGGCCCCCATGTAAACCGGTGCCTGCCAATGACGGGAATGAAACAGGTCCGCCAGCCAGTGACGATCCGCCGAGGGCAGGTCCAGTTGCTGAAAAATGGACTGGCGCCTTATCGCCGAAGTCCCCGATCGGTAACCCATGAAGTCCATGAATGAATCGTGATCGGTCTGCGCCAGCAAGGCAAAACGCAAGCGGGTAAAGGCCAGTTGTGGCGCACTGATATCCACGCAAGTCATGCGGGCCGGACTGCGGGCCAGCAACGGCAGAACGCGACCACCACAACCGGCAACGCCCGCCACGTGCCGGGCATGCTCGGGCAGAATCGAGTACTCGAGCGCCGTGTCTTCATCCCCCAGCGCGTAGTTCAATCGCTTGAAGTATTCAGCCATCACAACCTCCACGTACCCATCCCGGGAACGCACTTGAGGGCATCATGATTTATCCAGGGCATGAAGGAATTCATACCGCGGCGCGCGGCCGTTTTGCCAGGCCTCATACTGCTTGTAAACCGCCTCAAGCATGTTGCCGGTCAGGCGCAGACTGGTTTCCATCACGGTGGCAATGGCATCCCAGTCAGCCTGGTGCTTGCAGGTGCGTTGCAGGATCAATTTGATCTCGTTGAAATGCTCGACATCGATATCTGAGTGAGCAATGAAGAACGTCAGCTGTGCTGGCTTCAGAGCCAGTGTTTCACTCAGTTTGTCGATCAGCGGAGTAATGAAGTGATAGGCGTTTTCCGCCCAGTAACTGTATCCAAGCCGCTGTAACGGATTACCGGTAAAAGAAATCCAGTACAAATACGCAATCAGTACCTCAGTTTCAGGAAGTGCCGACGGTATATCAAAGCTTTCATTTTTCAAACCCAGACTCATAACATCATGCAGAGCCATTTTTTCATGACCGACTTCTTGCGCCGCATGTTCAAAACAGAACTTTGCATATACCGGATTATCAGCATGTCGCACGCCGACAAGGCCCTGGTTTCGTGCATTGTGCGCGGTGTAATGAAACGTCTCGATCATATAGATCGCATATAACGCTTTGGAGACACTGGCTTCGCGGATGGCCTTGACCAACCGGGAATTATCCAGAATATCGGCCCAAGCCTTTTCAATTCGCTGATCAAGCACAATCAACTGTTGTTCAAAACTGACGGACGCATTCATTGTGAGTCTCCGGGTAATTGGCGTTAATGGGGCAGGGCTGTTGAAGCGCGGTAAGGATTTGCCGCCATTCGGCAGACAACAGCCAGTAATCACCACGAGCGCGTTGTTCGATATGCACTGAGCTTGAGGTGAGCGGCGTCAGGCCGAAACGCTGGAACAGACGTCGTTGAGGTGGTCTGCACAAAGCGGTAACGCCTTGATACCCGCGATCGATCGCCCATTCGGTGGCGGCAGCCAGCAGCGCATTGATCGGTACCGGCCGGTGTTGCTGCGAATGGGTAATCAGGCGACTGAACTCGACATGACGCGCCAGCGCCACGGTCGGCGAGACATACTGATGGGCCAGCGATGCCCATTCGAACGGCGAGGGGGTCACTCTTAATACCGCCGTCAGTTGATCGCGCTGGTACAACAGAAAATGCGTGCTGCGCGATGAAATCGCCAGCTTCGTTTCAAGTGCCCTGGCTCTGGAAGTCAGCATGTAATGCTTTAACCGCAGACGAAACTGGCGGCCGATGAATCGTTCAAACTCGCTGATGTCTGCTCCCGTATCGAGAATAGCGATTCGATAATCAGCATGTTGCTTGTTCAGCGTTTCCTGAAGCCCCTGCAGATAGTCCTTGAGTTGTAAATTCGTAGTGTCCATTCCTTCTCCGCAGACGTTAACTTATCGAAGTTTCCTGAGCGCATTGAAATAATGGATGCTTTTGGAAATATCGCCACTGCGCGACTTCTGATAATGACGTGGGAAAAGTTACTGAAACTTCTTGTTTATAGATTTTATCTGACACACGAAGAACCAATATAAACAACATATTGTTTAACTTGCGCGACAGATCCAGGGATAAATCGCAGGCGGACGAAAAACTCCTCGTCTATGCAGTCGAGGAGTTCGCAAGCCCATCAGGTAGAAATCGGGTCAGTCGGGACGAATGACCTTACCGGTTGCAAGATCACGTATGACGCTAGGGTTTTTCCGTCCGCCGAGGCTACCGCCCAGCACCAGATCAACCTGCCCACGGAAATATTGCTCAACCCGTAAACGCGTACGCGCCGCCGGGCGTCCCTGTGGGTTGGCCGAGGTTGAAATCAACGGCCCGACCATCGAACACAAGTCGCGCACCTGCGGGTGATCACTGACGCGCAGCGCTACGGTGTCGTGCATGCCGGTGACCCATTCCGGCAACAAGCCCTGATGCGGCACCAGCCAGGTGTTCGGCCCCGGCCAGGTGCTGGCCATGCGGTCGATCCACTCTTGCGGGAAGTCCTCGAACAGGAAGTCGAACTGGCGAATGTTGTCGGCGACCAGAATCAGGCCTTTGACCACCGAACGATTCTTGATCGCCAGCAGCCGATCCACCGCTTCTTCATTCCACGGGTCGCAACCCAGCCCCCAGACGGCTTCGGTTGGATAGGCAATCACCGCCCCGGCGCGAATCTCTCGTGCGGCTTGTTGCACACGCCAACTGTTGACCATGAAAAAACTCTCCGCAAACAGGTTTCGCGCAGTTTACCGATCTTCCTTGTAAAACCTAGCTCGTCCTGGCCAACCAGCGACCGTTTTCGCACACGGCGCGACCATCCATTTCCAGTTCGGTGAGCGCCGCCAGCACTTTGGGTAGCCCCCAGCCGCTGCTGCCGGCCAAGGCTTCGCTGGTGTGCGGCGCGGCGTGGAGCAGGGCGAGCAAGGGGTGATCGGCTTTTGGTGTGTCTGTGGACAACGGTAAATGCTGCCAGCCACGCAACGCTTCGAGGATGTGCTCGATGGTTTCCACCAACACCGCGCCGTCACGGATCAACTGGTGGCAGCCTCGCGCGCCGGGGTGATGGATGGAGCCTGGAATCGCATACACCTCGCGTCCCTGTTCCGCCGCCAGGCGCGCGGTAATCAATGAACCACTGGCGACGCTGGCCTCGACTACCAGCACGCCGAGGGACAAACCGCTGATGATCCGGTTACGCCGTGGGAAGTTGCTCGGCGTCGGCCCGGCGTCCAGCGGAAACTCTGAAACCACCGCGCTGCCCGAGGCGATCATCGCGTCTGCCAAGCGCCGATTACGCTGTGGATAAAAGTTTTCCAGCCCGGTGCCCAGCACACCGATGGTCAACCCGCCGACATCCAACGCGGCTTGATGCGCGGCGGCATCAATGCCCAGCGCCAAACCACTGTTAATCACAAAACCCGCTCCGGCGAGGCTGCGGGAAAACGCGGTCGCCGTGTCCATTCCCGGACGCGAGGCGCGGCGGCTACCGACCATCGCCAGTTGCGGATTTTCCAGAATCAGCGGATCGCCAGCGACAAACAGCAACGGCGGCGGATCGGGAATCTGCGCCAGCAGCGCCGGGTAATCCGCCTGATCCCACATCAACAAATGATGCCCCGGGCGCTCTAGCCAGCGCATTGCGTGGCTGGCACCGTCACGCACGTCAGGGCAACGCCGCGCGTCGGCACTCGACGCCGGCATGCCCAGGGATCGCCAGGCGCTGGCCGGGGCGCTGATGGCTTTCGACGCCGAGCCAAAGGCTTCGAGCAATTTGCTAAAACGCTTGGGGCCGATTTCCGGCAAGCGGTGCAGGCGCAGGCGCGCTTCCAGTTCCGCAGGGGAAACTGGTGTGCAGGCAGACATCATCATGGATCATCCTTGATCGTTATAAGCCCCGAACCATTCGGAACAAGCTGTGGATAACTCTGTTGGTAACTTGTGAAGCCTGCTTACGGATTTCGCACCTTGTCGAGCACCGCCAGCGAGCGCGATGCGTTGAGCACGAGGCCGTAACTGAGCTTGTCGTAGGTGCGGAATACCATCAGCAAACCGGCGCGTTCATCGGGAATTTTCAGCGGCTGGCCAGTGATACGGTCGCGCACGGTTTCGCCGGTTTTCATCACCACCAGCACGTTGCCTTCAGCCAGACCGTCGCGCTTGCCCTTGTTCAGGGTGACCACATCCATCACGCCGATCTGGGTGACGCCACGCGGCACGTCGATGATTACGCCGTTGATCTTGCTGGTCGGTGCGCTGGGCATGAAGGTCGAGTTGATCGAACGCTCTTCGCCGCTGAACAAGCGGTCACCGAGGCGCACTTCCTGGGTGGTACGTTGCAGCGCCAGGGTGGCGACGTCACCCTCGGTGGCGACAATTTCACCGCCTCCAATGTCGTCGGCGTTGATCCCGAGAAACTCCTTGGTCTCAGGATCGGTGTAGACCTTGCCCTGACGGAAGATCCCGTAGACCGGTTGATTCGGGTCGAAATGGCCGCGGGCGAAAATGCGGTCGCCGGTGCCGCTGAGCACACGTTCGGCATCGCCAGCGACAATGTATGGCGCCTTGTCGAAGTCTTCAGCCTTGTCGACGATGCGGTTGCTCAGCAGAAAACTGTTGATGGATTTCAGCGGAATGCTCGGAATCGCCTCGGCCATAGGGCTGGTGCGGATTCGTGGCGAGAGCTTGATGGTCCCACGCGACTCGCCGCGATTCAGGGTCAGACGCGGCTGGCCGTCGACATAACTGAGCGTCAGCGTGTCGCCGGGATAGATCAGGTTGGGGTTTTCGATTTGCGGATTGGCCCGCCACAGCTGTGGCCACTGCCAGGGCTCGCGCAGGTATTTGCCGGATATGTCCCAGAGTGTGTCCCCCGAAACCACCGTGTATTGCTGTGGAAAACCTTCCCTGAGTTGCACTTGCCCTTGCGCCACGCCAGCCGAAGCCAACAGCAGCAGGGCGAGTAGTGTTTTCCTCATGCAGTGAATCCCTTTATCATGTGCATTCGCGTGAACCGTCAGAGCCCCCGTGGCTCGCTTGTGCAAAATGCACAAGCTACGCTTCACAACGGTAGCCTGCATCTTCGGACCTGCCAGGCCATCGCCCGACTTTACTCAACGTGTGCAGCAATCAAAGCCTATGGCCATTTTAAACATCCTCGAATTCCCGGACCCGCGTCTGCGCACTATCGCCAAGCCTGTGGCTGTAGTGGACGACGAAGTGCGTCAGTTGGTCGATGACATGTTTGAAACAATGTATGAAGCGCCGGGCATCGGCCTTGCCGCGACCCAGGTCAACGTGCACAAACGTATCGTCGTGATGGACCTTTCCGAAGACCGCACCGAACCCCGGGTGTTCATCAACCCCGAGTTCGAATCGCTGACCGAAGAAATGGACCAATACCAGGAAGGCTGCCTGTCGGTACCGGGTTTCTACGAAAACGTCGACCGCCCGCAGAAGGTCAAAATCAAGGCGCTGGACCGCGACGGCAAGCCCTATGAGCTGATCGCCGAAGGCCTGCTCGCGGTGTGCATCCAGCACGAATGCGACCACCTCAACGGCAAATTGTTCGTCGATTACCTGTCCACGCTCAAACGCGACCGGATCAAGAAGAAACTGGAAAAGCAGCACCGCCAGAACGCTTGATGCCCCTCCTTCAAAGGCTTGCTGCGGCAAGCCTTTTTCTTTTTATGAGACGCCCTTCATGACTGAGCCACTGCGCATCGTTTTTGCCGGCACCCCGGAATTCGCTGCCGAACACCTCAAGGCCCTGCTGAACAGCCCCTACGAGATCGTTGCGGTTTACACCCAACCGGATCGTCCGGCCGGTCGCGGGCAAAAACTGATGCCGAGCCCGGTCAAACAGCTCGCGCTGGAAAATAATATCCAGGTGTTGCAGCCGCCGACTTTGCGCAACGCCGACGCTCAAGCCGAGTTGGCCGCACTGAAACCGGATTTGCTGGTGGTGGTTGCCTACGGCCTGATCCTGCCGCAAGTGGTGCTGGATATTCCGCGCCTGGGTTGCATCAACAGTCACGCATCCTTGCTGCCACGCTGGCGCGGTGCGGCGCCGATCCAGCGCGCCGTGGAACATGGTGATGCCGAAAGCGGTGTGACCGTGATGCGCATGGAAGCCGGCCTCGACACCGGGCCGATGCTGCTCAAGGTCGTCACGCCGATCACCGGTGAAGACACTGGCGGCACGCTGCACGACCGCCTCGCCGAAATGGGCCCGCCAGCCGTGGTGCAGGCGATTGCCGGTCTGGCCGCAGGCACGCTGGAAGGCGAAGTGCAGAACGATGAGCTCGCCACTTATGCGCACAAGCTGAACAAAGACGAAGCACGCATCGACTGGAGCCGTCCAGCGGTTGAGCTGGAGCGACTGGTACGCGCCTTCAATCCATGGCCGATCACCCACAGCACCCTTAACGGTGAAGCACTGAAAGTGCTGGCGGCGACACTCGCCGACGGTAAAGGCGCACCGGGTGAAATCCTCAGCGCCAGCAAGGACGGTTTGGTCGTCGCCTGCGGTGAGCAGGCGCTGTGCCTGACCCGCCTGCAATTGCCCGGCGGCAAGGCGCTGAACTTCAGCGACCTGTTCAACAGCCGTCGCGAGAAATTCGCCGTCGGCACCGTGCTCGGCGCAGCGGTGGACGCGCAATGAATCCGCGTCTGGCCGCCGCCAAGGCACTCGCCGCCGTGCTCAGCGGCAAAGCCTCACTGAACAGCTCTCTGCCGACACAACTGGACAAGGTCGAGGATCGCGATCGCGGTTTCACCCAGGATCTGGCGTTCGGCACCGCGCGCTGGCAGCCACGCCTGTCGGCGCTGGCGGAAAAACTCCTGCAGAAGCCGTTCAAAACGGCCGACGCCGATGTCGAGGCGCTGCTGCTGGTCGGTCTCTACCAATTGCTCTACACCCGCGTGCCGGCCCACGCCGCCATCGGCGAAACCGTCGGTTGCGCCGACAAGCTGAAAAAGCCGTGGGCCAAAGGCCTGCTCAATGCCGTGTTGCGCAATGCCCAGCGCGAAAGCGAAACGATTTTCGCCGAGCTGGAACGTGACCCGGTGGTGCGCACCGCTCACCCGCGCTGGCTGCAAAAATCCCTGAAGGCGTTCTGGCCGGAGCAGTGGGAAGCCATCTGCGAAGCAAACAACGCGCATCCGCCGATGATCCTGCGGGTCAACCGTCGCCATCACAACCGCGACGCCTACCTCGGTCTGCTGACTGAAGCCGGCATTGCTGCAACGCCATGCGTGTACAGCCGCGACGGCATCATCCTCGAAACCGCTGCCGACGTGCGCAGCCTGCCGGGTTTCGCTGAAGGCTGGATCAGCGTGCAGGACGAAGCGGCGCAACTGGCTGCCGACCTGCTCGATCTGGCGCCAGGCCAACGCGTGCTCGACGCCTGCTGCGCGCCGGGTGGCAAGACCTGTCACATCCTCGAAGCCGAACCGGCACTGGCCGGCGTAGTCGCGGTGGATCTGGAAGCCAAGCGTCTGGTGCGGGTCAAAGAGAACCTTGAGCGCTTGGGTCTGGATGCCGAACTGATCGCCGCCGACGGTCGCGACACCGAGAAATGGTGGGACGGCAAACCCTTCCAGCGCATCCTGCTCGACGCACCGTGCTCGGCCACCGGTGTGATTCGCCGTCATCCAGACATCAAGCTGACCCGTCAGCCGGACGACATCGTCGCCCTCGCGCAACTGCAAGGCGAACTGCTCGACGCCATGTGGAAAACCCTCGAGGTCGGCGGCATCCTGCTGTACGCCACCTGCTCGACCCTGCCGACCGAGAACACCGAAGTCATCGCCGCGTTCCTTGAGCGCACCCCCAGTGCCCGCGAGCTGGATCTGGCCACCAGCGCCGGGATCAAACAGCCCCATGGTCGCCAATTGCTGGCCCAGCAGGGCGGGCATGACGGGTTCTACTACGCCAAGCTGATCAAGATCGCTGCCGCGCGCGGCTAAACGGATTCAACGGAGTGACTGGATGAAAATCATCATCCTCGGTGCGGGACAGGTCGGCGGTTCGCTGGCCGAGCATTTGGCCAGTGAAGCCAACGACATTACGGTGGTCGACACCGACGGCGAACGCCTGCGCGACCTCGGCGACCGCCTCGATATTCGTACCGTGCAGGGCCGTGGCTCGCTGCCCTCGGTGTTGCGTCAGGCCGGTGCCGACGACGCCGACATGCTGGTCGCGGTGACCAACAGCGACGAAACCAACATGGTCGCCTGCCAGGTCGCCCACACACTGTTCCACACCCCGACCAAGATCGCCCGGGTGCGCGAAGCGTCCTACCTCAATCGCGAGGAACAGCTGTTCCAGAACGAAGCGATTCCGGTCGATGTGCTGATCAGCCCCGAGCAAGTGGTGACCAATTACATCAAACGCCTGATTCAGCATCCCGGTGCGTTGCAGGTGATCGACTTCGCTGAAGGCGCGGCGCAACTGGTGGCGGTGCGCGCTTATTACGGCGGGCCGTTGGTGGGTCAGCAACTGCGCCAATTGCGCGAACACATGCCGAATGTCGAAACCCGCGTGGCAGCGATTTTCCGCCGTGACCGGCCGATCCTGCCGCAGGGCGACACAGTGATCGAAGCCGATGACGAAGTCTTTTTCATCGCTGCCCGTGAGAATATTCGCGCGGTGATGAGCGAAATGCGCCGTCTCGACGAAACCTACAAGCGCATCGTCATCGCTGGCGGCGGGCAGATCGGTGAACGTCTGGCCGAGGCCATCGAAAGCCGTTATCAGGTGAAGATCATCGAGATGAGCCCGGCGCGCTGCCGCTATCTCTCCGACACCCTCGACAGCACCGTGGTGTTGCAGGGCAGCGCTTCCGACCGTGATTTGCTGCTGGAAGAGAACATCGCCGACGCCGACATCTTCCTTGCGCTGACCAACGACGACGAAGCCAACATCATGTCATCGCTGCTGGCGAAACGGCTGGGGGCGAAGAAGGTCATGACCATCATCAACAACCCGGCGTATGTCGACCTGATTCAGGGCGGCGACATCGACATCGCCATCAGCCCGCAACTGGCGACCATCGGCACGCTGCTGGCTCACGTCCGTCGTGGCGATATCGTCAGCGTGCACTCACTGCGTCGCGGTGCGGCGGAAGCCATCGAGGCGATTGCCCACGGTGATGCGAAGTCGAGCAAGGTCATCGGCAAGCCTATCGAAAAGATCGGCCTGCCGCCGGGCACCACGATTGGCGCGGTGATCCGCAATGAACAAGTGATCATCGCCCACGACGACACGGTGATCGAGGCGGGCGACCATGTAATTCTGTTCCTTGTGGATAAAAAGCATATTCGCGATGTGGAGAAGCTGTTTCATGTCGGGTTGAGCTTCTTCTGATCCGGATTTTTGGGTGATCAGACTGGCGCCATCGCGAGCAGGCTCACTCCTACATTTGGAATGCGTTCCCCTGTAGGAGTGAGCCTGCTCGCGATGGGGATATCCCTAAGCAAGACTCATCCTGACACACCTCCTTCAAGGAATCTCCCATGCTCGAATCCCTGGAAAAAATGCTCGCCAAGGGTGTGGATAACTCTCTGCTGCGCTTCGGCCTGGGCAAGGGCTATCTGGATCTCGGCGAAAACGCCAAGGCTGCCGAGCATTTCCAGCGCTGTGTCGGTTTTGATCCGAAGTATTCGGCCGCTTGGAAACTGTTGGGCAAGGCGCATCTGGCGCTGGGCGATCACGCCGCCGCGCGGCAAGCCTGGGAACACGGTCTGGAAGCGGCCCGCGCCCATGGCGACAAGCAGGCCGAAAAGGAAATGACGGTGTTTCTAAAGAAACTGGATCGTCAGGCGCAGTGAATCAAAGGTAACGAAGACCAATACCGTCGGCATCCACTGTCACCACTTCCATGCGCACCCGCGGCGCGCCCGTGGGTAACCCCTGCACCTGGCCGTAAACCACTGCACCTTTGGGCAAAGAAGCCAAAACCGGATGCTGCACAAACACCCCGGTAGGCGACAGGTTGCGCGTCTGCCCGAGGCATTCGCCAAAGCTGTCGTGGGTGATCTTGATGCGGAAGGATTTGCGGTGTTCGGACATCTTGTTGCGCCCTTTGATGAACGGTTCTGTGGATAACCTCAAGCAGGATCAAAAGATCGCAGCCTTCGGCAGCTCCTACAAGTTATCCACAGAGTGTGCCAACTTCGTTAATACCAGCGCTCTTCGCCCGGCGGACGCTTTTTGAAGCGCTTCATGCTCCACATGTACTGGCTCGGATACGCCGCCACATAACGCTCGACCACTTTGCTCATCGCTGCGCAGGATTCGGCAGTATCGGTGCTGTACATGGCTTCGGGCGCCGCTTCGAGGATCACTTTGTAGCCAGAACCGTCGGGCAGGCGCAGCGCATGCAGGAACACGCCGACGGCTTTGCCACCAGCGAGCATGTTCGGCACGAATTTGCTGGTCAGCGCTTGAGTCGCGAAGAACGGCACGAAGATCCCGGCGGATTCGGCCGGTTCCGGGTCAGCGGGAATGCCCACTGCACCACCTTTGCGCACTTCCTTGATGACGCTAAGGATGCCTTCCTTGGTAGAAGCGGCGACCTTGTTGCCGAGTTGCACGCGCTGTTTGCGCAGCAATTCATCCACCGCCTTGAGCTTGGGCGGACGGTAGAAAATGATTGGTTTGCACTGGCTGCAATAGAAGTGATTGAGCACTTCCCAGTTACCCAGGTGGCTGGTGATGCCGACCACGCCTTTGCCCGAGGCCAATGCATCCTTGAGGATGTCGAGGCCCTCGACTTCGCGCACCAGATCGATCGAACGCTGCGCCGGCCAGATCCACGCGCAGGCGCTTTCGGTCAGCGACTTGCCGATGTCTTTCAGGCTCTGCCCGACCAGACGTTCACGTTCGGCAGGGTCCATCTGTGGAAAACATTTGGCGAGGTTGATCCGCACCACGTCGCGGGAGCGGTTGGGGGTTTTCCACATGATCCAGCCGATCGCCGAACCCACGGCTTGCACGGCCCGCCATGGCAGCAGGGCAAACAGCCGCAGAGCGCCTACCAGCAAGGCGCCTTTAAACTTTTCCACAGGTCACTCCTGATCTTGTGCGGTGCGCGAGGCGGCCATTCTAACCGCCGTTGACGAGCTGCGCGTAGCGGTCGCAGTCCTGAGTGTGGTCCATGACCATGCCCGAAGCCTGCATCAATGCGTAGCAAATGGTCGGGCCGACGAACGTGAACCCGGCCTTTTTCAGGCCTTTGCTCATCGCCAGCGCTTCGGGGGTGATCGCCGGGACTTCGCTGCGATCCTTGAAATGATTGATGATCGGTTGGTCGTTAACAAACGACCATAAGAACCCCACCGGATCCTCCAGCGCCAGCCAGGCCTGGGCATTACGGCGGGCGGCATTGAGTTTGAGGCGGTTGCGGATGATCCCCGGATCAAGCATCAACTCGTCGATTTCAGCGTCGCTCATCTGCGCCACACGCTGCACGTCGAAGCCGAACAACACCTCGCGATAACGCTCGCGTTTGCGCAACACGGTGATCCACGACAGCCCGGCCTGGAACCCTTCGAGCAAAAGCAACTCGAACAAACCCTGCGCATCGCGTAGCGGCGTGCCCCACTCCTGGTCGTGATAAGCCATGTACAGCGGATCTTCGGTACACCAAAAGCAGCGTGGCATAAGGCTCCAGGGGGCGTGCGCAGCAATGAATCGGGTATACTCCCGCTCTTTAAATCGCAGCCCAAGAAACAGGTGAATTTCGTGAGCGAGTCTAGGACAGCGTTGCGTACGTTCCTCGACTTGATCGTCGCGCTGCAGCTATACTGTTCGTTGAATGGTTTCGTGGTACTTCAGCCCTACGATATGGATGTAGGCGCCGGCACTTTCCACACCGCGACCTTCCTGCGCGCCATCGGCCCGGAATCCTGGAACGCCGACGACGTGCAGCCAAGCCGCCGTCCGACTGACGGCCGTTACGGCGAAAACCCTAACCGTCTGCAGCACTACTATCAGTTCCAGGTCGTCCTGAAACCGAACCCGGACAACTTCCAGGAACTGTACCTGGGCTCGCTCAAGCATGTCGGCCTGGACCCACTGGTTCACGACATTCGCTTCGTCGAAGACAACTGGGAATCGCCGACCCTCGGCGCCTGGGGTCTGGGCTGGGAAGTCTGGCTGAACGGTATGGAAGTGACCCAGTTCACTTACTTCCAGCAGGCTGGCGGCATCGAGTGCTACCCGGTAACCGGCGAGATCACTTACGGTCTCGAGCGTTTGGCCATGTATCTGCAAGGCGTGGATTCGGTCTACGACCTGGTCTGGGCTGACGGCCCGATGGGCAAAGTGACCTACGGCGACGTGTTCCACCAGAACGAAGTGGAACAGTCCACTTACAACTTCGAACACGCCAACGTCGACAAACTGTTCGAACTGTTCGACTTCTATGAAGGCGAAGCCAAGCGCCTGATCGAGCTCGACCAGCCGCTGCCGTTGCCGAGCTACGAAATGGTGTTGAAGGCGTCGCACACCTTCAACCTGCTGGATGCGCGCCGGGCGATCTCGGTGACCGCGCGTCAGCAATACATTCTGCGCGTACGCACCCTGGCGCGTTCCGTTGCGCAAGCCTACCTGCTGGCACGCGCCAAGCTGCGCTTCCCGATGGCGACCCCGGACCTGCGTGACGAAGTACTGGCCAAGCTGGAGGCTGCACAATGAGTGCGCAAGATTTTCTGGTTGAACTGGGCACCGAAGAACTCCCGCCAAAAGCCCTGAACACCTTGGCTGAGGCGTTCCTCGCCGGTATCGACAAGGGCCTGCAAGCCGCAGGCCTGAGCTACGAGACTAAAACCGTCTACGCCGCGCCGCGTCGTCTGGCTGTGCTGATCACCGCGCTGGCCACTCAACAGCCGGATCGCAGCATCAACCTCGACGGCCCGCCACGTCAGGCGGCGTTCGACGCTGACGGCAACCCGACGCAGGCAGCCCTGGGTTTCGCCAAGAAATGCGGCGTCGATCTGAGCGAGATCGATCAGAGCGGCCCGAAACTGCGTTACAGCCAGAGCATCGCCGGCAAGCCGACCGCGAGCCTGCTGCCGACCATCGTCGAAGATTCGCTGAACGACCTGCCGATCCCGAAACGCATGCGTTGGGGTGCGCGCAAGGAAGAGTTCGTGCGTCCGACCCAGTGGCTGGTGATGCTGCTCGGTGACCAGGTCATCGATTGCACCATCCTCGCGCAGAAGGCTGGCCGTGACTCCCGTGGTCACCGTTTCCACCACCCGCAAAGCGTGCGCATCGGTTCGCCGTCGAGCTACCTCGCCGACCTGCGCGCCGCTTACGTGCTGGCCGACGCCAACGAGCGTCGCGAAATCATCAGCAAGCGCACCGAAGAGCTGGCCACCCGTCAGGAAGGCACGGCAATCGTTCCGTCGGCGCTGCTGGACGAAGTGACCGCGCTGGTTGAATGGCCGGTGCCGCTGGTGTGCTCGTTCGAGGAACGTTTCCTCGACGTGCCGCAAGAAGCGCTGATCACCACCATGCAGGACAACCAGAAGTACTTCTGCCTGCTGGATGCCGACGGCAAGTTGCTGCCACGTTTCATCACTGTGGCCAACATCGAAAGCAAAGACCCGCAGCAGATCATCGCCGGTAACGAGAAAGTGGTTCGTCCACGTCTGACCGACGCCGAGTTCTTCTTCAAGCAAGACAAGAAGCAGAAACTCGAAGCTTTCAATGATCGCCTGAAGAACGTGGTGTTCCAGGAAAAACTCGGCAGCGTCTACGACAAGGCCGAACGCGTTTCCAAACTGGCCGCGTACATCGCCGCACGCATCGGTGGCAACGCTTCTTGGGCTGCTCGCGCAGGCCTGCTGTCGAAGTGCGACCTGGCCACTGAAATGGTCGGCGAGTTCCCGGAGATGCAAGGTGTCGCCGGTTACTACTACGCCCTCAATGACGGCGAGCCGGAAGACGTCGCGCTGGCGCTCAACGAGCAGTACATGCCTCGCGGTGCCGGTGCTGAACTGCCAGCGACCCTGACCGGTGCAGCCGTTGCTATCGCTGACAAGCTCGACACCCTGGTCGGTATCTTCGGTATCGGCATGCTGCCAACCGGCAGCAAAGACCCGTATGCCCTGCGCCGCGCGGCACTCGGCGTGCTGCGCATCCTGATCGAGAAAAAACTCGATCTGGACCTGAACGATGCAGTGGCTTTCGCCGTGGCCGCATTCGGTGCCAAGGTCAAGGCTGCCGGTCTCAACGAGTCCGTGCTGGAATTCATCTTCGATCGTCTGCGTGCGCGTTACGAAGACGAAGGCGTCGAAGTCGCCACTTACCTGTCGGTCCGTGCTCTGAAGCCGGGTTCGGCGCTGGACTTCGATCAGCGTGTGCAAGCGGTGCAGGCCTTCCGCAAACTGCCGGAAGCGGCAGCGCTGGCGGCGGTGAACAAGCGAGTATCGAACCTGTTGAGCAAAGTCGAAGGCGCGGTGCCGACCGAGGTGCAAGCCAAGTATTTCGACAACGCCAACGAGTTCTCGCTGTACTCGGCGATCCAGCAAGCGGATCAGGCGGTGCAGCCAATGGCCGCGGCGCGTCAGTACAACGAATCGCTGGCACGCCTGGCTGCACTGCGTGAGCCAGTCGATGCGTTCTTCGACGCGGTAATGGTCAATGCTGACGACGCCAATGTGCGGGCCAACCGTTACGCGCTGCTGGCGCGTCTGCGTGGCCTGTTCCTCGGCGTTGCCGACATTTCGCTGCTGGGTTGAGGGACTGCTGTTGAAACTGCTGATTCTCGATCGGGACGGAGTGATCAATTACGACTCCGACGCTTACATCAAGTCAGTGGCGGAGTGGATTCCGTTGCCCGGCTCGATCGAGGCGATTGCGCAGTTGAGCAAGGCCGGCTGGACGGTGGCGGTGGCCACCAACCAGTCGGGCATTGCTCGCGGCTATTACGACCTCGCCACCTTGGATGCCATGCACGCGCGATTGCGCGAGCTGGTGGCGGAGCAGGGCGGTGAAGTCGGGCTGATCGTGTATTGCCCGCATGGTCCGGACGAAGGCTGCGATTGCCGCAAGCCGAAACCGGGAATGTTGAAAACCATCGCAGCGCATTACAACGTCGAGCTGGCCAACGTCTGGTTCGTCGGCGACAGCCTTGGTGACCTGGAGGCCGCCAAAGCCGTCGATTCACAGCCAGTTTTGGTAAAGACCGGAAAAGGCGCAAAGACTCAGGGCAAAACCCTGCCGGTTGGCACTCTGATTTTTGACGATCTGGCGGCGATTGCCGCAGAACTTATCCACAACTAGAGTACTTCTGAAGTTCCTGACCAGGGATTGATCGGGAGTGCGCTTGAACACTCGGGCATTGCCCCGTAACGGTAAACGTCACTATGTCGATACTGCGGGCCATCAGAATTTTTCTCTTTTACCTGCTGCTGGGCACCACCTCCCTGCTGTGGTGCAGCTTGAGTTTTTTTATCGCGCCGTTTTTGCCGTTCAAGGCGCGTTATCGTTTTATCAACGTGTACTGGTGCCGTTGCGCCTTGTGGTTGACCCAGGTGTTTCTCGGTATCCGTTACGAAATCAAAGGCGCGGAAAACGTGCCTGACCGGCCCTGCGTGATTCAATCGAACCACCAGAGCACCTGGGAGACGTTCTTTCTCTCTGCTTATTTCTCGCCGTTGAGCCAAGTGCTCAAACGCGAACTGCTGTACGTGCCGTTCTTCGGCTGGGCGATGGCCATGCTGCGGCCGATCGCGATTGATCGCGACAACCCGAAAGCGGCTTTGAAACAAGTCGCGGCCAAGGGTGACGAATTGCTCAAGGACAACGTTTGGGTGCTGATCTTTCCGGAAGGCACACGCGTGCCGTTTGGCACTGTCGGCAAGTTCTCCCGCAGTGGCAGCGCTTTGGCGGTGAATGCGGCGCTTCCGGTACTGCCGATTGCACACAATGCCGGCAAGTTCTGGCCGAAAGTCGGCTGGGGCAAGAAGTCCGGGGTGATCACCGTGGTCATCGGCGAACCGATGTACGCCGAGGGGACAGGCCCGCGCGCCATCGCCGAGCTGAACGACCGAGTGCAAGCCTGGAATGAGAAAACTCAGCGCGAGATGGGCTCGCTGCCACCGGCCCCACAAGCGCCGGCCTCAAATGATCAGATCGCTGTCTGAGATTTTGTGGATAACCTGTGTACGGTTTTGTTGAAACCGCTTGAATATTGGTAATAAGCGATTGATTTACTTATATATTTCTCAAGCTCATAAAACACCATAAAACGTGCATAAGTTTTTCGGATGTAAAAAAACCGGCTGATATAGCCGGTTTTTTTGTGCCTGTTCATTCTGGGATCAGCGGTAATTCGAGCAGGAACGTGGTGCCTTGATCGACCACGCTATGACATTCGATTTTACCGCCATGGTGGTCGACCACCGCTTTGACCATCGACAAGCCGAGGCCCACGCCGTCGATGCCCTGCGCGGAAGAAAAACGTCGGTATTGGCTGAACAGGTCGGGCAATTCATCGGCGGCAATGCCCTTGCCTTGATCGATCAATTCACAGTGCAACCATTCCTCACGGCAACGGACGCGCAGGGTGATCGTGGTGTCGGCCGGGCTGTACTTGATCGCGTTTTCCAGCAGGTTGAACAGGGCGCGGGTCAGCAAGCCTTGGTCAGCATTGATCAGGCGCTCCTGGGATTGCTCGTCCATGTCATGCGACAGCTCGATGCGTTTTTGCTGGGCAATGGGCAACGCCTGATCCAACACGTCCAGCACCAGCATCGCGAACAGCGTCGGTTGAAATTGATAAGTCTCGGATTCGGCCCGCGCCAGCAGAACAAACCCATCGGTCAGATCCAGCGCGCGGCGTACCTGCCGTTCGATCTGTTCGAACAGCGGTGCGTCGGCGCCCGCCTGATGCCGATGCACATCGAGCAAAGCGAGGATTGCCGAGTGCGGTGCACGCAAATCATGAGAGAGAAAGCGCAGCAACACGCTGCGTTGCTCCTCGGCCGCACGTTCAGCGCTGAGGTCGGTCAGGCTCAACAGCCAGCCAATCGGCGTGTCACCGTCCACCGGCAGCAGCGCAGCACGTTCCAGACGCAGACTGCGCTCCTTGTAATCACGAAACTCCAATAGCGGCAGGGCCGACAGTGGCGGGCGCTGCTCTGTGGATAATTCCGGATAGCCGAGACGGGCGAGTTGACCAAGCACATCGTCGCCCACCAGAGGATCATCGAACAGCGCGCGAGCCTTGCGGTTACCCAGCAGGATCTGGCCTTTGGGGTCACTGATCAGCGTGGCGACAGGCAGGTACTCCAGACCATCGGCGATGAAACGCCGAGTATCACGGGTACGGCTCATGGCCTGCTCGAGCGCCATGATCTGGCCCTGCAAGCGATCAGCGCCGGTGAATTGCGAGCGACGGCGTTCGGGGAACACCTTCGGTTCGCTGTCGAGCCGTGCCAGCTCCCAACCGAAATAGGTCAGCACCACACTCAAGCGCCGCCAGTTCCAGATCAGATAACCGAACAACATGCCCAGCACCGCCGGCGTCGGCGACCACCATTGGCGCATCTCCGCCAGCCCGGCACTGACCAGCAGCGCGCAGGCCATGCCGATCAACGTAATCCACAGCGCCCAGCGCGGGCGCCAGAGCAGCAGCCCGAGAATCCCGGCAACCAGCACCACCGACAACAAAGCGCCCGCTGGCGGCGTCGCATCGTGCAAGCTGATCTGCGCGCGATAAGACAGCAGTGCAGTCAGCGGCAACAGCACTAGACTTATCCACAACCATTCGCGAACCAACTGTCGAAACAGTCGCTGCACCTGACTCGGCTCACGGCTTTCGCGCCGGCGCTGATTGTTCATGGGGAAAAAGGGCAGGACAGGGTGAATGCTTTCATAGGTCACAGGTCTGAGACGTAGACTCGAAGAATCATAGCGGACGTCGACCAACGGCGGGCCGCTTACTTTCAAGGTGATGACCAAGCGACTATGGTTGACGCCCAACTGCCCAAGCAACAAGGAACCACCGCGTATGCGCGTTGCGATACTGGACGACGAACCCGCCGAACTGCGCCGGGTCGAGCAAACCCTGCAGCAGATGGCCGATGCCGGCGAACAGCCGTGGTCACTGCACAGCTTCGAGCGAGGCGAAGACTTGTTGCGACAGCTACGCCGGGAAACCTTCGACCTGCTGATCCTCGACTGGCAACTGCCCGACCTCACCGGCCTGGCCCTGCTGCGCTGGACTCGCGAGCATATGGAAGCGCCACCCGCGGCGATCATGCTGACCAGTCGCGATGGTGAAAGTGACATCGTGCAGGCGTTGAATGCGGGGGCTGATGATTATGTGAGCAAGCCGTTTCGACCGAATGAGTTGAAGGCGCGGGTGGCTGCGGTGCTGCGGCGGCATGCCCAACAACGCACCGCCGCGAGCGAAGTGCTGAGCTTCAACGACCTGACCTTCGATGACGCTGAACTGACTGTTACCCGCGAGGGAAAACCCATCGTCATGACCGAGCGCGAGTATCGACTGGCGCGGTGTCTGTTCAGCAACCTGGGCCGGCCGTTGTCGCGGGATTATCTGTATGAGCGGTTTTGGCCGCATGAGGAGATGGCGTCGTCGCGGCCATTGGATACGCATATTTATCGGCTGCGGAACAAGCTTGGGCTGACGGCGGATCGGGGTTGGCAGTTGTTGACGATTTATGGGTATGGGTATCGGTTGGAGAGTGTGTCTGCAGCATCCGAGTAAAAGATCAAAAGATCGCAGCCTACGGCAGCTCCTACACCTATCTCCGTAGGAGCTGCCGCAGGCTGCGATCTTTTGATCCGCCAATAAAAAGGCCAACGCAATGCGTTGGCCTTTTTTGACGCAAACCGGGATCAGAAGTCCAGGTTCGAAACCGCCAACGCATTGCTCTCGATAAAGTCACGACGAGGTTCGACCGCATCACCCATCAGGGTGTTGAAGATCTGGTCTGCGCCAATGGCGTCTTCGATGGTGACTTTCAGCATGCGGCGCACGCTTGGGTCCATGGTGGTTTCCCACAGTTGATCCGGGTTCATTTCGCCCAGACCTTTGTATCGCTGAATGGTGTGACGCTTGGTGCTTTCAGCCATCAGCCAGTCCAGTGCTTCCTTGAACTCGGTGACCGCTTTCTTGCGCTCGCCACGCTGGATGTACGCGCCTTCGTCGAGCAGGGTGCTCAGTTGAGCACCAAGGGTGACGACGGTTTTGTAGTCGTTGCTGCCGAAGAAGTCGCGGTTGAAGGTGACGTAGTTCGACAGGCCGTGGGAGATCAGTTCGACCTCTGGCAGCCACACGCCACGTTCACGATCTTCACGCAGGCTGGCCTTGTAGACCAGACCGGACTTCTCGACGGTGCGCAGACGCGCTTCGTACTGGGCCAGCCACTCTTGCATCGCTGCGTGGTCGCCGAGCTTTTCCAGGCTCACGGCCGGCAGGTAGATGAAGTGCTCGGTCAGTTCCTGTGGGTACAGGCGCGACAGACGCTTGAGGGTCTTCATCACCATGCGGAAGTCGTTCACCAGACGCTCGAGCGCTTCACCGGAAATGCCCGGGGCTTCTTCGTTCAGGTGCAGGCTCGCATCTTCCAGGGCCGACTGCGTCATGGACTCTTCCCTGGCGGCGTCGTCTTTGATGTATTGCTCGTGCTTGCCATTCTTGACCTTGTACAGCGGCGGCTGAGCGATGTAGATATAGCCACGCTCGATCAGCTCCGGCACCTGACGGACGAAGAAGGTCAGCAGC
>NZ_JBIUVX010000031.1:0-59280 GCF_044743175.1 Pseudomonas sp. NPDC087690
ATTCATTTCCCTGACTTCGATGATCGGGCTCGCCCTTGGCGTGGTCGTGATGATCGTCGTGCTGTCGGTGATGAATGGCTTCGATCATGAGATGCGCACCCGCGTGCTGGGCATGGTGCCCCACGCGACCATTGAATCCACTGAACCGATCAACGATTGGCAAAGCCTGGCCACCACGGTCAAGCAGAACCCGCAGGTGACGGCGGTTGCGCCGTTCACCCAGATGCAGGGCCTGCTGACCAATAACGGTCAGGTGTCCAAGGTGTTGCTCAATGCCATCGACCCGGCGCTGGAGCGCAACGTGTCGATCATCGACAACTTCATGAAGCAGGGCAAACTCGACGATCTGACGCCGGGCAGCTTCGGCATCGTCATTGGCGATAAGGCGGCGACCAAGCTCGGCGTCGGCATTGGTGACAAGGTCACCTTCGTCGCACCGGAGGTCAGCCTGACCCCGGCCGGCATGTTCCCGCGCATGAAGCGCTTCACCGTGGTCGGCATTTTCCATGTCGGCGCTGGCGAACTCGATGGCTATCTGGGCGTCACCAACCTGCAGGATCTGGCGAAGATGCACCGCTGGAAGCCTGATCAGGTACAGGGCATCCGCCTGAAGTTCGACGACTTGTTCCAGGCACCGCGCGTTGCATGGAACATCGCCCAGCAACTCGGCGAAGACCATTACTACGCCCGCGACTGGACGCGCACCCACGGCAATCTGTATCAGGCGATCCGCATGGAAAAAGCCATGATCGGCCTGCTGTTGTTGCTGATCGTTGCCGTGGCTGCGTTCAACATCATTTCCACGCTGGTGATGGTGGTCAACGACAAGAAGGGCGACATCGCCATTCTGCGCACCTTGGGCGCGACGCCGGGCACGATCATGCGCACGTTCATGGTGCAAGGCACGGTGATCGGTGTGGTCGGCACGGCGATTGGTGCGGTAGTCGGCATTTTTGCGGCGCTTAATGTCAGCGCTGCGATCTCGGCACTGGAAGGCCTGATCGGCCACAAATTCCTTAATGCTGACGTGTATTTCATTGATTATCTTCCGTCGCAGGTGCAGAGCCAGGATGTGATCATGGTCTGCGCTGCTGCGTTGGTCCTGAGTTTCCTCGCCACCCTGTATCCAGCCTGGCGTGCCGCGCGCACCCAGCCGGCGGAGGCGCTACGTTATGAGTGAGTCGGGCATGAGTGAACAAGCAATCCTGAGCTGCCGCAACCTGGGCAAATCCTATGAAGAAGGCCCGGAATCGGTAGAAGTACTGGCTGGCCTGCAACTGGAGTTGCACCCTGGCGAACGTGTGGCGATCGTCGGCACCTCGGGTTCGGGCAAAAGTACTTTGCTCAACCTGCTCGGCGGCCTCGATACGCCAACCAAGGGCAGCGTCTGGCTCGACGGTGAAGAACTGTCGGCGCTGAGCGAGAAGAAGCGTGGCCTGCTGCGTAACCGTGCGCTCGGTTTCGTTTACCAGTTCCACCACTTGCTGCCGGAATTCACCGCGCTGGAAAACGTCTGCATGCCGCTGCTGATCGGCAAGACGCCGATCCCGGAAGCCCGTCAGCGCGCCACGGCATTGCTGGAACGCGTCGGCCTCGGCCATCGTCTGGAGCACAAACCGGCGGAACTGTCCGGTGGCGAGCGTCAACGTGTGGCGATTGCCCGCGCCTTGGTCAACAAGCCAGGCCTGGTGATGCTCGACGAGCCAACCGGCAACCTCGACTCCCACACCGCCCAGGGCATTCAGGATTTGATGCTGGAACTCAGCACCTCGATGCGCACGGCGTTCCTGGTGGTGACCCACGACATGAACCTGGCCCGCCAGATGGATCGTGTACTGCACCTGCAAGAAGGTTGCCTCACGCCTATCTGATTGGCTGAAACCCGACACCTGCAAAGGTGTCGGGTCTTTTATTTTTATACGGTGCCCCAGCGAATGTTCAGACCGTTATCGATCTTTATCGGCACGCGCTATACCCGCGCCAAGCGCCGCAATCGCTTCGTTTCGTTCATTTCGATGACCTCGATGATCGGCCTCGCCCTTGGCGTGCTGGCGATGATCGTGGTGTTGTCGGTAATGAACGGCTTCCAGCGCGAAATGAGTTCGCGCATCCTCGGCATGGTGCCGCACGCAACCATCGTTGGCGTCAAGCCGATCGATGACTGGCAGCCGGTGGCCGCCGCCGCGATGAAAAATCCAGAAGTGACCGCCGCCGTGCCGTTCACCGAGATGGAAGGCATGCTCTCTTACAAGGGCTTGATGCAGCCGATCCAGATCAGCGGCGTCGATCCGGCGCAGGAAGGCAAGGTCTCCATCGTTGCCCAGCACATTGTGCAGGGTCGTCTGGATGCCTTGAAACCGGGCGAGTTCGGCGTGGTGATTGGTGAAATCACCGCGCGACGTTTCCGCCTCAACGTCGGCGACAAGATCACCCTGATCGTCCCGGAAGTCAGCACCGCCCCGGGCGGCATCACGCCGCGCATGCAGCGTCTGAACGTAGTGGGCGTGTTCAAGGTTGGCGCTGAGCTGGACGGCTCGATGGGCCTGATCCACGTCGCCGACGCCGCGACCATGCAGCATTGGCAGCCGAATCAGGTGCAGAGTGTGCGTCTGGCGGTCAAAGATCTGTACGCGGCGCCGAAAGTCTCCTCGGACATCGCCGCCGGTCTGGGCGCCGATTTCAAGGCTGACGACTGGACCCACACCCAGGGCAGCCTGTTCAGCGCAATGAAGATGGAAAAAACCATGATCGGCCTGCTGTTGCTGATGATCGTCGCGGTGGCGGCGTTCAACATCATCGCGACCCTGATCATGGTAGTGAACGACAAGGGCGCTGACATCGCGATCCTGCGTACCATCGGTGCCACGCCTCGGCAGATCATGGCGATCTTCATGGTCCAGGGCACGGTGATCGGTATTGTCGGCACGATCATTGGCGGCGTGTTGGGCGTGATCGCCGCGCTGAATGTCAGTCAGATCGTGGGCTGGATCGAGCGAGTCAGCGGGCAGCACATCTTCAGTTCCGATGTGTATTTCGTCAGCAATCTGCCGTCGGAATTGCAGGGTGGGGACGTGCTGTTGATCTGCTCGGCGGGCTTTATTCTGAGCTTTTTGGCGACGGTGTATCCGGCCTGGCGGGCGGCGAAGATCGAGCCGGCTCACGCGTTGAGATATTCGTAAGCGACTCCATGCTCGTTCCCACGCTCTGCGTGGGAATGCCTCAACGGACGCTCCGCGTTCGGCTTAGGATGGGACGCGGAGCGTCCCGGGCTGCATTCCCACGCAGAGCGTGGGAACGATCAGGTTCGAGGCAACTCAATCACAAACCGCGTCCAGCCCGCCTCCGATTCGCAATGAATCTGCCCACCATGGGCGCGGATGATGGATTGAGTAATCGCCAACCCCAACCCCGCATGCTCACTGCTGCCTTCCTGCCGCGCCGGATCGGCCCGATAAAAGCGGTCGAACAAGCGTGGTAGCAACTGCGCTGAAATCCCCTCGCCACTGTTTTCGACTGAAATACGCACAGCGCTCGCTTGATCAACGATCCGCAAACTCACGTAGCCCTCAGCGGGGGTAAAGCGCAGCGCGTTATCCAGCAAATTCGACAAGGCCCGGCGCAACATGCTGCGATCACCCTCGATCCGCGCATGGCCCTCGCGCGTCAGCTTGACCCCGGCGTCCTCCGCCAGCGGCGCAAAAAACTCCAAAAGCACATCCGTTTCATCCGCCAGCTCCAGCGGTTCACGCTTGGGCATCAGCAAACCGTGATCGGCCTTGGCCAGGTACAACATGTCGTTGACCAGTTGCGCCATCCATTGCAGCTCTTCGAGGTTGCTGTGCAGGGCTTCGCGATAATCTTCGATCGGCCGTGGGCGGGTGAGGGTGACCTGAGTGTGAGTCAGCAGGTTCGACAGCGGCGTGCGCAGTTCATGGGCGATGTCGGCAGAAAACGCCGAGAGCCGCTGAAACGAGTCGTCGAGGCGTGCGAGCATGGCGTTGAAGCTGTGGGCCATTTCCGCAAGCTCGGGCGGCATTTGCGCTTCCGGCAGTCGGGCGTTGAGCGATTGTGCGGAAATCCCACGGGCAACCGCGCTCATACGCCGCAATGGCCGCAAGCCGCTGCGTGCGGCCCAGGCACCGAGCAAAGCGGTGGCCAGCGCTGACAGCCCGACCGTCAGCCAGATCAGATGCTGCATGCGTTGCAGGAAATGCTGGTGATGGGTGATGTCCAGCAGCAAGGTCAGTTGCGGGGAATCGGCTTTGTCCGGGTAGAGCGGGGCGTTGAGCACGCGGTAATCGGTGCCGTCATGGCTTATGGTCGACAGGCCGGATTGTTGCGGCAAATCCTTGGGGGTTTGCGTCGAACTGTCATACCAGCGCTGGCCGTCAGTGCCGGTAATGCGCAGCGACAGATCGGCCTGACGACTCAGCTCATCCGCCAGTCGCGCTTCACGCTGAGCAGGCTGAAGATCCTGCAGCGCGCGGCGCAGGCCGATCAGCTTGCCGTCCAGTTGTTGCTGGTCGAGTTCAATGAAGTGCGCTTCGCTGGCGCGGTTGAACAGCACCCCGGCGAACAGTGAAACCACAGCGGTGCAAGCGGCGAACAACAAGGCCAGGCGCGAGCTCAATGACAGCCGACGCATCAGGCGCCACGCTCTTCGAGCACGTAACCCATGCCGCGCACGGTGTGGATCAGTTTGTTGGGGAATTCGTCGTCGATCTTCAGGCGCAAACGGCGGATCGCCACTTCAATGACATTGGTGTCGCTGTCGAAATTCATGTCCCAGACCTGTGAGGCGATCAGCGATTTCGGCAGCACCTCACCCTGACGGCGCAGAAGCATTTCCAATAGCGCGAATTCCTTGGCGGTGAGATCAATGCGTTGGCCACTGCGTTCGACCCGACGGCGAATCAGATCCAGGCGCAGATCGGCCAGTTGCAGACTGGTTTCCTGGGTTGTAGCGCTGCCACGACGCAGCAGGCTGCGCACCCGCGCCAGCAGTTCGGAGAAAGCGAAGGGCTTGACCAGATAGTCGTCGGCACCGATTTCGAGGCCATGAACCCTGTCTTCCACGGCGTCTTTGGCCGTGAGAAAAAGTACCGGCGTATCCAGCCCGGCGCTGCGCACCGCTTGCAGAATCTGCCAGCCACTGCGCCCGGGCAGCATCACGTCGAGGATCAGCAGCGCATAATCGCCGCTCAGCGCCAATTGCTGACCGCTGTTGCCGTCGGCCACCAGTTCGGTGTTGAACCCGGCCTCGGTCAGGCCCTGGCGCAGGTATTGGCCGGTTTTCGCTTGGTCTTCGACGATCAACAGTTTCATGGGCGACTCGGGTTTGTTCGGGGGTGTAGAAACGAAAGCTTTATACCGTGAGCGCAGGCGACAAACGCCAACCTGACAAAGTTGTAATCTGCCTGTCAGGTAGATGCCAGCGCAGGCCGGCTAAAGTTTCCCATAAGCTGAACCTTATCTTGTTGGAGAACGACCATGTTTTTACGCCAATCCTTGACGTTGGCTGCCTGTCTGTTGGCGCTGAGCTCGCCAGTGTGGGCCGCGCCAGCGCACACCTACGATTTCGGCCAGCCAGCGCCTGCCGCCCAAGCCACACGCAGCATTGAAGTGGTGCTAAACGATATGTCCTTCGATCCCAAGGCCATTCAGATCAAGGCCGGTGAGACCGTTCGTTTTGTCTTGGTGAATAAAGGCCAGCTGCTGCACGAATTCAACCTCGGTGACGCGGCGATGCACGCCAAACACCAGCAGGAAATGTTGCAGATGCAGCAAAGCGGCATGCTTACGCCTACCGGCATGAAGGAAATGTCCCACGATATGGCCGGCATGGATCACGCAGCGATGGGCCATGGCATGAAGCACGATGATCCGAACAGCGTGTTGGTCGAGCCAGGTAAAACCGCCGAGCTGACCTGGACCTTCAGTAAGGCCACCAGTCTGGAATTTGCCTGCAATATTCCCGGGCATTATCAGGCGGGTATGGTCGGCAAACTGACGGTCAGTCAGTAAGCACTCAAAGGCGCGGGCAAAGGCTGGTAGAATCCGCTGATTATTCAGTCAGGTTTCCGCCATGCATCCCGCAGCCGAACATTCGCCGCTGGGCAAATCCAGCGAATACATCGCCACTTACACGCCGTCCCTGCTGTTCCCGATTCCGCGCACCGCGAAATGGGCCGAGCTGGGCCTGACCGCCGAAACCCTGCCGTATAAAGGTGTGGATTTCTGGAACTGCTTCGAGTTGTCGTGGCTGCTGCCGTCGGGTAAACCGGTGGTGGCGATCGGCGAATTCAGCATCCCGGCGGATTCGCCGAATATCATCGAGTCGAAGTCGTTCAAGTTGTATCTGAACTCGCTGAACCAGACGGCGTTTGCCGACGTGGCGTCCCTGGAAGCGACCCTGATCAAGGATTTGTCGGCCGCCGCCGGCAAACCGGTGGGGGTGCGCGTTCGCAGCCTGAAGGACGTTGAAGCGGAAGGCGTTGTGGCGTTGCCGGGCGTATGCATCGACGATCTGGATATCAGCGTCAGCAACTATGAACATCCGCGCCCGGAATTGCTGCGTTGCGATGATTCGCGGGTTGTCGAGGAGACGGTGTATAGCCATCTGCTCAAATCCAACTGCCCGGTCACCAGTCAGCCGGACTGGGGCAGCGTTGTGGTGGAGTACCGTGGTTCGGCGCTTGATCATGCGAGTCTGCTCGAATACATCGTCAGCTTCCGCCAGCACTCGGACTTCCATGAGCACTGTGTGGAGCGGATTTTCCTCGATCTGCAGCGCTTGTTGAAACCTGAGAAACTCACGGTGTTTGCCCGTTACGTGCGTCGCGGTGGCCTGGATATCAACCCGTATCGCAGCACCGAAAGCGTACAGCTGCCGAACCACCGGCTCGTGCGTCAATAAAGATCAACTGTAGGAGTGAGCCTGCTCGCGATAGCGGTGTGTCAGCAGACGATGATGTTAACTGACACACCGCTATCGCGAGCAGGCTCACTCCTACGGGGAATGCATTGCCAAAGTTGAAATGAAAAAGCCCTGCCAGTGATGGCAGGGCTTTTTGCGTTTCGGGGGGAGTCAGATCCCCATGCTGCCCAGCGCGTTGACGATGTTGCGCAAGGTGCCGGCAATGGCCGGGTGTTCGAGTTCAAAGCGATCAACCGCCAGATTGACGCCGTCAGCGATGCTGGCGTCTTGTGTGGCAGTCTCCAGTTGAATTTCGGATTCAATCTGCGCCATCAGCGCATGCAGGTCTTCACGTTCGACTTCCGACAGCGGCGGATTCTGCTCCAGCTGCTCGCGCAGGGTATCGAGCTGTTTTTGCAGTTCTTGGGCGGGCATGGTGGTTTCCTTTTATCAATAGGCACTGGCATTGACCGCAGCCGCGCGCCAAAGGTCTATGGCTGACCTTTAGATTAATCCACTCCCGGCAAACCTGCATGATCCCGATCAGGGCTTTTCGCCTTTGAACCGGCGCAAGCTGATATCCGCCAGGCAAGTGTCGAGTTCGCCCAGATGATCGATCACCGAATGCACGCCCAGCCCGAAGAGTTGCACGGTGGCCTTGCCACGCAGGTGTTCGCGTTCTTTCTGGCTCAAGGCTTGCCATTCACCTGGCGCCAGGCCACACAGCGAGCCGCAGGAGGCCAGGCCGATGGTCCACAGCCCGGCATTCAGGCCAGCCTGCAACAGCCGCGGCTCACCGCTGACCAATACGCAGCCGTCCAGACTGGCGACGTTCAACTCCATCAGGGCTTGCCAGCAGGCATTCGGCGCAGGCCACGGATTGAGTGTTGCCGAATGTTGCGCAGGTTTGATCGATGCCGGCAGTAAGGCGGACAACGATTGGGCGAGGGCAGGGGGCAGTTCATCCAGCCAGGCGCAGGGAATCTGCTGGCGCTGCAAACTGTGCAGACTGTCGAGCGCGCCCGGCGTGGCCTCGGCATATTCGGGCCGGGCGACGGTATTTAGACGAGCGCGAGCACCGAAATCCACCAGACAACCGCTGAGTCCAAACAGTACGGCGGTCAGGCTGGACGCAGTGAGGGGCAAGGTTTCGGCGTGAGTCATGGCAGCGTCCCTGAAATACCGATAAGGCTAGTCATTGCAGGTGACAGTAGCGTGACGGCTATGTGAAGCGCGGCGTGGGAAGCGTCCTACAACTTTGCACAATTGGCCGACTGTCCAAACCGGCGTTTACGCTTATACTAGCGACCTTAATGCCCGGGCCCCGATGTCCGCGACAGTACAAATCCAAGGAGTTTTTCTATGCGCTGGAGCTATCCGCTCGCTCAGCTAAGTGTATGTGCCGGCCTGTTGCTGGCGCCGTTCGCCACTCAGGCGGCAACAGAAGAAGACCCTTGGGAAAGCGTCAACCGCCCGATTTTCCAGTTCAACGACTTCGTTGACACTTACGCGCTGAAGCCTCTTGCGCAGGGTTACGAGTTCGTTACTCCGCAGTTTCTGGAAGACGGCATTCACAACATGTTCCGCAACGTTGGTGACGTCACCAACCTGGCGAACAACGTTTTGCAGGGTAAACCGGCTGCTGCTGGCGTCGACACCGCACGTCTGATCTTCAACACCACCTTCGGTCTGCTCGGCTTCTTCGACGTCGGCACCAAGATGGGCCTGAATCGCAGCGACGAAGACTTCGGCCAGACTCTGGGCTACTGGGGTGTGGGCAGCGGTCCGTACGTGATGCTGCCGCTGATGGGCCCGAGCACTCTGCGTGATGCGCCGTCGAAATACGTCGACAGCTACACCGGCATGTACCGCTACATCGACCACGTACCTACGCGTAACTCGATCTTCGGTCTGAACATCGTCGACACCCGCGCCAGCCTGCTGTCGAGCGAGAAGCTGATCAGCGGCGACAAGTACACCTTCATCCGCAATGCTTACCTGCAGAACCGCGAGTTCAAGGTGAAGGATGGCCAGGTCGAAGACGATTTTTAATCTCGACCGGTAAAAAGAAAGGCGACCTTCGGGTCGCCTTTTTTGTGTGTAGCTATTTCATCTTTACAATGATCAGGCCGAGCTTCTGGCCGCCGCCGTCCTGTGCCCGGACCCAGACCACTTCGGTGTCAGCTTCAAGGCCGCTGAGTGCCGCGTGATCGGAGTCGATGCGTACGCTCAATCGGTCGCCGACCGCAAAGAGCTGCGGCGCTTCGACCTGCATGCCGCTGCTGGAGAGGTCGATGCAAACGCCTGAAACTTCATCTCCTTCATGAATCAACACGACATCGGCATCGACCCGCATGCGGATGAAATCGCGCTTTTCGCTGTAGTCCCGACTGGTTTGACTCATAGGTTCGTCCTTCCATTGGGTTACGGTTTGAGCTGTTCTTATAACTCTCGGTGATTTGACAAGTAAAGTCGTCAAGCGACCATCGGCGCATGCTTGAAACGCTCTGCGGATGGGAGTACCGTCTGCGCCTTAGAAGGGCACCTCTGGTGCAACCGCGTTCAAGGCCTATGCCCGAAAGCGGTGCAGCAGAGAGGCTAGAAAGCGAATCCAGTAGTCAGTGCAGGGCCATTAAGCTCCGCCAACTACGCCAACCTAATTCTGGCGCCGTTTGCCCACATGCCAAAAACCAGTGCCACGCTGCTGATAATCGATGATGACGAAGTAGTGCGCGCGAGCCTCGCGGCCTATTTGGAAGACAGTGGTTTCAGCGTCCTGCAGGCCAGCAACGGCCAACAGGGTCTTCAGGTATTCGAGCAAGACACGCCCGACCTGGTCATCTGCGATCTGCGCATGCCGCAGATGGGCGGTCTCGAACTCATCCGTCAGGTCACCGAGCTCTCACCGCAAACGCCGGTGATCGTGGTCTCGGGTGCCGGGGTGATGAACGACGCGGTCGAAGCCCTGCGCCTGGGCGCAGCGGATTATCTGATCAAGCCTCTCGAAGATCTGGCTGTGCTCGAGCACTCTGTGCGCCGGGCCCTGGATCGTGCGCGTCTGCTGCTGGAGAACCAGCGCTACCGCGAGAAGCTGGAAAAGGCCAACCGCGAGCTTGAGGCCAGCCTGAACCTGCTCCAGGAAGACCAGAACGCCGGTCGCCAGGTGCAAATGAACATGCTGCCGGAAAGTCCGTGGAGCATCGACGAGTTCAAGTTTGCCCACCAGATCATCCCGTCGTTGTACCTGTCGGGTGATTTTGTCGACTACTTCCGTGTCGACGAGCGCCGGGTCGCATTCTACCTGGCGGATGTATCCGGGCATGGCGCCTCTTCAGCCTTCGTCACCGTACTGCTGAAGTTCATGACCACGCGCTTGCTGTTTGAATCCAAGCGCAACGGCACATTGCCGGAATTCAAGCCTTCGGAAGTCCTTGGTCATATCAACCGGGGGCTGATCAGTTGTAAGCTGGGTAAACACGTCACAATGGTCGGTGGAGTCATCGACGAGGAGACCGGTTTGTTGACCTATAGCATCGGCGGCCATCTGCCGTTGCCTGTGTTGTACACGCCTGACAGTGTTCGTTATCTGGAAGGACGTGGTCTGCCGGTGGGGCTCTTCAATGAAGCCACCTACGAAGATCACGTGCTTGAGCTGCCGCCGACGTTCAGCCTGACGCTGATGTCCGATGGCATTCTGGATCTTTTGCCAGAACCTACGCTCAAAGAAAAAGAAGCCGCTTTGCCTCAACGGGTGAAGTCGGCGGGCGGCAGCCTGGATGGTCTGCGGCAAGTGTTTGGATTGGCCACGCTAGGGGAGATGCCGGATGATATCGCCCTGTTGGTGTTGAGCAGGAATCTTTAATGAGTACCGGTAGAATCCAGTTCGCCGAGCAGGACGGCACCTTCGTCCTGAAGTTCGTCGGTGAAGTTCGCCTGACCCTGTGTTCGGCGTTGGATGCGACTATTGAGAAAATCTTCACCGCGCTGAATTTCAACGCGATCGTGATCGATTTGACCGAAACCCGCAGCATCGACAGCACGACATTGGGTCTGTTGGCCAAACTGTCAATCCTGTCGCGGCAGAAGGTCGGGCTGTTGCCGACCGTCGTCACCACCCACGATGACATCACCCGTCTGCTGCAATCGATGGGTTTCGAGCAGGTGTTCAACATCGTCAATCACCCGGTGCCATGCCCCGAGTGCCTGGACGACCTGCCGGATCAGGACCAGTCGGAAGAAGTGGTGCGGATCAAGGTGCTCGAAGCGCACAAGATCCTCATGGGCCTGAACGATTCCAATCGTGAGGCGTTCCATGACCTGGTGAATGCCCTCGAAAGACATTAATGGCCTGAAATGGCGTAGGGGCTGCTGGCCCTATCGCGAGCAGGCTCACTCCTACAGGGTTCTTCATTCAACACACAATCGCAATCACTCCACAGATCCCCTGTAGGAGTGAGCCTGCTCGCGATAGCTTCCGCAAGAACGCCGAATATTTCCAGCCGCCACTAAAAAGGGCGAACCCTCACAGGTTCGCCCTTTTTGCATTTCACCAACTCAAATCACAGCTTGGCCTGCAACAGCGCCTCAAGCTTCTCCTGGTCGCGAGCGAACTGACGAATGCCCTCAGCCAGCTTCTCGGTGGCCATCGCGTCTTCGTTGGACAACCAGCGGAATTGCGCCTCGTTGAGGCTCAGACGCGCTTCACCGGCATGTCCCGGCGCCAGTTTGCGTTCCAGCTTGCCGGTATCGGCTGCCAGCTTGTCGATCAGGTCCGGGCTGATGGTCAGGCGGTCGCAACCGGCCAGTTGCTCGATCTGGTTGAGGTTGCGGAAGCTCGCGCCCATGACCACAGTCTTGTAGTCATTGGCTTTGTAGTAGTTGTAGATGCGCGTCACCGACTGCACGCCCGGGTCATCGGCGCCGGTGTAGTCGTTGCCGTTGGCCTTCTTGTACCAGTCATAGATGCGGCCCACGAACGGCGAAATCAGGAACACGCCGGCATCGGCGCATGCAGCGGCCTGGGCGAAGGAGAACAGCAGGGTCAGGTTGGTCTGGATGCCTTCCTTCTCCAGCACTTCGGCGGCGCGGATGCCTTCCCAGGTGGAGGCGATCTTGATCAGTACGCGATCACGGCCAATGCCGGCCTTGTCGTACAGCTCGATCAGGCGATGCGCGCGTTTCAGCACGGCATCCTTGTCGAACGACAGGCGCGCATCCACTTCAGTGGAGATACGGCCCGGAATCACTTTTAGAATTTCCTGACCTACCGCGACGCCGAAACGGTCGCTGGCCAGGCCGACATCGCCCTTGCAGTCGCTGACGCAAGCATTCAGCAGCTCGGCATAGGCCGGAATCGCCGCGGCTTTGAGTAGCAGGGAAGGGTTGGTGGTGGCGTCTACCGGCTTGACCCGGGAGATCGCTTCGAAGTCGCCAGTGTCGGCAACAACGGTGGTGAACTGTTTGAGTTGTTCCAGCTTGGAAGTCATGGGCGTGCTCTATCCTATGGGTCTGATGACATTACCCGAGCGTTGGCGGTCACTCAAGGGCGTGTGCGTGTATCGATGGCCCCTGCGGCAACAACCTGAAAACAATTGTTTGAAAGGCGGGGCGCGCTATCGATGAATACGATGCCAAAACGACCAACAGGTTCAAAGCAACCGAACTGCGTACAGATCGGTTGCACAAGCGCTATTGGGCGTTCAGCAGGGTTTCGACCGACATTCGCGCCGGTTTGGGTTGCCCATCGGACGTCAGCAGGCCGAAGTTCTTCTCGCGTTCATTGCTGCCCGAAGCGCTGTTCTTCCATTCATAGATGGACGTCAGCGGGATGTTGAGTTTTTTAACATCGCCGATAAACGCGTTGATCTTGCTCGCCTGACCTTCGGCACCGCCATTGGACGCGAGTGCCGAGATGCCCCATTCACTGATGACCCCCGGCAGATGAAAGTTCTGCTGAATGAATGCCTGCGCATTGCTGATCTGCGTGGCCGTCATGCCATACGGGTGATAGGACACGGCATTCAGGCATTTCGGGTATTCGCTGACGATACGGCTCAGTGCCACGGTGGAGGCCGAACCTGCGCTGGGTGGCCGGGCGAAGCCGTAACCGACCACCGGCGTCGATGACGGTTGTCCTTGCAGCGTCTTGCACACCGCGCTCATGAACGGCACAAACGTGGTGTCGAACTTGCCCGTCGGCCAATAGGTTTCCAGATCGGGTTCATTCCATAGTTCGATCGCCACCAGTTGCGCGCTGTACGACTGTTGCAACCCTGTCACTGCTTTGGCAAAGCCTTCACCAGCCGTCGCCAGATCGGCAGCAGACCCGGCGGGCAACGGTTTGATGGCGCGAACCGTCAGCAGAACCGGCAGGCCCGCCGACCTGGCCGCGGCAAAAGCGTCACTGACTTGTTGCTGATAAGCCTTGGCCGTCAGGCTGTCGCTCCACACACCGAAGCGTACAAAGCCGAAGCCAGCCGTTTTGATCTGCGCAGCATCGGCGGCGGAGAAGTTCTGAATCTTCACCTGAACGCCGATGTTCTTCGCAGGGAGATTGGGGAACGTTTCACTGGCGTGAAGTTGAGTCGTTGCACCCAGTGTCATCAGCGCCAGCGCGCCGAGTCGTTTGAGATGTGCTGATTTCATGTCTGCTCTCCCGAAGAGAAGTGACAACTACGAATATTGATCTCGTTACCCCGTTTTCGAACAAGATGATGGCACTTAGTGCGCGAATGTTATTTTTTGTCGGAAATCAAACAGCCGAAAATCACAGTTATTTTTAGTCCGTTAATTGTGGTTGGGGTGCTTTTAAACGCTGTGGTACTTAATGCTTCGGTACTAACAGGGCGAATCTATTTCTGAGTGCAGGAAGTTCTTGAGGGTTCACTCAAATGCTCTCTGGATGTTGGCCGTTTGACATTACACAGGAAAGTAAAACCTTGTTCAGAAAGATCCTAGTCGTCTGCGTTGGCAATATATGCAGAAGTCCGACGGCAGAGCTGTTATTGCGCAATGCGTTGGCCTCCTCGGCGATTACCGTGACGTCCGCAGGCCTTGCCGCACGGGTCGGCGAAGGTGTCGAGGCGTCGGCCCGGCAGGTCCTCGAAGATCACGGGCACAGTGCCGAAACGTTCAAGGCGCGGCAACTCACAGCCGACATCGTCAATGAATCGGATTTGATTCTGGTGATGGAAAAGCAGCATGTAAATCAAGTGCTGAACATTGCCTCTCACGCCAGAGGCAAAGTGTTTCTGCTCGGCAAGTGGCAGAGCGAGCGCGAAATACAAGATCCGTATCGTCAAGGCAAGGCCGCTTTTATTCATGCCCATGCATTGATTGAAGATGCTGTCAGCTCATGGGCACAACGCCTCGCGCGTTGATGAATATTCTTCAGATCAATGAATGGTAAGAACAGACTTATGCAGTTACCGTCCGTAATCGGCACCCGCGACAATGATCAAGACAGTATTGATCTGCTCGGTATATTCGGCAGTTTGATCGACCAGAAATGGTTGATCGGCGCACTGACCGGAGCCTTTATGGTCACCGGTGTGGCCTACGCGGTGTTGGCCACGCCCGTGTACCTGGCGAACGCGCTGGTGCAGGTCGAACCGAAAAAGAACGACATGCTCGGTTTCTCCGACCTCAACAGCATGCTCGGTGGGCAATCGCCGTCGGTGACCGAAATCGGCATCATCAAATCCCGCGCGGTGATCGGCAAAACCGTCGACGACCTGCGCCTGGACATCGATGTCACCCCCAACACCTTCCCGATGATTGGCGGTTTTCTCGCCCGGCGTTATCGCGGTGAAACCGAGACCAGCGTCGCCGCGCCGCGTTTCGGCTTGAACAGTTACGCCTGGGGCGGTGAGCGTCTGGAGTTTGCCCGACTGAACCTGCCGAAAGAACTGCTGGGCAAGAAACTCACCCTGATCGCGGGTGAACAGAAGCACTTCCAGTTGCTCGATGACAACGACAACCTGCTGGTCGACGGCGTCGCCGGTGAAGCCTTCGCACAAGACGGCATAGAAGGGCAGATCACCCAATTGCAGGCCAACCCCGGCACCCGTTTCGAAGTGGTGCGCAACCCACGGATCGTGACCATTCAGGGTTATCAGGACGCGCTGGACATCTCCGAGCAGGGCAAGGAATCGGGGATTATCAAACTGGCGCTGGCCAGCAGCGACGCCGCTGAAGCGGTGAAGATTCTCAACAAGATCGCCGCACTTTATGTCGATCAGAACGTGCGTCGCACCTCGGCGGAAGCGGCGCAGAGTCTGGCTTTCCTGCAAAGCCAGTTGCCGCAGGTCAAACGTGATCTGGCCAAGGCCAGCGATGCGCTGAACGCCTACCAGACCCACGGCAAAACCGTGAACATCTCCCTGGAAACGCAATCGGTGCTCGGCCAGTCGGTGGCGCTGGAAACACGGATTTCCGAGCTGAAAATGCAGCAGGCGGAGATGGATCGCAAGTTCACCAAACAGCACCCGGCCTATCGCGCGTTGATGAGCCAGATCGGCGAACTGACCCAGCAACAGAAGTCGCTGGAAGGCAAGGTCGGCGATCTGCCCGCCACACAACAGGAATTGCTCAACCTGACCCGCGATGTCGAAGTCGCCTCGCAGATCTACACGCAGTTGCTGAACAAATCCCAGGAGCTGGACATCGTCCGCGCCGGCGCCGTGGGTAATGTGCGTTTGGTCGATGCGGCGGATGTCGACCTCACCAGTCCGGTCAAACCGAAGAAGGCTTTGATCGTGCTGATCGCCACCTTCCTCGGTGCCTTCGTCGGCGTGGCGCTGGTGCTGCTGCGCAAATCCCTGAGCCGTGGCCTTGAAGGCCCGGAAGCCATCGAACAACTCGGCTTGCCGGTGTATGCGTCGATTCCGTACAGCGCCTTGCAAGATGAAGAAGACAACAAAAAAGGTCGCGCCCGCGACGGCGTCGATAAGCCGGCGTACTTGCTGGCCCTGCGTAACCCCACGGATCTGTCGATCGAGTCGATCCGCAGCCTGCGCACCTGCCTGCATTTCGCTGGGCTCGATTCGACCAACAACCGCATCATGATTTCCGGGCCGAGCCCGCAAGTCGGCAAGACCTTTGTCTCGTCCAACCTCGCCGCGGTCATGGCGTTGAGCGGTCAGCGCGTGGTGCTGATTGATGCCGACATGCGCAAAGGCCACCTGCATAAAACCCTCAACACGCCGATCACCAACGGCTTGTCCGACCTGCTGGTCAAGCGCTGCAGCATCGATCAGGCGATCAACAAAGTCGAAATCGACAACCTGCACTTCATCAGTCGCGGCCAGGTGCCGCCGAATCCTTCCGAGCTGTTGATGCACGCCAACTTCCGCGATTTGCTCGCCGAACTGAGTGAGCGCTACGACCTGGTGATCATCGATACGCCGCCGCTGTTGGCGGTGACCGATGCGGCCATCGTTGGCCGTGAAGCCGGGATCAGCCTGATCGTCACGCGCTTCGGGGTGAACCCGGCCAAGGAGATCGAACTGACCATTCGCCGCTTCGCGCAGAACGGCATCGAGTTGAAAGGCGCGGTGTTCAACGGCGTCGAGAAGCGTGCGGCCAGCTACTACGGCAACGGCGGTTACGGCTATTACAACTACGAATACGCGTCCGACAAATCCTGACTGTCAGCGACTGTTTTTTCCTGTTTGAAGTGGGTGATTTGTGAAGAAAATACTGCACGTGGCAGAGACGATCAAAGGTGGCGTCGCGACCGTTATCCGTACGATTTCGGCTTCACCGGAAGGCGATGCGGCGAACTACGAACTGGTGTATCTGGTGCCGGAGGATCAGGCCGAAGAGTTGCACGGCATTGGCGCGCAACAGATCCGCACCTTCCCTCGCACCGGGCGCAACGTGCCGTCGTTGCTGCGTTTCGCCTGGCGCCTGACGCAGGTGATGCTCAAGGAAAAACCCGATGTGGTGCATTTGCACAGCACCTTTTCCGGGGTCATCGGCCGTTGCGTGTGCGTGCTGTTGCGACCGTGGCGCAAGCCGAAAATCGTTTACTGCCCGCATGCGTTTTCGTTCTTGATGGAAAGCTCGCCGATCAAGCAGAAAGTCTATGCGTGGATCGAGCGAGTGCTGCAGAAAGTCACCGACGTGATCATTTGCGTCAGCCAGTACGAACTCGACAAAGCCGCGCGTTTTGGCATCGAGCGCAAGCGCATGAAGCTCATCTATAACGGCATTCATCACCGCGATGACGCGCCGAAGGCTGACAGCCCTGCGCCGATTCATCTGCTGTTCGTCGGTCGGCTCGATTATCAGAAAGGCTTCGACGTGCTGCTCAAGGCCTACGCCAAGGTTCAGCGCAGCGACATGAAGCTGACTGTTGTCGGCAGCGCCGTCAACGAGGACGCGGTCGAGTGCCCGCCAATGGACGGCGTCGAGTACCTGCCGTGGGTCACCCCGAGCGAAGTGCAGGCGCTGTATCAACAATCCGATGCGCTGATCGTGCCGAGTCGTTGGGAAGGGTTTGCCATGGTGCCGCTGGAAGGCATGGCCATGGGCTTGCCGGTGATTGCCAGCAACTGCACCTCGCTGCCCGAGTTGGTCACCAACGAGGTGTCCGGCTACGTCTTCCCGTCCGGTGATCACCAGGCGCTGGCCGACGTGCTGAAAAAAATCCAGAAGCCGCGCCTGCTCGACCTCGGCAACGAAGGGCGCAGCATCGTCCGCGAGCGTTTCAGCGCTGCGCTGATGATTCGCCAGACCTACGACCTGTATCGCGCTCCCACTTTTTAAGTAGAACTCAAGCATATGAACGTAACGATTTTGCATGGCTACAGTGCGTCCAACTCCGGTGACGGCCTGCTCGTCGATCTGGCCATCGCCCTGGTGCAGCGCAACTTTGGCGAAGACACCGCGATCAGTGTGGTGGCTTCCGACCCGGACTCTTTCAGCTACTTGCCGCACCCGCGTTTCGATGCGCCGGTGATGGCGGCCAAGGGCCTTGGGCGGGTCAAACAAGCGGTGTTTCTCAACCAGTCCTACGCCGGGCTGGCGGATCTGTTGAAAAAAACCGATCTGATCGTCGGCGTCGGTGGCGGCTATATGCGCTCGAAAAGTGCCTTCGAACACGTCAAGTTGAAACTCGGCCACGCCAAACAACTGGAAACCGCGATCCTCAGCAAAGTGCCGTCGGTGTACTTGCCGCAAAGCATCGGCCCGTTCCATGGCGAGAGCAGCAAGATTGTCGAGCACTACGCCAGCGCTGATGCGGTGTTCGTGCGAGACAACCGTTCCTCGGCGATTTTCGACGCCTGCGAAAATGTCTATCGCGCACCGGATCTGGCGGTGCAGTCGCTGGCGAGCAAGATCCTCCTGCAGCCAAAATTCACCCGCTGCGCCGCTTCGCCGGCCACGGTTTGCGTGGTGCTGCGCAAGCCGCCGGAGTGGAGCAAAGACAAGAAAGTCGCTTACGTTGCCAACCTGAAGTTGCTGCTGCAGCGCCTGAAGCAAAAAAGCAAAGTGGTCTGCGCGGTGCAGAGCGCGGTGCGCGGCAACGATGACGGCGCGTTCTATCGCGAGTTGGGCATCACTGAAGACCTGCTGTCGTTGAAAGCGACGATTGCCAAGTATCAACCGGACCTGGTGATTTCCGTGCGCTTGCACGGCGCCATCGAATCGCTGCTTTCCGGCGTGCCGGCGTACCACATCAGCTACGAGCGCAAAGGCTTTGGCGCCTATCAGGACATGGGCGTCGAGGACTGGGTGATCAATGGCGGCGACATCGATGTCGATAAGATCATCGACACGGTATATGCGCCCAACGCGCTGTCGAATTTCGGCAAACGCCTGACCGACACCTGCCGGGAAATCGAAGCGAAAACCGTGGCCATGGACGAGATCATCAAGGGTGTCGTTCGATGATATTTCGGCTGCTGCTTCGCGGCGGAGCGTTAGGCGCGAAGTTTTTGCTGGTGTTGGCGATCACCCATTACCTCGGTTATGAGGCGCTGGGCTTTTACGGCGTGGTGGTCGCGGCCTCGTTGATCGCCTCGAAGTTCTACAGCGTCGGTTTCAGTTCCGAGATCAATCGGCTGATCAGCGTCGGCGGCAGTTCGCGCCGGGTGGTCGACAAAGTCCTGCTGCTGTATCTGGCGGTGGGATTGCTGCTGTCGGTGGTGACAGTGCTGATTTATTCACTGTTCCAGCAGGTTGAAGCGACGGCCATGCTGATCCTCTGCGTGACTTTGGTGTTGCTCACTGAGCACCTGTCGTTCGAGATCAACTCGTTCGTGTTTTCCGCGCAGAAAGCTACCGCCGGCGCGCTGCTGTTTTTCATCAAGACCGGCCTGTGGGCGGTGCTGGCGGTGGGCGGGATGATGCTCGGCTGGGTGTCGGGCATCGCCAGCGTGTTGTGGCTGTGGGTCGCCGCCAATGTGCTGGTGATCATTGCCGGTTACCTGATTGTGGTGAACGTGCACAAGGGCCGCGAAAGCGGCACGTTGGCGACGGGCACTGTGTGGAAGGCCGGCTTACCGTTCTACCTCGGCACCGGGCTGATCGCGTTGAGTCAGTACGCCGAGCGCTTTCTGATCATCGACCTGGAACCCTACGCCAGCCTCGGTAAATACGTGTACGCATGGTCGGCGGCGAACACTTTGCAAGCGCTGTCGTACGCGGTGGTGGCGGTGGTCGGGATTCCGGTGCTGGCCAAGCGTTTTCAAGCTGATCAGCAGGCGTTCACGGTCAAGCAGTTATTCGTCAACAAGTGGGTGATGCGCTCGCTGGTGGTGTCGGCGGCGGTGGCGGTGGCGATCTATCTGTTCTTCAACGTGGTGCTCGATTACGTCGCAACCAGTGTTCCGCGTCCGGACAACGCCATTCTCGGTGTGCTGATTTTTTCCTTCGCCTTGCGCGCAATTGGCGACATTGTCTGGGGCGGTTTGATTGCCTCGAAAAACAGTCGGGTGTCACTGGCTAGCGCGGCCATTTGTTTGTTGATTTCGGTGCCGGTCAGCTATCTGTTGATCAAGCACTATTCGATTTATGGCGCGGCGTGGGGCAACGTCTTCGCGATCATCGTGCAGCTCGTGGTGATTGCCGTGCTGACCCGCGCAACCGCTGCGAAAAAGGCTGCGTTGTCATGGGCCTGAAA
This sequence comes from Pseudomonas sp. NPDC087690, assembly GCF_044743175.1. Classification (NCBI taxonomy): domain Bacteria; kingdom Pseudomonadati; phylum Pseudomonadota; class Gammaproteobacteria; order Pseudomonadales; family Pseudomonadaceae; genus Pseudomonas; species Pseudomonas sp. NPDC087690. The sequence goes on from NZ_JBIUVX010000031.1 coordinate 20,046, forward strand.
CTGCCGTGCATCGAGTTTCGTGGCAAGCGACTCGATTCGTATGTGTCGTTCCTGATCCTCTTCACCGGGCTGTTTCTGTCGGTGGCGATGCCGCTGCTGATCCCCCGTGATCCCGGCCCGGATGCGATGACCTTGTGGTCGTCTTACGCCCGTGCCGACAACTGCAATTTCTGGAACCCGTTCTCGCCGGATCGCTCGTCCTACGAGTGTTCGGCGTTCCTGCTGCGGCCCACCGGGATCAACCTGACCAATGCCTGGGCCTACGGCATGTTCTGCAACTTTTTCCTCACGGCGATTCCGGTGGTGGTGTTTCGGCGCATGCCGTTGGCGATCTTCGGCACCTTGTGTCTGTGGGGCATCGTGCGCTCGTTTTTCCTGGAGAACCTGACCAAGGAAATCATCGTGTCGGTGGCGGTGTTGAGCATTTTGCTCAGTTCGTTGACGCGCAAATATCGCGGCGGTTTTTTCCTCTCGGCGGTGATCTACGGCGTGCTGATCCGGCCTTACTGGATTCTGTTTTCGCTGTCGTGGATCGGTGTCTGCGTGATGAAAAAGTATGTGTCGCGCACGACGTTCTTTCTGATGCTGTTCCTGTTTTACCTGGCCGTGGCCATGGCGATCCAGGTGGCGTTGGGCTTCCCCGTGTCGTCGATCCGCGCCAGCAACAACGAACTGCGCACGGCGGGGGAGGAGGGCTCCAAATCCTTGATCGTCTCTTGGCTAACCGGTAGCGACTTCGTTTCGCAGGCGCTGGACTCGATGATCATCTTCTTCCGCTTGTCGTTCCCGGTGGAGCTGATTCTGCTGTCCGGCCCCGGTCAGGTGATCTTCGTGGCGTTAATGATCATGACCGCGTTGCTGCTGTTCAAAGTCATCACCTCGACCGACTACAAAGGCGCGCCGATCCAGACCAAACCCAAGGAACTGATCGCGATTCCGCTGGCGTTTCTGCTGGTGCAAGGGTTGTTCGAACCGGACTTCGGCTCTTTCGCCCGGCACTTCTCGATGGTGGTGCCGGTGTTGTTCGTGGGGCTGGGCTTGATGCTGCGGGCGAACAAACCGGTGCAGGTTGAATCACGAATTCTGAATTGAGGCGGGTGCTTTATGTCGAGCAAGAAAAAGTCCCTGGAGATTGAAACCCTGCGTGGCCTGGCGTGCCTGCTGCTGGTGCTCTATCACGTCATCGGGCCGTTGGGCGGTGGGTTGAAGATCGATATCGGCTCGCCGTTCCGGGTGATCGCCGATTCGATGGTGTACGTGCGCATGCCGCTGTTCACCTTTATCTCCGGGTACATCTATTCCATTTATAAAATTCGCGGCAATGACTTTTCCGCGTTCTTCAGCGGCAAGGTACGTCGCTTGATCGTGCCGCTGTTTTGCGTCGGTGTGCCGTTCTCGGTGCTGCAAGCGGTGGGGCCGGGGGTGAACAAGGACGTAAGCGTGCTCGACGCGTTGTTGTCGTTCTGGGTGCCGATCAACCACTTCTGGTTCTTGCAGGCGGTGTTCATCATTTTCATGTTCGTCGGGCTGCTGGAGTGGCGCGGGATGTTGCGTTCGGCGACGCGGTTGTATGGGCTATTTGCGTTTGCGGCAGTGTTGTTTCTGTTGCCGCCGTTCAAGTTCGATGCGTTCGGGATCAACGGCGCGATTTATCTGTTGCCGTTTTTTGTCGCGGGGATGATTGGTCAAGAGAACGTCGATGCGCTGAAGCAGCGCTTCAAGGTGATCGGGCCGTTGGTATTTGTGCTGATCTCGTTGACGTTGCTGTACGTGGCGGCGATTGATCGCGAGTTGATTGTTGATCGCCGTAGCCTGATCGGATTGACCGTGGGTTGCGTGTCTTGCATCGCGTTGCTGTCGAGTGATGTGCGCTCGAAAGCGCTGACGTGGCTGGGTGGTTATTCCTATGCGATCTTCCTGTTTCATGTGCTGTTCGCGGCGACGTCGCGGTTTGTGCTGGGGCGGTTGGGGGTGAAGGATGAGAGCTTGCTGGTGCTGGGCGGCTTGAGTTGTGGCTTGCTTGGGCCGGTGGTGTTGTCGATGGTTTTCAGTCGGTTCAATTTCACCTCGGTGTTGTTTCTTGGTGAGCGGGCGGCGAAGAAGAAACCGTTGGTGCCCGTTACCCCGGTGGTGCAAACCCAAAGCAGCTAAGAGCTTCGCGAGCAGCGGATCTTTGTCGAACACAATCCCTGTAGGAGTGAGCCTGCTCGCGATAGCGGTCTGTCAGTCAGCATTTCATTACCTGACCCACCGCTATCGCGAGCAGGCTCGCTCCTACAGTTGATCTGTGTACATCCCGGTATTCAGTGGGCCATTCCAGACTGAAGGAAATTTTGCATGTTGGCAGTAGATGACGCACAACCCGTCGCAGCGTCGGTGGTTCAGGTGGGCGATGCCCGTGAGCGTTTTGCGCAGTGGCGCGAAGGCAAGGCCGGCAACGTGTTGTCGGTCTCGGTGATTGGCGACAGCTACAGCGCCGGGCAGGATTTCTATCTGAACAAACTGGTGCAGCGCGTGGCCGGGGAGGTCGGTTTTGCCGGGCCCGGTTATGTCGGCTTCAATCACGGCGCGGCGCTGGGCGGCACGCATTTCAAATACACCCGCAGCAGTGAAAAGTACTTTGGCGGTGACTGGAAAGTGTCAGACCTGGGCCAGGCGAGTCCGGACAGTCGCACGGTGACAGGCCGGCCCGGTGCATGGTTGCAAGTGGATGCGACTGCGACGCCGCGCATCGATACTGCTGTCACTCAGGCGAAATTGCTTTATCTGGGCAACGGCGAATCCAGCGAGATCCGCTACCGCTGGGCGCCCGGGCAAGACTGGCAACCGTTGAAGCTTGAGGGTTCGGGCGTTCAGGAAGTGCCACTGACAGGCCTCTCGGCGGCGAAAGACTGGTCCTTCAAACTGGAAGTTGTGAGGGGCTCGCCGACGTTGTTCGGCTTATGGATGAGCAACGATCAGAAAGGCGTTCGGGTTTCGAAACTCGCGGCCTCCGGTGCGGCCTCTGCGGACTTCTATCACCAAGACCCGCAGTGGCAGGTGCAGTGGAAAGCCGCGGTATCGAAGATTCCTGCGGATGTTTATCTGATCATGCTCGGTGGCAACGATCAGGGCTTCGGCGTGAAGCCGGCGCAGTACCTGCAGAACGTTCAGGGTCTGGTGGGCATGCTGCGCGAGATTCAACCGGCGGCAAGCATCAACCTGATCATGCGCCAGGACACCACGCGCTCCAGCGCTTACCCGATGTCGGCGTATGCGCAGGTGCTGGAGCCGTGGGCACGCGAGCAGCATCTGGGGTATGCCAATCTTCAGTGTGCGTTTGGCTCTGACGTCAAACGTTACGCGGCGGCGATGATTGGCCCGGACAAGATTCACCCGGTGCCGGCCACGGGCGGGAAGGTGATTGCCGATTACTTTTATGGCTGGATCACGGGCGCCAAGGACCGTTGCGACGCCTCCCCTAAATAACACGAAAACCCCAGAGCGGTGATCGTTCCCACGCTCCGCGTGGGAATGCCGCCCGGGACGCTCCGCGTCCCCTCGCTGTGTGACGCAGAGCGTCACTGGATGCATTCCCACGCAGAGCGTGGGAACGATAAGGTGAGGGGAGTTATTCGAAGGCGTCGACTTGCTCGAGCAACTCGGCAATCTTCTGCGGCATCAACCGCGTATCGCACCGGGTCTCAACATTGATGATGATCGCCGGGTCGTTGCAGCAAATCCGCACGCGAAAACGCCAGTCACCAAAGATCACCTTCAGCCCATCACGGTCATCCATTTCCAGCGCCTGCTCGCCATACAGCTTTTTCAAATGCGCGAGCAGCGGATATGGATCGCGCAGCGGCCGGCGGATATCCCCGGAGGCGGGAAACACGCCAATCCGCTCCACCAGCAGAATCGTGCCCAGCCAGGTTTCGTTGGCGCTGGGCAACGGCTGATGGCGGGACAACCAGCTCATCACCCCGAGGTTACCCACCTCGCGTTCAACCTCTACGGAATGTTGTGCAATGTTCATGGTGGCCTCGTTGGGTGGGGGGAGCCGTCTCAGCGGCCCTTGAGATAGACGTTTTCGTAGCAGAAGTTGGTCGCCTGCAAATAACCTTCTGCGTCGCCGCAGTCGAAGCGCAGGCCTTTGAACTTGTAGGCCAGCACGCAACCGTTCTGCGCCTGTTTCATCAGCGCGTCGGTGATCTGGATTTCGCCGCCCTTGCCCGGTTGGGTGTCGGCGATCAGGTCGAAAATATCCGGCGTGAGGATGTAGCGACCGATGATCGCCAGGTTCGACGGCGCGTCTTGCGGTGCCGGTTTTTCCACCATGTTGTTGACCCGGTAGATGCCGTCGGAAATCAGCTCGCCGGCGATCACCCCGTACTTGTGCGTCTGGTCAGCCGGGACTTCCTGGATGGCGACGATCGAGCAGCGGAATTTCTTGTACAGCTGGATCATCTGCGTGAGTACGCCGTCACCTTCCAGGTTCAGGCACAGGTCATCGGCCAGCACCACAGCGAACGGCTCGTCGCCGATCAATGGGCGGCCACTGAGAATCGCGTGGCCCAGGCCTTTCATTTCCACCTGACGGGTGTAGGAGAAGGTGCAGGTGTCGATCAGTTCACGGGTGCCGGCAAGAAACTTCTCTTTCTCGGTGCCGCGAATCTGGTGTTCGAGTTCGTAGCTGATATCGAAATGGTCTTCCAGCGCACGCTTGCCGCGACCGGTGACGATGGCCATGTGTTGCAGACCGGCGTCCCGCGCTTCCTCAACGGCATATTCGATCAACGGCTTGTTGACGATCGGCAGCATCTCTTTCGGCATGGCTTTAGTGGCCGGCAAGAAACGCGTGCCATAGCCGGCAGCGGGGAACAAACATTTACGAATCATAAAAGTATCCTGGACAGTCATGGAACACAGGCGACGGATGCGCGCACTAATAGAGGGCGTGCAAGTTTCAATAATTATTGAACGAGTGATTTAATACCTGAGTCAGGTTATTCATGGCAATGTGCAGAGCTGTTAAAACATGGCAATGTTATGAGATGTCGGTTAGTGCGCTGTTAGTTATTTTTAGTCGGTAAGCGTTGATAGTGGTTAGTGCGCAGGGAGTGCTAATAAGTACCCGGCAATACAGTTTGACCTGCAAAAATATTTATTGCCAGTCGTTGAACTAAATTTGTTTGAGGTTGTTGTCGCCTTATTTGTGTGGATTACGACACATATCCCATGCAAGAGGCTTGACACACCACGGGGCACTTATCCACAGACGGACCGCGCTATGAAGATTCTGGTAACGGGTGGCACCGGTTATATCGGCTCGCACACCACACTCGCGCTGCTTGAAGCAGGTTATGAAGTTGTTGTGCTGGATAATCTCTGCAACAGCAGCGAAGCGGCCCTGCACGCCATTGAAGGCATCTGCGGCAAGAGTGCCTGGATGATCCGCGGCGATGTCTGTGACCGGGCACTGCTTGACCGGATTTTCCGCGAGCACACCATCGACGCCGTGTTGCATTTCGCCGGGCTGAAGGCGGTCGGCGAGAGCGTGCGCAAGCCGCTTGATTACTACGAGACCAATGTCGGTGGCAGCATCAATCTGTGCCAGGCGATGGCAGCGGCGGGGGTGTTTCGCCTGGTGTTCAGTTCGTCGGCCACGGTGTATGGCGAGCCGGAACAGATGCCGATTCGTGAGGATTTCCCCACGGGCACACCGACCAATCCCTACGGCCAGTCCAAGTTGATCGTCGAGAATGTCCTGCGCGATCTGGCTCAGGCCGAGCCGCGCTGGAGCATCGCGCTGCTGCGTTATTTCAACCCGATCGGCGCGCACGACAGCGGCCACATGGGCGAAGACCCCAATGGCATCCCCAATAATCTGGTGCCTTACATCAGTCAGGTCGCGGTCGGCAGCCTGCCGGAGTTGTCGATCTTCGGTAATGATTACCCAACCATCGACGGCACTGGCGTGCGTGATTACATCCACGTGGTCGATCTGGCGGATGGGCACTTGAAGGCGTTGCAGTCGATCTCGGATCGCAGCGGCATTCATACCTGGAACCTCGGCACCGGCGATGGTTACAGCGTGCTGCAAGTGCTGCAGGCTTTTGAACAGGCGTGCGGGCAAGCGGTGCCGTATCGCATGATGCCACGTCGCAGCGGTGATATCGCCGAGAGTTGGGCCGACGCTTCCAAGGCTGAAAAAGAGTTGGGCTGGAAAGCCACGCGCAACTTGCAGGACATGGTCGCCGATACATGGCGCTGGCAATCGAATCATCCCAAAGGCTACTTGCGATGATGGCCATTTAGTTCGATGTTATTTTCAGTCAGGTTGTTAGATAACGTCGGGAAATTACACTGGCAATGCCTTTTGCAAGTCCGTAGATATAAACCTGCCGTTCGACTTTTATCAGTTGGGTAAGACTGTGAAAGAACGACGGATCATGTTCGCGTTTTTTGCGGACTTGAACGCTACCAACTCTGACTCAGACCGGTTTTTTAACAGGTCGAATGTTAGAAAGGAGTTGTTATGAAGAAAGTGATGGCAGTTGCCCTGTTGACGATGTTGAGCAACTGGGCTGCCGCAGCTGAAGCACCGCTGACGGCGGTAACCAATGTAGGTGGCAATGTGGCGGCTTCTCAAGCGCCGGCAGCCAGTACTGCAATGGTTGCCAGTGCAGTAGCGGCGTCCAACAGCGGTGGCAGTGCCAACGGCGGTACTACCGGTACCACAGGTACCACCGGTACAACCGGCACGCATAACTAACAGGAACATTTGTTAGTGCAGTACAAGGTCGCCCGACGCAAGTCGGGTGACTTTCTTTTTGGATTCGCCCTTGAATAGCGTAGTGCCATTATGACTCGTAGTGTTTATCTTTTAATGTTGGCAAGTCTCGCTTTGCAAGGTTGCATGTTTTCCCCCGGTCAATACCTGAGCACCAGTGACATCACCCGTCAGGGCGCCAGCGAAAGCAGCCGGGTTGAGCTGATTCCGATCACCCCCAAGCTGATTGCCATGAACCGCGCCACGCAAAAGCGTGAGTCGCTGCCGGCGGAGCTGTTGGCGACCCCGGCCGAGTACCGCATCGGCAACAACGATGTCCTGTACATCACGGTGTGGGACCACCCGGAGCTGACGGCCCCGTCCGGCGCGCAACAACAGATTGATGCCAACGGCCGACTGGTGCGCTCCGACGGCACGCTGTATTACCCGTTCATCAAGGAAGTCCAGGCCGCCGGCCGGACCATCCAGCAACTGCGCTCGGATATCGAACAGCGGCTGTCGGCGTTCATCGCCGAGCCGCAGGTGGATGTCGCGGTGTTGCGTTTCGCCAGCCAGAAAGTCGTGGTCACCGGTGCGGTGACCAAGGCCGGGCCGCAAGCGATTTCCACCAACCCGCTGAGCGTGGTCGAAGCCCTCGGCTCGGCCGGTATCGACACCAACAATGCCGATTTGTCCGGGCTGCTGCTGACGCGCAAGGGCCGCACCTATCCGCTGAATCTCGACTCGCTCAATCAACAGGATTCCGAGTTGCAGAACGTCTACCTCAAGGGCGGCGATCAGCTGTATCTGCCGTACAACGACAACAAGCGCATCTACGTGATGGGCGAGGTCAATCAGCCACGCGCATTGAGCTTCAAGACCGCAACCATGAACCTCACCGACGTGCTCGGTTCGGTCGGCGGCCTGGCCCAGACCACCTCCAATGGCAACGCGGTGTACGTCATTCGTGGCGTGGAAAATCTCGACGTTGAGCCGGCCAAGATCTATCAGCTCGAAGCCGAGTCGCCGACCGCCATGGCGCTCGCTTCGCACTTCCAAGTTCGCCCGCAGGACGTGGTGTATGTCGGGCCTGCCAACGTGACTCGCTGGAACCGTCTGATCAGTCAATTGGTGCCGTCGGCATCGATTGTCGGTACTGGCGCTTCCGCTGCGAAGAACTGGAGCGAATACAGTAACAACAGCAAATAAGGTCGCCGACTTTGAACATTCTGAAAGTTGGCCTGTGCCTGATGGCGGCCTCGTTGCTGTGTGGCTGTAACCCTTTGATGAGCGCTTCGCTGAACAACCTCAAGGCTGCGGTCGTCGGCCCCGACGAAGTGGACGTGACGGCCGCCGAAGTGGCTGCGGTCAACTATCCGCAACTGAAACTGACCACGCCGTCCGGCTCCGGGGTGTTGGCGCTGATGCGCGAGCGTGAAGACTTGCAGTTCTGGGTCGCGTCCGGCAAACAGGTGCTGTTGCTGCGCGATGGCCTCGCCGTGCGCAGCGTCGGCCTGGGCCTGGAAGGCGATCTCGATGGCACACGGCTGTCCGACGATTCGCCGTTCAAACAAGGTCTGCATCACGTGGCGGACGGTTTCACCACGCGGCGCTGGATCGACCTCTACAAGGGCCAGGAAGTTGGGGTGATCGTCAACAGCCGCTTCTCGCGCCGCTCCGAGCAAACCCTGCAGATTCTCGACAAGGAATACACCGTGCTGCGTGTCGATGAACAGATTGACGCGCCGGCCATCGGTCTGAGCGCGACCAATCATTACTGGGTCGACCCGCGCGACGGTTTCATCTTGCAGAGCGAGCAGCAACTGACGTCGCAGTTGCGCGTCAAGGTCGTGCAGCTGACGCCTGATCGCAGGCACCTGCCGTGATGCGCCTGAGGATGTTATCGGCGGGCCTGATGTTGCTCGCCAGTGTCAGTCAGGCGGCGGTCACGGTGTCGGGCGATGTCGCCAACCCCGGGCCGGTCCCGCTGCCACCCGGCGGGCGCCTGCTCGATGTGATCGGCGAAGCCGTGCCGAATGCCGAAGGCTATTGGCTGGCGGGCGGATTGCTGCGTCAGTCGCTGATTGAGGAGCAGACACGGCTGAAGGTCGGCGTGCTGTTTGATCTGGATGTGCTGCAGCGCATGTCGATGCTTTTCGACCGGCCGAGTCGTGCGGCGTTGGCGCAGCGCATGGCCGAGGAAGTGCGGCAGATGCCGGTAACCGGGCGGCAGATCGCCGATCTCGATCCGGTGGCGTTGGAAGTCGGCTTCGCACGCAACATTCGTCTCGACGATGGCGATCGCCTGGTCTATCCGAAGCGCGTCGACGAAGTGCAAGTGCTGGGCGCCGTCGCCGAGCCGTGCCACTTGCCGTATCAGCCGTTGCAGGAGGCTCGTGAGTACCTGCAAGGCTGCTCGATTCTCAGCGACGCCGAGGCCGATTATCTGTGGCTGATTCAGCCCAACGGCGCCTCGCAGCGGGTCGGCATCGCCCACTGGAATCGCGAGTCCGGGCACTTTCCCGTGGCCGGCAGCAAGATTCTGGTGCCGCTGAAAAATGATGATCTGGATCCGCCTCTACCTGAACTGAATCAGCAGTTGGCCGAATTTATTGCCACGCAGCTGGCCGAGGTGGTTCGTTGAAGTTACGTTTTGCAGCTGTGTTGTTATTGCCCTGCGGTCTGGCCCATGCCGAGCCGCGCATCACCCAGAATGACTTCGGTGGCACCGGTCTGTTGCAGACGCCGACCGCGCGTATGGCGCCGGCCGGCGAGTTGAGCGTCAACGCCAACCGCACCGAACCGTACAGCCGCTACAGCGTTTCGTTGCAACCGCTGGACTGGCTCGAAGGCTCGTTTCGCTACACCGCGATCACCAACCGGCCGTACGGCTCGGAGGCCCTCAGCGGCAGCCAAAGCTATAAGGATAAGGCGGTCGACGTCAAAGTCCGGCTGTGGCAGGAGAGTCACTGGCTGCCCGATGTGGCGCTGGGTTTCCGAGACATCGGCGGTACGGGTTTGTTCTCCAGTGAATTTTTCGTCGCCAACAAGCGCTATGACAATTTCGATTTCAGCGCCGGGATTGCCTGGGGGTATCTCGGCAATCGCGGCGACATCGATAACCCGCTGGGCTATGTCAGCGATCGCTTCGACACCCGGCCAGAGCTGGAAGGCACCGGTGACGTCAATTCGGGTTCGTATTTTCGTGGCCGACCTTCGTTTTTCGGCGGCGTGAGTTACCAGACGCCGTGGGATCGCCTCAGCCTGAAACTCGAATACGAAGGCAACGATTACAAGAACGAACCGAAGGACAACATCATCAAGCAAGACTCGCCGATCAACCTTGGCGCGGTGTTCAAAGTCACCGATTCGATCGACCTCAGCGCTGCGTGGGAGCGTGGCAATACGGCGATGTTCGGCGTGACCTTCCACACCAATTTCGTCAGCCGCAAAGCGCCGGCCAAGACTTACGACCCGACCCCTGAACCGCTGCCGGCGAAGGCACCGACCACGGCGATGGATCAGGTCGATTGGGCCAACGTTTCGCAGCGCCTGCAGCAGAATGCCGGCTACAAAGTCGAGCGCATTACCCAGCGCGATTCCGAGTTGATCGTCTACGGCGAGCAGCAGCGTTACTTCCATTCGCCCAAGGCTGTCGGGCGGGCGAGCCGGGTGCTGGATAACAGCGTCAACGACGACATCGACTGGTTCACCGTGGTCAACAAGCGCTACGACTTGCCGGTGGAAGAAACCAGCGTGCCGCGCCAGACCTTCCGTGAAGTGATCAACAACGAAGAGCCGCTGGTATCGCTGCACCGCACCACCGAAATCAACCCGGCGATGCCGCACAACGAGAAAACCCTCTACACCGAAGCACCGCAGCATTTCAGTTATGGCGTGGGCCTGGGCTTCAAGCAGAACGTCGGTGGTCCGGATGGTTTGCTCTATCAATTCACCGCCGATGCCGACGCCGAGTACCGCTTCAATCGAAACACCTGGTGGAACGGTTTGCTCAGCACCAACCTGGTCAACAACTTCGACAAATTCGTCTACGACGCACCGAGCGGTTTGCCCCGTGTGCGCACGGATTTGCGTCAGTACCTGACCACCTCCAACACGACCATGCCGTTGTTCCAGGTCAGCCATGCCGAGCAATTGGATAAAGACCTGTATGGCATGGTGTATGGCGGTTATCTGGAGTCGATGTTTGCCGGTGTGGGCGGTGAAGTGCTGTTCCGTCCGACCGGTGAGCGCTGGTCGGTGGGGGCGGATATCAACTGGGTGCGTCAGCGGGATTTCGATCAGGGCTTTGCGCTGCGCGATTACTCGGTGGTGACCGGGCACATCACTGGTTATACGGATCTGCCGTTCGATACGCTGGCGGCGGTGAGCGTCGGGCGATACCTGGCCGGGGATTGGGGCGGCACGCTGGACATCTCGCGCGAGTTTTCCAATGGTGTGCGCTTTGGTGCCTGGGCGACGATCACCACGGCGAGCAGCGCCGAGTATGGCGAGGGTAGTTTCGACAAAGGCCTCTACCTGTCCATCCCGTTCGACGAAATGATGAGCATGTCGACCATGCGCCGCGCCAACCTGGTGTGGGCACCGCTGACCCGTGACGGTGGTGCACGTTTGAACCGCAGCTTCCAGCTGCACTCGATGACCGATAGCCGGGAAGGGGACATGTTCTATCGCAATTTCGAGAAGATTACGGAGTAAGCGCAGATCTCCGAAGCACCTCTGAAACCTGTGGGAGCTGGCTTGCCAGCGATGAGGTCGGCACATTCAATATTGATATTGGCTGACCCGCCGCCATCGCTGGCAAGTCGAATCGTCGCACCGCAGCTCCCACAGGTTATGTGTCTAGCCACAAGGCTTGAGCCAAACACAAATCCCCTGTAGGCCTTCGCCTGCTCGCGATAGCGTCAAACCAGTCGACAATCCCTGTTGCCTGACACACCGTCATCGCGAGCAGGCTCACTCCTACATTGGTTATTTGTCACGCCACAAATCCCGAGCCAATCCCGAATCCCTGTGGGAGCTGGCTTGCCAGCGATGAGGTCGGCACATTCAATATTGATATTGGCTGACCCACCGCCATCGCTGGCAAGTCGAATCGTCGCACCGCAGCTCCCACAGGTTATGTGTCTAGCCACAAGGCTTGAGCCAAACACAAATCCCTGTGGGAGCGAGCTTGCTCGCGAAGGCGTCGGCACAGTCCGCATCATCATTACCTGACCCGCTGCTTTCGCGAGCAGGCTCGCTCCCACAGTTTTTGCATCCATCCAAGATCCGATTCCATCCTCAAATCCCAGGCACAAAAAAGGGGACTTTCGTCCCCTTGCGGTGTGCAGCGCTGAACCTCAGTAAATGTCCTTCGACAGCAACGTAAACGGCGTCTTCACCAGGATCTTCAGATCCAGCCACAACGACCAGCTGTTGATGTACTGCAGGTCAATCTCCACACGCTTCTGCATCTTGTCGAGCGTGTCCGTCTCACCACGGCAGCCGCTGATTTGAGCCAGCCCGGTGATCCCCGGTTTAATCCGGTGGCGCGCCATGTAGGCGAGGATTTTTCCCGAGTAGAAATGGTTGTGCGCAACCGCGTGCGGACGCGGGCCAACCAGTGCCATGTGTCCCTGCAGCACGTTGAACAGTTGCGGCAATTCATCCAGCGAAGTGCGGCGAATAAAGCGACCGACTGCGGTGATGCGCGAGTCATTGCGGCTGGCCTGTTTCACGTCACGGTCATCGTGAACACGCATCGAGCGGAACTTCCAGACCTTGATTACCTTGCCGTTCCAGCCGTGGCGATCCTGCTTGAAGAACACCGGCCCCGGCGAGTTGATCTTCACCGCGAGGGCGATGATCAGCAGGATCGGACTCAGCGCAATGATCGCCAGAAACGCCACGGTTTTCTCAACCAGACTCTTGCTCAAAGCCGCAGTAGGGCGGCTGGTCAGCGGACTCTCGTTGAGGTAAATCGCCGGCAGGCCGTCCACGACTTTCACCGAGTGATTGAGCAGCGTCAGTGCGTTCAGATCCGGCACCCAGACCACGTCGACGCTGGCACCCAGCAAATCGCCATAAATCGCTTCGATTTTCGCGGCTTCGCACAGCGGCAGGGTGATGTACAAACGACGGATGTCATGGGCTTCAATCAGCTTCAGCAAGTCTTCCTGAGCGCCGACCACACGCGGTGCATCTTTACCCAGCGCCGACACATCACCGTTGCTGACCAAACCTACCAACGGCAGATTCTCCAGCTGACTGAGCTTCTTCGCCAGACCCAGCGCCAGGTCGCCCGTGCCAACGATCAGCGTCTTGTGTTCACTTTTGCGCGAGCGCTGGTAGTACTTGGAAAACGCATGCAACGGCGCATAGAGAAATGCCTGACCGAGGAAGCCATACACCGCCCAGCTCAGAATCACCTGCCGCGAAAACAGCTCATCGGCCTGGCAAACAAACGCAATGCAAGCCAGCGCGGCCATGGTCATCGACCAACCCATGAACAGCCGACCCAGACCGGTCAGGTAGTTATCGCGTTTGCGATAAACACCGCTGAACGTATACGCCGGCACCGAGGCCAATACCGCAAGAGTGGCGCACATTCGGTAGTAGAACGCGACCGTCCCGGTGTGATGCTCGGCGAGGATGAACAGCAGCGTCACGACAAAGCCCTGCGCCAGCGCCCATTGGCCCCAAAAGGTCAGTCCCTTGAGGCCTGTGCTTCGATTGATACTTAGAGAAAGATCCATACGGTATCCCCAAAAGACGTCCATTCAGGTTTCAACAGTTGAAATCCGAGTTGTTATGCAGACTTATTGTTTTTGTTTTAACGAGTGTCCTGAGGTAACAACATCGATATGCCGAACTGTCGTCAGTCAATAGACTAAGTTATTGGCTGGAATGGTGTCTGACGAGTTCTAACAAGATGGCACAGTGCCAACTTTTTAATAATTAAATAGAGCAGTGTTAGAAAAGGTCGCAGAGCGGGGGGTGAATAAATGATGTTGTATTTGTTACTGTTGGAGGGTGGAGGCAGGGAATTGTTAATTCAGGGAGGAAGATGAAGCCAAACAGAGTGCTCTTGTTGTTTTTGTAATCGCACTTGTATCTGTTTGTTTTGTTCGCGGAATCGGCTGCGTGTTTACGCAACGATTTCCTGAATGAGGCAGTAACCGCGATTTCTTACAGCACGAAACAGGCGCTCACCATTACTGGCGCTTTTGAATTTGTCTTGAAGGCGACTCAGGCACATTTCCAGACCGCGATATTGCTCGGGCTCTCGACCGATACTGAGGATCAACTCGTCTCGGCTGACAACGCGCTCTTCATGATTGAGCATTTTCCTCACCAAAGCTGTTTCCAGACCAGTCAGACTGATCTCGATACCGTCTTTGACCAATGCACCTTGATCATTGTCGAGATGCCAGGTTTCGCTGCAAGGCAGATCGCCTTCAATGACTGGTGGCATATTGCTGCTTTCGCCAGTCAGTGCCGGGATGCTTTGAAAAGGATTGGCGGTTTGCGCAGCCAGCCATTCGGACTCAAGAGTCGCTAGGATTCGCTGGGTATCATGCTCAATACTGCGAGCAACATTCTTTCGACTGACGCTTGGATATGTGAACTCCATCACCATTGGCGCGGAGGAGGGCGATGCAACACCTTCAGAGTTGCCAAACGAATTGAAGCGTTCGCTGGACAACATGCTTTCCAGTTCACGTTGCGACGTTGTGCTGTGAGTCACGACAACAAAATATTTCCTTGGGAGGGTTGTACTAGTTTCCATGTCTCTCTCCTAAATACACACCAAAATTGGCTAAAAGATAAATCGGCAGGCGAGCAATGACTTCCTCGGAAGTAATCGATAGGCAGGGTCTGGGCCCAAGAATGGCCTCGATAAATTCCACTCGAACTGCTGCTATGTTATGGAGTTTTATTGTTATGGGTCGTGTTGCCGCGCTCATTCAATTGCTTGATTTCTAATAGGCGTGAGATGCAGATAGAACGATATGGTTGCATTAGACGATCCTTCGTACGCATGCAAAAGGGTGGCTGCCCTTGAGTCAGGCAGTCGATATCAGACCCCGCAGCAGGCGATAGCCATAGCCGCGAATGCTCTGAATCGCGTTTGTACCATACATGTCCTTGATTTTTCCACGCAAGCGGCTGATCGATTTTTCCAGCGCTCGAGGGTCGTAGAAATTGGTATTCAGGCCCATGATGCTGGCGATTTCATCATGGCTGAGTATGTGATTACTGGTTTGCGCAAAGGCTTCGAGGATCTTCATCTCGGCAAACGAGATGTCGAGTTTCTTGCCGGTGTCCATCAGGCAGATACGCGTCGGATCAAGCGTGAGGTTGATATCGCGCTGCCACTCTTCACTGCTGAAGAACTCACTCAGCAAATCGGCACCGTCATCGGCAACGGTATTAAGTTTGATACACGCGTCCGCGCCGGCAAGATAGTATTTGATCTTGTTGAATGCACCACGACCGGTGATGACCGCGCAAATGATCGGTTTCAAGTTACCGTTGCGCAGGTTCTGCACCAACGCCAGATTGTCTTCCAGCGCCTGTGGGTTGTCGATGACCAGAAAGATGGCCCGATAAGAGCCGCAATATTCATTCAGCTGATATGAGCTAGTGTAGGAACTAGCCTCAAGTGCCATCTCAGTGTGCACATGCTTGGCGACCAGCGCTCTAAAATGTTCAGCCACGCCACGGGTACGACCCAGAGTGAGAACACCAGGTTCGTCATTTGTCGGGCGCGGGCTTCTAGTCGCTAAGTTCCCTGAGAGCATCGTGCATTGACTCGAATTAGTGCTGACATCGGGATGTTAAAGCACCGGTTCTCATCTGTGACTGACAATTGGTAACATTTGCGCGGATTTTAGACGTGTCTCGCGAGTTTTCTAACAATAATTAAGCTTTTCAAGCTTTTAGTTGATTTTCTCGGAGGGGTGAACTACTGCTTAGATGGTGGCGATATGCAATGGTGCCACTATTTTGAGCTTATTGCGATGGCTTTGTCCATGTCCAATTGCCACTGTCTGGCCATCTCTGGATAATGTGATATTGATCACACTTTATTGCCAGGGCAACTTTTTTCTGCAAAAAGGCCTAAATATTTTCTGCGTAGTTCGTCAGCCGACGATTACTAACATGGCTTGAGTGTGACAATTCATAAGACCTATTCTTTGTGATCAAAAGATCGTCCGATCGCGGCCCGAACCTTCGGCAACTCCTACAGGAGAATGCATTACAAATGTAGGAGCTGCCGAAGGCTGCGATCTTTTGATCTTCATATACGCCAATTGTGTAACTTCAGATACTCAACCCCTGAGTGTTATTACCCGGTCGCTCATCAAGAGCGCTCTGACGGAGGATTAATGGATTTCTGGACCCTTTTCCAGGTGTTGATATTAGGTGCGGTAGAAGGCCTGACCGAGTTCTTGCCGATCTCGAGTACCGGCCACCAGATCATCGTCGCCGACTTGCTGGAATTCGGCGGTGAACGCGCCATGGCCTTCAACATCATTATTCAACTGGGTGCCATCCTTGCCGTCGTCTGGGAGTTTCGACCGAAGATCTTTGAAATCATCAAAGGCCTGCCAACTCAACGCAATGCACAACGCTTCACCCTCAACTTGCTGATCGCCTTCCTGCCCGCCGTGGTCTTGGGCGTGCTGTTCGCCGACGCGATCCACGAATACCTGTTCAACCCGATCACCGTCGCGGTGGCCCTGGTCGTCGGCGGCATCATCATGCTGTGGGCCGAACAGCGCAGCCATGTGATCAGCGTCGAACACGTCGACGACATGCGCTGGTCTCACGCACTGAAAGTCGGATTCGTACAATGCCTGGCGATGATTCCCGGCACCTCGCGCTCCGGCTCGACCATCATCGGCGGCCTGCTGTTCGGCCTGTCGCGTAAAGCCGCCACCGAATTCTCGTTCTTCCTCGCCATGCCCACCATGGTCGGCGCCGCCGTCTACTCCGGCTACAAGTACCGCGACCTGTTCCAACCCAACGACCTGCCAGTCTTCGCCCTCGGCTTCGTCACCGCATTTATCTTCGCGATGATCGCCGTGCGTGGGTTGCTGAAGTTTATTGCCAACCACAGTTATGCCGCGTTCGCGTGGTATCGGATCGCGTTTGGTTTGTTGATTCTGGCAACGTGGCTGTTTGGCTGGGTCAACTGGACCGCAGCAGCGGCCGCCTGAATGCTGACGCCAGGCGGAGCAATCCGCCTGGCGCAGTGTAAGAGGAGAGGATTAACGCCCTTCAAGCAACTCGGCAGCCTGATCCAGCAACGCCAGCGGATCCTTGGCCTTGTGAATATCCACCGACAACAACTGACGGAATTTCCGAGCCCCCGGGAACCCCGTACCCAGGCCCAGCACATGCCGCGTGATGTGATGCATCGCACCACCCGCCAGCAAATGCTCGGCTATATAAGGACGCAACTGCGCCAACGCCTCAGCCCGACTGATCACCGGCGCCGAACTGCCGAACAACTGCTGATCCACCTCCGCCAGCAAATACGGATTGTGATAAGCCTCACGCCCCAACATCACCCCATCAAAAGTCTGCAAATGCTCATGGCAGGCCTCCATCGTCTTGATCCCGCCATTCAGCACAATCTCCAACTCCGGAAAATCCGCCTTCAGCTGCGCCGCCACGTCATAGCGCAACGGCGGAATGTCACGATTCTCCTTCGGCGACAACCCCTCCAGAATCGCAATCCGCGCATGCACGGTAAAACTCGTGCACCCGGCATCGCGGACAGTGCCGACGAAATCACACAACTCCGCGTAACTGTCCCGACCGTTGATGCCGATGCGGTGCTTTACCGTCACTGGAATCGACACCGCGTCTTGCATCGCCTTCACGCAATCCGCCACCAGTTGCGGGTGACCCATCAGGCACGCGCCGATCATGTTGTTTTGCACACGATCGCTTGGGCAGCCGACGTTCAGGTTTACCTCGTCGTAACCGTGCTCTTGGGCCATGCGGGCGCAGGCTGCGAGATCCAACGGAACGCTACCGCCCAACTGCAACGCGAGAGGGTGCTCGGCTTCGTTGTGACGGAGGAAGCGTTCGTGATCGCCGTTCAGGAGCGCGCCGGTGGTGACCATTTCGGTGTAGAGCAAGGCGTTCTTCGACAGGAGGCGTAGGAAGAAACGGCAATGGCGGTCAGTCCAATCCATCATGGGCGCAACGGAGAACCGCCGAGACAGCGCAGGGCTTGAGTTTACTGGGCTGGAGTGGGTATTTTGTACCATTTGGCTCAACGTATTTATAGCGTGTTTTTAGGCGTTTTCAGGCGTTTTTTCGATGTCGCTGGTACAATGTACCAATCACTTTCGGAATTGTACCAGTCGACTATGGCAACGATCAGAGCACGAAAACGCACCGATGGCTCAGTCAGTTACACGGCACAGATACGCCTGTTTCGCGATGGAGCGCAAGTCTACCAAGAGAGCCAGACCTTCGCCCGGAAACAGGCGGCACAAGCGTGGGTGCGGCGACGTGAGGCTGAGCTAGATCAGCCTGGTGCGATTGAGCGCGCGAACCGCAAGGGCGTCAACGTAGAGGACATGATCAAACAATATCTGGCCGAAATGGAGAAGGTCCGGCCGCTGGGAAAGACCAAGGAAGCCACCCTCAATGCTATTGCAGCATCGCACTTTGGTCAGACCGTGGACTCAGATATCAATAGTCAGCGGTTGGTGGACTTTGCGCTTTGGCGAATGAGCAAGGAGGGCGGTGGTGTTCAGCCGCAGACTGCAGGCAACGATCTGGCGCACCTTGGGGCTGTCCTTTCGATCGCGCGACCTGCTTGGGGGTATGAGGTAGACCCCCACGCGATGGCGGACGCTCGGAAGGTGCTTCGGAAGTTGGGCTACAACATGAAGAGCCGAGAACGCGACCGACGGCCGACCAAGGAGGAACTGGATAAGTTGCTCGAGCATTTCACTGGCATGCAGCAACGTCGACCCAGTTCGATCAACATGCTTAAGGTTATTGGCTTCGCGGTGTTCTCCACGCGTCGACAGGATGAGATCAGCCGAATCCGATGGGAAGACGTCGATGAAACGGGTCAGCGGGTGCTGGTGCGCGACATGAAGAACCCAGGGCAGAAGATTGGCAATGACGTTTGGTGCCACCTTCCAGATGAAGCATGGAGCATTCTGCAGAGCATGCCAAAAGAGCGTGCGGAGATTTTCCCGTACAACTCGTCATCGATCTCCACGGCTTGGGCGAAGGCATGCAAGTTTCTGGAAATTGAAGATCTCCACTTCCACGATCTGCGACACGATGGTGTGAGCCGTTTGTTCGAAATGGATTGGGATATTCCGCGAGTAGCCAGTGTTTCCGGGCATCGTGACTGGAACTCGTTACGTCGATATACCCATCTGCGAGGGAGGGGGGACCACTATGCCGGATGGCCGTGGTTAGAGAAGGTTATCCAGGCGCCCGTGAAGCTTGGCGCCTGGGGTAAGCAGTGAATCAGCTCGCTCGGCGGTATCCGTTAAGCTGGTTAAATTCTTTCACCGCAGCCTCCCGTTGCAGATCTAAATAAGCCGCCAGATCAGTAATGTGAATACCCTTTGCGCTTTTTTGGCTCGGCTCCATCCGCGTGATCGGGATTTTGATCTGCCCGGCCATGACCTTGCGCTGAAACATATCGGTGGTTAGGTGCGTAAAGTAGTCCTTGCAAACCATGTCCAGTGGGATGATCGCCTGGCCGTTGTACTGAGCCATCAGAATGAAAGCAGTGTTCATTTTTCCTCCTGGACTGCGGGTTGATCCTGTTGTTCTCTGCTGAGTTTCAGCCATTCCGGCGCTGCCTGCTTCCACGCCCGACGCATCCATGCTGCGAAACCCGCTTTATAGGCGTAATGCTCGCGGGCGAACGTGTCAGACTTACTCGCTCCTGGTGTCCTGATGTACGTCACGCGCTTTCTGCAGTACTGCAGGCCTTCAGGTATTGGAAACTCTTTCTCGAACTCGACTCGCTCGTCGATCTGAACTACTTCGACGACTAGCCTTGGCGGTCTTTCGAGAATGCATTCAGGGTGCGTATACCCCACAGCAGGCTGCGCGGGCGGGCGATTCTGAGCGATTAGCGTTGCATTGGGTGTGGCTGCCTCGCGCAGCTTTTCGTGGGGGGGAAGCGCCTCGGTGGTGCTGCTTAGAGGAGCAATAATGCCTGCTGCTTCGCAGCAGAGGCTGTTTGTTTCTAGCGTGTCGACGCTCACTTCTTCGCAGAGCAAAGCGGTCGTGGATTGGGTGTTGTGCTGGTCCATTTGCATGCCGCTTTTCTCCGCGGTTCGATTGCGCGTTGGTTCGTCCGGCGCTGGTGAGGCGTATGCCGTGTCGCGGTGGATGTTGGAGTGGGTAAGGATCTCGTTCATGCGGCGTCTCCCACATCAAAGGGAGCCAGTTGCTCAGCCATGTCGAGAGCTCGGTCGCGCAGCGCGCGAGTGTCGCGCTCCAGTTTTTTGCCTGTGCGGAATGCACTGAATGTGTCGGCGGCAATGCGAAGTTTCTCGGCGATTTCCAGAAGTGCTAAGCGCTCGGGGCCTCCGAATGCCATCACTATCTGTAGACGTTTGCAGTGTTGCGACAACCGGGTGTGGTCGGCTTTGATGAAGTCGAGAGATGCCCTTAATTCGCGAACCGTCTTTGCGCTTTCGGCACGCTGGATCTCGTCGCTTTCCTTCATGCCAGCGGACATGCCGTCGCTATGGCCCATGAAGTAGCCGGCCCATACTAATAGCCCGGCCAGAATGATCAGAGCGATGAGTGCGCAGATCTGAATTGCGGTCATGTGGTGTGCTCCTGGTGATGTCACAGGCTGGTGGTGGCAGCCGTTCGGTTGGTGGGTGTTACTCGTTGGTGTCGTCCTGGTGTCGCTGCATGTCTTCGTCGGCCTTGTAGGCGCGGATGTCGATCAGTGAGGCGACGTGTCGGATGTGTGCGTACTTCGGTGCCTTGCGGCTGGTGTCCAGCGTGGTGATGGGGAGCTGGATGCGGCCGCTGCTGATCTCGGCCACGAACGATTGCTCGTTGAGGTTGCGGAAGTACTGCTCGCGCACTTTGTCCAGCGGGATCAGGACGTCGCCGAAGATGCGGTAAAGCAGTTCGACGGTGGCTGACTCCGGTGCCGGGTGTAAGCGGAGCGGGTTTTGTGCTGTGTTACTCATGGCTTTGTTGGGCCTCCTTGCGTTGTTTTCTGGCCGGGTGGTTCCAGGCGTTCAGGCAATGCGTTCTGGTCAGCTCGCGCAGATGTTCGGGCACTTCGAGGAGCGCGGCGTTTCGCTCCTCTCGTGTCCGCATGGCGATGATCTGGCGGGCGTATTCCCTAGGCCACGTCACGGCTGTCTGCCGGAATGGCGGGTAGGTCGATTCCCAACTGTTCAGCCAGCCAACGGATACCGGGCTGTTTGATCCGGGTCGATTGGCTGTACTGCATGCCGAGCTGATCGTGGTACCACTGGCCGTCCTTGATTCGCAGGTAATCGCGATCACGGGTGGGGTAGGTCGGTAGGTTCCGCTTGTTGAGCAGACCTTTTTCACGCATGCGTGCAATCAGCTTGGGGCGGGTCGTGCCGAGTTGGGCTGCGGCTTGGGCGAGGGTGTGTTCCATGGCGTCCTCCTCATGCCGCGTGCGCGGCTGGGGTGGCCGCAGCAGCGAGGTGGTTGATGGATTCGCTGATCTTGCCGTAGATCTCGACATCGCTGCCGTACACGGTGAAGCACCGGGTGTGCGGGCTTTTGTTACCGATGCTCAGGATGGTGGTGACGCCTGAGCGCGATTGAGTGCGGTGCAGCGCAACCCGGAGTGGGTAGTCGAAGCCCATGTCGAGGCTCAGCACGCCGCCGGTGCGCACCAGCTCAAAAACTCGCTGCTTGTCCGATATTTCAAAGCGGCCGTATTCACGGCTGGCGTGCGTGCGGTGAACCAGATCGCTGGTGTTGCTTGCATCGAACGGGCCGTTGGCGATCTCTTCGATGAAGTCGGCCAGCTTGAGGTGCATCTTCTTTTCGTTCGACAGGGTCAGCGTGTGGCGTTCGCTGCCCAGTTCCACGACGAAGGTGCTTTCTGAGATACCACGTTCAACCTTGAGGCGAAACGCCAGGCACTCGCGCCTAGGCGCAGTCCGCAGGACGTGGTTGAAGGTTTCGGTCAGGTTGACCTGGGCATTGAGCAGCTGGAGGGTGCGGTTGTCGATTTTGTACTTGATCATGCCGCGTGCCCTCCGCCGTTCGGATTGACTGGGGCAGGAGTGGTGCGCACTGTCAGCTTCGGTTTGCTGATGGCGAACGCGCAGCCGCTCTCGCGGGCAAGGCGGCGAATCTCAAAGATATGGAAGGGGTTAGCAGTGGCTGGATGGACGTGCAGGGTTGCTGTGGCGTGCATGGTGTTGCCTCGCTCTGTGGTGGAGAGTGAGAAAAATATCAACCATTGGTAGATATTTGTCAACAACCATTGGTTGATGTTTGTACTGGGCCCATTTTTAGGTGGATGGGCTCGACACTAAATTTTGAATGAGGTTGATATTCAGATGGGCTTTGAGCAGAATCCGTTGAGGGACTTCTAAATTGAGATGGATTCAGGTGATCAAAAAAATGACATTGGATGGAATCGTCTCATTTGTAAGTTTTGCTGCAAATTTTACGTCCTCAATTGCCTCCATTATTGCGATATATCTTTTCGTTTTTAAGCGGAAAGCAATTGCCTCTGTGTTTTCATTGCTCTTTAATTATTCGCATCAGCTAACTCTTTCTGAGATTAAAGAAAAGCTTGAGCTGTTGAATAATTTCAATGCGAATGATCCTGCGCATACCGATACGATATTGAATATATTTCATGATCTATTAGGGCAAATCAGAGGAAATGATAAAATTAGCGGCTTGATGTCTAAGCAGATATTAAAGCTTGAACGTTTAATTGATCGTGACTTGAAGATTACGCCAATTACAGAACCAAAAAAGCGTGCATTGATCAGCGAGATTCGTGAAAAGGTTAGGCACTTAAACGTTCAAAATATTGATGAGCTTGCCGGGAGTGGATCATGAGTAAGATTGTGGTTGCCGCAAATGCAATGATTGAAAACTCGCACAAAATTACAGACGTCCTTCAGGGAGTACATGAAGGCGAAATATTTTTTAGGTATGATCAAAAATATAAATGGTCTATTTTGAAAAGGCATGATGACCATTATGCATTGATGTTTTACCCGGGGCGACAAAGAATAGAAGATCTCGCAAGTATGCCAGATGAGTATTGGCATGAATTTAATGAGATGGTTAATTATAATTCAAAGGACCTCGGTACCAAGGAAAGTTTGGAAACGTTTAAGGATCTTTATAGGGTTGTAAACGATATGAAATATGGTATGGATCAGGTTCTAGATGAAATAATAAGTTCAGTGAATTTCTAATACGGGTTGCAGAGTCTTTTAAAGTTATTCAGGTATGAATGAGCCTACAACTTTGCCGCATATATGAGTCTCTTCCGTAATGTCAATGATTGGATATTGCGGATTGATTGGTCTCAAAAACTGCCGCCCAGCATCCTCGACCAAAATCTTAAATGTCGCTTCATTAGTGCGCGGGACTCTAGCGATAACTCGATCACCCGTCTTAGCTTCAGCCTCTGGGTCAACAAAAATTATGCAGCCCGTTGGGTAACTGCGACCGGGCCCAGGGTTCGTCATTGAGTCGCCGAGGACTTTCAATGCGTATCCGTTGTTACTGATTGGTACAGGGCAAGACAACCATGATTCTGCGTCATGGCCTTCAACGTTCGAAATCGCTTCGCACCAGGCTCCGGCTTGTACCCAAGAGATCAGCGGGACCTTTCCAAAGCGTTGATTTATTTTGCTGACGTTGCTCTCTCCGCCGACGACCAACTGGCGAACGTTATCTTCAACGGTCTGTTCCTTAGGCAGCACACCGTATTCAAGCCACTCCCGGCGAACCTTCAGCCAGGTGCAGAGCGCAACCATGCTATCAGCTTCGGCCATGGATTCTCCATTCAGCCACTTGCTGACAGCTTGGGTGGTCTTATCAACCCCCAGACTCTTCAACTGACGATGGATGTCCACGCCACGACCCCGGCTGCGTACGCCGGCGTCGTCTAATGCTTCGTGTAGGCGCGAGCTAAAAGCGGCTCGTAGTTCATTTTTGTCAACCATAGGTTGAGAGTGCCACGGAACTTGCGAAATAGTCAGTTGATGTTTAATATCAATTTCTGGTTGATAAGTTGAGATTGCCAATGTTGGTTCCCACAGATTTTCCGAACGCCATTGCTTTCGCTTTTGAAGCTGTCGGTGGCATCGGTGCCGCCGCCAAGGTATGTGACAGAAGTTATCAGGCACTGCATAAGTGGCGCCAGTCAGCCTGCCTGCCGCGAACCGACTACACCGGTGAAACAGAATATGCTGTGCTTTTGGCGACAGCTGCAAAGCAGAAGGGCAACCCGTTTGAATCCGCGTGGTTGTTGAATGTATCTGCGCCGCAGAAGGCTGCTGCATAGCATCTCCAGAAAAAAGGCGGCCTAAAAGGCCGCCCAATTCCTCCCGGCACGCACCACCACAGCGCTGTCGGGTCGCGATAAAGATAGGCGGGCACACCACATGCAACCACCTCTCTTTATCGCGCTTTTCCAAGGCTCGGAAGCCTTGGTGTTGCTGCCTCTTCCACCACAGATTTGGCAGCTGTTGCGCCAGGGGTGAGCAACGGATTGCTCGCCCCGGCACGGTGCCGGTGTCGATCCCGAAGATCTAGCCGGCGTTTGGGCCCTTTCAAGCCACGCGGCAAATGTATCACCACTGCATGTCGCGCGGCACTGGCAACTTACAAGGATTAATGCCATGAGCCGTATCGCTCTGAGTTCTGTTGAGCGGGCGCAGCGGGAAGTTTTGCCGCTCGATCTCGCGCTTTACCATGCCGCACGGGACTACCCAGGCGGCGCCGCAGCCATCGCCGCCACCACCGGCCGCAATGCGACCACGCTGCAGCACAAGCTGTCCCCAACCCACCCAAGCCACACGGTGAACATTCAAGAGTTCGGTGAGATTCTGGAGCTGACCAAGGATCGTCGCATTCTGGATGCGGTGCATGCGTTGGTCGGTGACACGACTTGGCAGGAGTTGGCTGAGGCGTACACCAACGACATGCCCGAGACGCTGACCACCGGGATTGCCGAGTACTTCCGGCAGGTCGCGGATCTGGCGGATACCTGGGCCAAGAGCATTGGTGACGGGGTTGTTTCCGATAAGGAGTTGGCCGCGATTCGTCTGCAGGTGTTCCGTGGGATTCAGGGGCTGTTGGGTTTGTTCAACCGCGCCACGTATGTCAACCAGACGACGCGGGGTGTTGATCGTGGCTGACATTGCTGACTTTGCAAATGACCTGGTGCAGGAGCGTGTTGATCAAGCGCTGGCTGCACGTCTTCTCGCCGCCAAGCCTGCTTTGGCGGCGCATTCGTTTCTCTTTTGCGAAACGTGCGATGACCCTATCCCGGAGGCTCGCCGTTTGGCGCAGCCCGGCTGTACGCAGTGCGTGGGATGCCTTGCCATTGAGGAAATGATGGAGGCTCGTCATGCTCGATGAGGTGTTGGGGCAATTCGCTGATTATGGCCTTGAGCCTGCGCAGCCTTTGGTGTTCGGCAAGCTGACACGCTGCAAGACGACGCAAGACAAGGGCAAGGAAAAAAACGGCTGGTATGTCGTTCATGAACAGCACACGGAGAAAGGCGAGACGCTGATCTTCGGTGCGTTCGGTGACTGGCGTTCGGGCGAGTCTCAGAAGATCAAGGTCAAGGCTGGACGGATGTCGCCTGAAGAACGCGAAGTTATGCGCGCTCGGCAGGAAGAGGCCAAACGTCGCGCGGCTGAGATATCGGCCAACGCGGCACGTCGTGCGGCCAAGCGAGCGGCCGGTATGTTCAAGCGCATGCCGGAGAAGGGCCGTAGCGACTATCTGGATCGCAAGCAGATTGTCGGCTTCGGCGTTCGGTATGCGCCGCGCTCCGGTGCGTTTCTGGTGCCGATGAGCAATGTGCGTGACGAGATTGTCGGACTGCAGGTGGTGTTCCCGACCAAGCAAGAGGACACCGGTCGGGACAAGTCCTATTGGCCTTACGGCATGTCGAAGGAGGGCGCTTTCCATCTGATCGGGCCGCACCCGGATCCGGGTGAGCCGGTGCTGGTGTGTGAGGGTTACGCGACCGGCGCAAGTCTGCATATGGCCACGTCACTCACCGTGGCGATTGCGTTTGATGCGGGCAATTTGCTGGTGGTTTGCAAGGCCATGCGCGAGCGGTTTGCCGGCTGCCCGCTGATCATCTGCCGCGACGATGATTGGAAGACCACGAAGCCCAATGGCGATGCCTGGAACCCCGGCGAAGAGAAGGCCAATAACGCGGCGCTGATCGTCGGTGGCCAAGTGGTTGCACCGATCTTTTCCGGTGAGCGGGGAGCCAAGTGGACCGACTTCAACGATCTGCATGTCGCGGAAGGTTTGGAGGCGGTGCGTCGTCAGGTGTTGGCGGTGGTTAAGCCGCCGGCCGCTGGTGGCTGGAAGGACATGCTGGCCCGCAGTGAAAGCGGCGCGTTGATTGCGCATATGCAGAACGTCGAATTGATTCTGGCCAACGATGAGCGCTGGGCCGGGGTGATCAGTTACAGCGCTTTCAGCTCGAAGATCGTGAAACTGCGCGCTGCCCCGTATGGCGGCGGCACGGGCGATTGGGCGGATATCGATGATGTGCGGGTGATGAAATGGCTCGCGCAGCAGTACAACTTGCGGGTCAAGGCCTCGCATGTGATCGAGGCGGTGAGTGTGGTTGCGCATGACCATGCGTTTCATCCAGTAAGGCAGTACCTGCGCAAGCTGGAGTGGGATCGGGTGCCGCGTCTTGAAAGCTGGCTGACGGAGGTAATGGGCGTTAAGGCTACTGACTATTCTTCCAAGGTCGGCAAGCGTTGGTTGTTGTCGGCCGTCGCGCGAGTGATGAAGCCGGGTTGCAAGGCTGACTCGGTGATGATTCTGGAAGGGGCACAGGGCGCCGGTAAGTCGACGGCGATGAGCATCCTCGGCGGCGAGTGGTTTATGGACACGCCGTTTGCGCTCGGTGACAAGGATGGCTTTCAGGCGATCCGGGGCAAGTGGATCGTCGAGCTGGGCGAGCTGGATAGCTTTAACAAGGCCGAGAGCACGAAGGCCAAGCAGTTCTTTTCGGCGTCCACTGACACTTATCGCGAGAGCTACGGCCGTAGAACGATGGACGTGCCACGCCAGTGTGTTTTCGTGGGTACAACCAACCAAGACGAGTATCTGAAGGACGCCACCGGCAACCGGCGTTACTGGCCTGTCGCGTGTACCAAGGTGGATCTGGATTTGTTGCGCTCGA
Organism: Pseudomonas sp. NPDC087690; assembly: GCF_044743175.1. Taxonomy (NCBI): domain Bacteria; kingdom Pseudomonadati; phylum Pseudomonadota; class Gammaproteobacteria; order Pseudomonadales; family Pseudomonadaceae; genus Pseudomonas; species Pseudomonas sp. NPDC087690. Next base: position 47,235 of record NZ_JBIUVX010000031.1, read on the forward strand.
TGCGTGATCAGTTGTGGGCCGAGGCTGTGTTCTGCTACGACGCGGGCGACCTCTGGTGGGTGACGCTGGATGAGGCGCCTATGTTCGGCGAGGAGCAGGACGAGCGCTTCGTCGTGGATGAGTGGGAAGGGCCAATTCTGACCTGGTTGGAAGAGTCGCAGATTGGCGAAACCACCACCGGCAGTGAGGTGCTGGCCAGTGCGCTCAAGTTGGACTTTGGGCATTGGGGTAAGCCGGAGCAGATGCGCGTCGGCGCGATCATGCATCGCTTGGGTTGGCGGCGCGTGCGGTTGCCTGCACTGGTGAAGAGTGGGCAGCGGCCTTGGGCTTACAAGAAGCCGGCAGGGTGGGGCGGTGCCTCGGCGTTACAGCGTGAATCGTTCGAGGAGCCTTGTTTTGATTAAGGAGATCGATTCGCTGCTTCGGTTGTGGGCGCAGGAGCTGCATTCAGAACATTCAAAAGGAGGGCTGGCCGGGGGAAATATGGTTGCCATGATGATGGAGAGCAACGGGCAACTGATCAGGGGGCGACGTGCTTTCCGCGCGCCGCTGGAGAGTTCGTTGGACATTGAGCTGATCGTGACCAAGCACCTCTCGCCGGAGCTGGTGACGGTGGTGCGGGAGCATTACTGCACGCTTGATGTGGATATGCGCTTGCGGTATGCCCACTGCGGTTGTGGCCGCGACACGTACTACCAACGTTTGCATGATGCGCATCTGCAGATCTTCGGCGTGATGATGGGGCTGGCTGCGTGACCCCAAGAATTCGTCTGGCTGTTGTTGTCCCACTGGCCCGTCTTGTCTCGCTGCGTTTTGATGCAGTGGGACAGGTGCGGGCCTTGTCGTTGTTGGGTTGTCCCACCGTCCCGCCTAGTAGTGCCTCCCGCCCGTGTGAGCGTAGCGGGCGAGCACTACGCGCTTACGCGCGAACGTGTGTTCTTTAAACTTCTTCCTTTACACGAGAAAGAAGAAAGATAAGTAGGACAGTGGGGCGAAGCCCCGAATTTAGGCGCTCTCAGGCGTCCCACTTCGATTCTGAAAGGTGGGACGTATGGGACACCGCCGCAACAACAGAATGCCGTGGTGGTGTATTCGCCGACATTCGCTAGGCGTTCACCCTGCGTTACCCACTTATTCACCTGGTGGCATTAAAGCAGGGTTGCTGCCACCGGAATCGACCTGTAAAAAGTAGTCATCTTCGATAGGTGCGACCGCAGAGAGCGGCAGGCACCACACCACCAAACCCGGCCATTGCGCCGGGTTTTTGCGTTCATGGGGTAGGCGATGACAAGCGAGCAACAAGCACTGGCAGAAATGCCGATCTGGTTAGTGATCGTCCTGGCTCTGGTCGGTGGCGTATCGGGGGAGATGTGGCGAGCAGACAAGGATGGGGCGCGGGGCTGGGCATTGTTGCGCAGACTCGCGCTTCGGTCGGGTGCCTGCATTGTCTGCGGGGTGACGGCGATGATGTTGATGATCGCGGCCGGCATGTCGCTGTGGACGGCGGGGGCGTTGGGCTGCCTCACCGCGATGGCGGGCGCGGATGTTGCCATCGGCTTGTACGAACGCTGGGCTGCGAAGCGGCTTGGCGTGTGCGACGTCCCGCCGAATGGCGGCGGGCCAGCTTGAAACCGCCGGGGACCCTGAGGTTATTCGGAGGGTACGGGGTCGGAAACCCGCGGGAAAGTGTTAGCGGGAGCGCCCCCAGCTTACTGAAATTTCAATCATTGAAATCTTGAAAGGATTTATTGAAATAGGTTGAAAAAGGAGAGCTCATGACAGAACCAGCCTACCTGTCGAAGAGTGCCTTCGCGGCCCGGCTCGGCAGGTCGCCGAGTTACATCACCTGGCTGAAAGACAACAACCGTTTGGTGCTTTCGCCCAACGGCAAACAGGTTGATGTACATGCCACCGAAGCGCTAATTCGCGACACCGCAGACCCGAGCAAGGTCGCCGTCGCCGAACGACACCAGCAGGACCGGATTCAGCGTGACGTTTACAGACAACTGTCCACCCAGACCGAGCCGACTTCCACGGCTGCGCCGCCGCAGGTGCTTACCGGCGACGGCAAGTTACCGGACTTCCAAAAGGCTCGCGCTTTGCGCGAACACAACATGGCGAAGTTGGCGGAGATCGAGCTGGGCAAAGCCCAAGGCTCGTTGGTGTCCAAGGAGGCGGTCGAAACCGGTGCCTACAACGCCGGGCGTTTGCTGCGTGATCAGCTTTTCGGTCCGCTACCGCAACTGTCGCATGACCTGGCGGCCATGACCGATCCTTGGTTGATCGAAAAACACCTGACCGCCACCTTCCGTCGAACGCTGGAGGAGGCCGAGCGGCTCTCTTCAGCAGATCTTGAGCACGCCATGACAACGGACTGAACCTATGCACACGGAATTTCCTGACGGTGCAGAGGTGTACCGTGAGTCCTATTTCCGTGGACTGCGCCCCGACCCAGATCTCTGGATCGACGAATGGGCCGACGAGTACATGCGAATCCCGCGTGACACCGGTGCCCCTGAGCCCGGCCAGTACCGCACCTCACGGACACCTTATGCCCGCGAGCCAATGCGCTGCCTGTCGCCGGCTCACCCTTGCAGACGCGTGATCACCATGGTGGCCTCGCAGTTGATGAAAACCCAGATCGCCCTGAACTGGATGGGTGGTCTGATCCACATGGCGCCGTCGAACATTCTGGCGCTGCTCCCCAGCCTCGGCCTGTCCAAGCGTGTGTCGGGGCGGATCAGCAAGACCATCAAGGCCACTCCCGTTCTGCGCGAGCGGGTCGCGGCTACCCGATCGCGGGACGCACGCAACACGATGGACACCAAGGAATTTGAGGGTGGTTCGCTGTACGTAACCACCGCCGGTTCTGCGGCCAACCTTTCGGAGCTGTCGGCGCGTTATATCTACGGCGACGAAGTCGACCGCTGGGAGAATGACGTCGGCCAGGAAGGTGACCCCATCAAGCTGGCAGAGACGCGTGCGACCAACTTCGGTCGCAACGCTAAGATCTACTTCTCCAGCTCGCCGACGATCAAAGGTGCCTCGCGGATCGCCGACCTGTTTGAGTCCAGCGACCAGCGCTATTACTACGTGCCATGTCCTACCTGCGGTCATATGCAGGTGTTGGAATGGGAGCGGCTGCACTACAGCAAGGACCTCAGCACTGTGCATTACGAGTGCGCAGCGCCTGAATGCGACGTGCTGATTGAGGAGCACCACAAGAGCGACATGCTCGCCCGAGGCGAGTGGCGCGCTCATGCTGGTGGCGACGGCAAAACTGTTGGCTTTCATCTCAACGCGCTGTATTCGCCGACCGGCTGGATGGATTGGGCCGGCCTTGCCGAGGAGTTTGAAGACGCCAAGAAAGCTCAGGCCCAAGGTGACACAAGCCTGATGCAGGTGTTCTACAACACTCGTCTGGCTAAGGTCTGGGACAGCGCGCTCGAACAGACCAAGGCGGAAGTGCTGATCGCTCGGGCGAGGCTGGAAACGTACACCCTCGGTGCGATGCCTGCCGGAGTTTTGATGCTGACCGGCGCCGTCGACGTCCAGGCCAATCGCCTGGAGCTGATGGTGATGGGCTTCGGCGTCGGCATGGAGCGCTGGGTTGTTGACCACCAGATCATCTGGGGCGACCCGGCAGACGAACGCACCTGGGCGGTGCTGGACGAGAAACTCAAGGCTCGTTACCGGCATCCTTGTGGTGTGGGTCTGGCGATCCTCGCCGTGGGCGTCGACTCGGGTGGTCACCACACCGATGAGGTCTACCAGTTCTGCCGCGTTCGTCGCTGGCGCAACATCTTCGCCATCAAGGGTGCGAGCAAGCCGGGCCGACCGGTGATTGCACAGCGCCCGTCCATGGTCGACGTGACGTGGAAGGGCCAGACCGAACGCAACGGTGCCGAGTTGTGGTTCGTCGGTACCGACACCGCCAAAGACTGGATCTACAACCGCTATCCATTCCCGGACGGTCCGGGATCGCTGCACTTTGCCAACGACCTGCCGGACGAATTTTTCGCCCAGTGCGTCGCCGAACGCAAAGTCGTCCGCTACGTACGCGGACACAAGCGTATCGAATGGGTGAAGGGCAAGGCTGAGCGCAACGAAGCGCTCGACCTGATGGTGTACTGCCTCGCGATGGCGCATTACCTCGGCATCAACCGCTATCAGGAACACGATTGGGATCGGGTGCGTCAGGCGCTGGCCCAGTCCGGTCTGTTCGACGATGCCCTGGGCATCAAGCCTGTTAAGGGCGAGCGACTTGATGCAGAGCAAACACCGGCGCCCGCGGCTGTGCGACAGACTCAAGCCGCACCACCACCTGCTGTACCAGTCGCTCCAGCGCGCCCCCCTGCCGCACCACCTCAACGCCGCAGTTCCACCAGCGGTTACCTGAAGAGACGCTGATATGTCCTTTACCTCGAAACACCTCGACGCCATCGAGCGCGCCATCGCGCGTGGCGAAAAGACCGTGCGCTATAGCGACCGAACGGTGGAATACCGTGACGTTGATGAGCTGCTCCGCGCACGGGAAGAAATCCGCAGTTCGCTCTCCAGCGCTGCCGGCCCACGCTCGCGGGTTGTGCGGCTCAGTCATGGAGGCAAGGGAATCTGATGGCTCGACAATTCCCGTCGCTTTCCCGTAGCGGATTCTTGCTGCCATCGAACATCAAGGCCAGCTACGAGGGCGCCGGGGAGGGTCGCCGATCTGCTAGCTGGGACGCGACCGACGATGGTATCAACAGCATCAACACCCCGGCGCTACGCAACCTGCGTGCCCGCTCACGGGCGGCGGTGCGCAATGACCCGTATGCGGCCAACGCCATCAATAAACGCGTCAGCAACCTGATCGGCACCGGCATCACGCCACGCCCAAAGGTAAAAGACGAAGACCTGCGCAACCTGCTGCAGGAATTGTGGGACGACTGGGCCGATGAGTCGGATGCCGACGGTCTCTGCGACTTTTACGGGCAGCAGGCGCTGGTGGCTCGCACCGTGGAAACGGCAGGTGAATGTTTTGTGCGCTTGCGTCCGCGCAGTCTGGACGATGGTCTGGTGGTGCCGCTGCAGCTGCAGACCCTGGCACCAGAGTTCGTGCCGCACGACAAGTTCGAGATGACCAAGACCGGCAACATCATCCGTGCCGGGATCGAGTTCAACCCGGCCGGCAAGCGCGTGGCCTACTGGATGTACCGCTCGCACCCGCGTGATGCGTCGTCGATCAACAGCGGTTACAACCAACTGGTGCGCGTGCCGGCCAGCCAGGTGCTGCACATCTTCGAACCACTGGAACCGGGGCAGTTGCGCGGCGTGCCGCGTATGTCACCGGTTCTCAAACGACTGCGCAGTCTCGACAACTACGACGACGCGGTGCTGTTCCGGCAGGAGGTTTCCAATCTGTTCGCCGGCTTCATCAAGCGCCCGTCGCCGGATATGGGGCAGGTGCCACGTGACCCCGTCACCGGCCAACTGATCACCGCTGACCGCGACGGCTTCACACCTATGGTTGCACTCGAACCCGGCACCATGCAGGAGCTGGGCGCGGGTGAGGAGGTCGAGTTCTCCAAACCACCGGATGCCGGCAACAACTACCCGGACTTCATGCGGCAGCAACTGATGGCAGCGGCAGCGGGTACCGACACGCCCTACGAGATCCTCACGGGCGACATGAAAGGCATCAACGACCGTGCGCTGCGCGTCGTACTCAACGAGTTCCGGCGCCGCCTCGAACAACTGCAATTCAACGTCTACATCCACCAGCTTTGCCGGCCGGTCCGCGCTGCTTGGCTCGACATGGCGGTATTGAGCGGCGTGATCGAGTTGCCGGACTACGCCAAGCGTCGTCGCGAATTTCTGCGCACGCGCTGGGTGCCTCAAGGCTGGGCCTATATCCAGCCGGTGCAGGACGTGCAGGCGCGAATGCTTGAGGTCAATGCCGGGTTCGGTTCGCGCAGTGAGATGTGTCTGCGAACCGGTTATGACTCCGAAACGGTCGACGCGGAAAACGCCGCCGACGCTCAACGTGCCCGCGACTTGGGCCTCAATTACCGAACCCTCGTCGAGATTGATAGTGAACACGACGATCAGGAGAAACCATGAAACCGCCGTTCCCTCTTCGAATCTTCAACAAACTGGACGGGCAACTACCCGTGCGAGACAAACACTGGTACAGCCTACGGGCCAGCGGTGAAGCCGAACAGCGCACTATCGAGGTGTACGTCTACGGTGAGATCGGCACCTGGGGTATCACGGCCAATCAGTTCGTACGTGACCTAGCCGCGTTGGATGACGGTACGTCACCGATTGTGGTGGCGTTCAACAGCATTGGCGGCGATCTGTTCGACGGTCTGGCCATTCATAACGCCCTGTCGCGTCTGGGGGAGCGCTGTACCGGCCGCGTCGATGCCTTGGCTGCCAGTGCCGCGAGCGTTGCAGTCTGTGGCGCTCATCGAGTGGTAGTCGCGGAAAACGCCGCGCTGATGATCCACAACCCGTGGACCTACGCCTCAGGTGATGCCGAGGATATGCGCAAGGTAGCGACCGCGTTAGATCAGGCGCTGGAGCTCATTATCACAGCCTACAAGGCCAAGGCGCCGGATATCGACGAGGTGGAGTTAAGGCGCCTGGTCGATGCAGAAACCTGGCTTACGGCTCGCGAAGCGGTGGCCCTCGGATTGGCCGATGAAGTAGGCGACGGTGTGCAAATCAAGGCGTGTCTGGGGCAGGGGACGGTCATGCAGAAATACCAGCGCACGCCCCAGGCGCTGCTGGATCTGCTCAACGAACCCACGAAACCGACCGAGCCGGTGGTCGACCAGCCTGAGTCATCGGCGCCTGGTGCGGATGCGGCGGCGCTGGCTCTGCTGATCACCCAGTCATGCACCCAGGCCGGTATCAGTAACTTGATCGAACCGCTGATTGCAGCGACCAAGCTGGTTGACGAAGCGACTGTGCAGGCTGCGATCACCCAGGCCAAGTCGATCCGCGATCTCTGCGTTGCCGCCCGGTTACCAGAGTTTGCGGTGGAGTTTGTGCAGGCCGGACTGGATACCAGCGCCGTGCGTGCGCGGCTCTTCGACAAAGTCGTCGGGAAAGGCGGGGGCTTTGAGATCGACAACAGCCTCCCGCAGAACGAAGACCCGGCTCCCAAAATTCAAGCCAAGCAACCCGATCCGCCGTCGATTTGGGCGGCACGTCAGGCCGCTCAATCTCAAGCCTTTAAAGGAGTAAGACCATGACTATCAAACGCGAACCGATGCACGCAGGTGAATTCCTGCTTTCCGAGGGCGCCGGGACCATCTCGCGAGAAGCCATCAACCTCGCTGCCGGTCACGCACTGGAGCCTGGTCAGATCCTCGGCCTGGTGACCGCGACCAGTGAGTTCGCCCCGTACAACCCGACCGCGGAAGACGGCACGGAAAACGCCGTCGCCATTCTCTACGGCCCGCTCGGTGAGTCGGATGTGGTGCGTCGCGGCCGCGCCGTGGTGCGGTTGGCCGAAGTCAGCGAAGCACACCTGACCGGCCTGGATCTGGCCGCCGAGAAAGCACTCGCCACTCATTTCGTGATCGTTCGCTAAGTCGATCCTTTTTTTATATGCATCCCGCCGCGTGCGGGATTTTTCGTTTCTGGAGAGTACCCATGGCCGATATCGCCATTTTTGACGACGAAGCATTCAGCGTCGATTCGCTGACCGCTGCACTCAATGATCAACCGTACCTGCCAGGGCGCATCAGCGCACTGGGTTTGTTTCGCGAGGAAGGCATTACCACCCTGACCGTGCAGATCGAGAAGGACGGCGACACCCTGGCACTGGTGCCGGCCGGTGAGCGTGGTACGTCCGGCCTGGTGGTCGCGGCCAGCAAGCGCAGCCTTATCCCGTTCAACACCGTGCACCTGCCGGAACGCTTCACCATCAAAGCCGATGAGATTCAGGGTATCCGCGCCTTCGGTACTCGCACTGAGTTGCAGGCGGTGCAAGACGTGGTCAATGCGCGGTTGGCCAAGGCGCGGCGCCAGTTGGACGCCACGCACGAATTCCAGCGCATGGGCGCATTGAATGGCCAGATCCTCGACGCCGATGGCAAAACCGTACTGCTGGATCTCTATGACCGCTTCGGTGTGAAGCGGCAAAAGATGTCCATGGGACTGGCGGATCCAGAGACTGAATTGCGGGTTCAATGCGGCGAGGCGCTGGATATGCAGGAGGATGCATTGGGTAGCGTGACCAGTACTGGCTCGCGCGCCTTCTGCGGTAAAAACTTTTGGAACAAGTTCATCGTCCACCCCTCGGTAAAAGAAACCTACCTCAACAGTCAGCAAGCGGCCGCGCTGCGGGGCGATGCCCGGGAAAGCTTCGAGTTCGGCGGCATTATCTGGGAGCGCTACCGTGGCAAGGTGGCCGGCGTGTCGTTCGTGCATGACGACAAGGCACTTCTGATCCCTGAAGGCGTGCCAGATCTGTACATCTCGGTGTTTGCGCCGGCTGACTACATGGAAACGGTCAACACCCAGGGCATTCCGTACTACAGCATGATCGAGCCCCTGCCTTTCAACAAAGGCATGGCTGGTGAGGCGCAATCGAACCCGCTGCATCTTTGCACGCGACCGCGCGCCCAGATCCTGCTGGAACTCTGACCGTGGGCTTTCGCGATCTGATCGCCGAGGTCGACGCGGTGGTGTTCGAAACGCTGGGCGATACCGCGCGGATTGAGGGGCGCGAAGAACCAGTGCTCGGTATGTTTGCCGCGCCCTGGCTGCAACCCAAGTTCGGCAAGCTCAACACCGGATTGCGCGAGCCGCGCTTCGAGATCCGCGTCAGTGATTCCCATGGTCTGGAACAGGGCATGCTGGTTAGCGTCGACTTGCCTGCCTTGGACGGCGGTGGTGACTACGACCTGATTCAGCTCGAGCCGAGCGGAGACGGTTTGGTCGCTTTGATCTTGAGGATGCGAGCATGAGCGTCGGCAGTTATTACAAATCCTCGGCCAGTGGCGGGATGCTGACAATTCAGTCTTCGGCGGCAGATTTGCAAGCCTTTGAAGGTTTCGCTGCATTGGTGCCGAACGCTGCCGCTGCTGCTCAGCGTCGAGCCATCAACAAAACGTTAGGGTGGCTGCGCACTCACATTGCGCGTGCGGTGGGCCGGCAGGAGCGCATCGCCGTAGCGGCGGTGCGTCAGCGCTTGCGCAGCTACCCGGTCGCCGGCAGAGCCGCAAGCGGTAAATTGTGGTTTGGACTGAATGCCATTGAGTCCAGCCGGATCGGTCGCGCACGGCAAAATGGTAGCGGCGTGTCGGTGGCGGGGCGCCGTTATCAAGGCGCTTTCCTCAAACAGGTCTACGGCAACAAGCCCGACATCTGGATCCGTACCGCAAGCAAGCACTTCAATTCGAACGACTACCCCGATACGACAGCGTCGGCAAGGGGCGGTGCCAGTTCTGGATGGGTCGCGGAGAACGGCAGTCGCTTTCCACTGGCAAAGGCCAAAGTGTCGCTTGAGGGAGCCCGTCCGCACTTCGACGAGTGGGTCAAGCGCGCCCATGGCCGTTTGCTGGAGATCCTGCAGCAGGAGCTGAACTTTGAGTTTCAAAAGTACCTGAAGGGGACGGCCAATGTCTGACGAACCATTCACCCTAGATGAGCTTTATCAGGCGATCGAACAGCAGGTATCGAGCCATCTGCCAGGTGTTAAAGCAGTCACGGCATGGCCCAACATCAAGGATCGCATTGCGCTGCCTGCAGTGTTCATCGAAATGGCAGAAATGGAACCCTGTGCTGACATCGGTACCGGGCAGACCTCGCTGATCTGCAGGTTCGAAGCGCGGATCATCGTCGACCCGATTCGTGCGCAGCATTGTCAGCAGGCCGCACACATGGCCGCCCAACTGGCGGTGCTGTTGCGCCTGCAAACCTGGGGCGTTGCGGTCGAGCCTGCGGAGTTCGTTCAGGCCATGCAGGACTGGACCAAGCCGGAGCTGGATGGCTACACCGTATGGGTCGTTGAATGGACCCATAAGCTGTATTTGGGTGCGGAGGATTGGCCTTGGTCAGATGATCCCGAGGTGGTTCCCGAGAACGGTGGTTATCCGGTGGAAGTTGTGTTGGCGCCGGAAGACTCGCCATGAGTTACGCCAGTGCAGAGCATGACCGCATGATTGCGGCCATGCTGATGCCTTGCGTGGTGGTGGGGGTGGATCTACCGGCAGGAACTGTGCGGGTGTCGAGTGGCGAATGGACAAGTGCCTGGGTGCGCTGGCACAGCCTCGCCGCCGGCAAGGCGCGGCACTGGCGCGCGCCGAGTCCTGGTGAGCAGGGCGTGCTGTTCAACCCCAGTGGCCAGGCCGGCATGGGCACTTTCATTCCCGGGCTGTACGGCAATGCCGGCGCCCAGCCAGACAATCGCGACCACGTTGAGGTCTGGCGTTTTGATGATGGCGGTTCGCTGGTCTACGACTGGCAGGCCCAGAGCTACACCATCACCCTGCCGACCGGCACGGTGACGATCAAAGTCGGCAGTACAGAACTCGTCGTTACGGATAACGCGGTGACAGTGAAGTCGGGAACGATCGATCTTGAGGGCGCTGTGAACATCAAGGGGCCGGTCAATATCGACGGTACGTTACACGTCACCGGTAACATCGACGGCGACGCGAACATCATGGCCGTCGGCAGTAGCGATAATCACCACAAGCATTAATCACCCATCCAGCCCGCCCAGTGCGGGCTTTTTTATGCCCGGAGGAAACCCATGGCCAAGAACAATGAGCAAGCGATCGATGAGCAACTGCCGTCACCGATTCGCCAACCCGTGCCAGCTCAACTTCAAACGCCGGATCTGCTGTTGAAGTTCCGCGATACGGTCTTCACCTCGCGCACCTTGTGCATCCCTGGAACGAATCGAACGCTGTCGGTGGTCAAGGCCACTGTCGAGGTGTCGGCGTCCGATGAGCGGGCGGTCAACTACCTGAAATCCCATCCCGAAATTGAACACCCGGAGTGACGTAAATGATCGGAATGGATCGCCACACCGGCCAACCCATTGCCGATTTGCCAAGCGTTATTCAGTCGATCGGCGACATTCTCAGCACGCCGATCGGCAGCCGGCGAAAGCGTCCGGAGTACGGCAGCAAGTGCCGTAGTTATGTGGACTTGCCGGTAAACGCCGGGTGGAAAAGCTCAGTTCAAGCCGAGGCGGCGCGCGCGATCGAGCGTTGGGAGCCGCGCGTGGAGCTTAAGAGCGTCCGTGTGAAAGCGGTGCTGGGCGGGAAGATTGATTTTGTTGTTGCCGGCAAGTACCTGGGCAACGACTTCTTGGCCGAGGTGAGTACATGAGTGTTCTGGATCTGTCCGCACTGCCGGCGCCGGACGTGCTGGAACCGCTGGATTATGAGCTGACCTTTCAAGATTGCCTCAGCACCTTTCGGGTCGACCTGGGCGACAACTGGACGGCCAACATGGAATCCGATCCGGTGGTCAAACTGCTGGAGACGGGGGCCTATATCAAGCTGGGCAACCGCGCCCGGGTCAACGACGCGTCCAAGGCGCTGCTGTTGGCCTACGCGATCAAGAGTGACCTTGACCACCTTGGGGCCAACGTCAATCTGCCGCGCCTGGTGATTCAAGCCGAGGATCTGACCGTCACGCCGCCGGTGCCTGAAGTGCTGGAGGAAGACGACCCGTACCGCGAGCGCATCCAGTTGGCTTATGAGGGGCTGACCACGGCCGGGCCGCGTAACAGCTACATCCTGCACACACGCAACGCTTCGGGGCTGGTGGCTGACGCCTCGGCCGAAAGTCCATCACCGTGCAACGTTACGGTAACGGTGCTCAGCACTGAGGGAAAAGGCGAGGCCAGCGCCGAGCTGCTGGGCGTGGTGCGGTTGGCAGTGAATGAGGAAGACGTTCGGCCGCTCGGCGATCGGGTCAAGGTGCAAAGCGCGGAAATCCTCGACTACAGCATTGATGCCATTTTGCACATGAGCAGTGCGGGGCCTGAGGGTGAAGCCAGCCGGGCGGAAGCCGAGCGACGACTGGCGGCATG
>NZ_JBIUVX010000032.1:0-59125 GCF_044743175.1 Pseudomonas sp. NPDC087690
ATTCTTCTGCTGCGGCGCATCAATTCCTCTGCATAAAGAGGTCGGCAATTATGCAGATTGCGAAAAATATTTCAACCTGCTTTTATGATTGTTTTGCCCAAGGAGCACCCGATGGACTATCGCCAGCTAGGCCGTACCGACCTGAACGTGAGTGCAATCTGCCTCGGCACCATGACCTGGGGCGAGCAAAACACTGAAGCTGAAGCCTTCGCCCAGATCGAACGGGCCAAGCAAGCCGGGATCAATTTCATCGACACCGCCGAGATGTACCCGGTGCCGCCAAAAGCCGAAACCTACGCTACCACCGAGCGCTACATCGGCAATTACTTCAAAAGTCGCGGCGACCGCGCCGACTGGATTCTCGCCAGCAAGATCGCAGGTCCGGGCAACACCATCGACTACATCCGCGACAAGAACCTGCGCCACAACCGTCAGCACATCACTGAAGCCGTCGATGCCAGCCTCAAGCGCCTGCAGACCGATTACATCGACCTGTACCAATTGCACTGGCCAGAGCGCAGCACCAATTTTTTCGGACAGCTGGGCTACAAACACAAGATCGAAGCGAACCTGACCCCGCTCGAAGACACCCTCGAAGCACTCGACGAGCAGGTAAAGGCCGGCAAGATCCGCCACATCGGCCTGTCCAACGAAACACCGTGGGGCACAATGCGTTTTCTGGCGCTGGCCGAAGCCCGTGGCTGGCCGCGCGCGGTGTCGATCCAGAACCCGTACAACCTGCTCAACCGCAGTTTTGAAGTGGGTCTGGCGGAAATCGCCATCCGCGAACAGTGCGGCCTCCTCGCCTATTCGCCGCTGGCGTTCGGTTTCCTGTCAGGCAAGTACGAAGGTGGCGCTCGTCCACCGAAGGGCCGCCTGAGCCTCTACAGCCGCTTCAGTCGCTATTTCAATGCGCAATCGGAAGCAGCGTGCAGCCGTTATGTGGCGCTGGCCCGTGAACACGGTCTGGATCCGGCGCAAATGGCATTGGCGTTCGTGACGCAGCAACCGTTCGTCACCAGCAACATCATTGGGGCGACGACGCTTGAGCAACTGGACAGCAACATCGACAGCTTCGACCTGAAGCTGTCGGATGAAGTGCTGGAAGGGATTGAGGCGATTCACAAGGATCATCCGAATCCTGCGCCTTGATTGATTCATAGACCCAATCGCGAGCAGGTTCACGCCTACAAGGGAACGCATTCCAAATGTAGGAGTGAGCCTGCTCGCGATAGCGGTCTGAAAGTCACCAGAATTTCAAAGCGACCGCGCAATGATCTCCTTCATGATTTCATTGGTGCCGGCATAGATCCGTTGCACCCGCGCATCCGCCCACGCCCGGGCCACCGGGTATTCCCACATGAAGCCGTAGCCACCATGCAATTGCACGCACTCGTCGAGCACCTTGCATTGCAGGTCGGTGCCCCAGTATTTCGCCATCGCCGCCGTCGGTACGTCGAGCTTGCCTTGCAGGTGCAGCTCCAGACACTTATCGACGAAGACCCGACCGATCTGAATCTCCGTGGCCATCTCAGCCAATTTGAATCGGGTGTTCTGAAAGTCGGCAATCGCCTTGCCAAAGGCTTTGCGATCACGGGTGTAATCCAGCGTCCACTGCAATGCCGCTTCGGCTGAAGCCAACCCACCGATCGCCACGGTCAGGCGCTCCTGCGGCAATTCCTGCATCAGATAAGCGAATCCGGCCCCAGCCTGACCCAAGAGGTTTTCCTTCGGCACACGCACGTCCTGGAAGAACAATTCCGACGTATCCTGGGCCTTCATTCCGACCTTCTCCAGGCGTTTGCCCTTCTCGAAGCCCGGCGTGTTCGCTTCGACCAGAAACAGGCTGGTGCCCTTGGCGCCGGCCTTGGGATCAGTCTTGGCGACAACGATCACCAGGTCTGCGAGAAAACCGTTGGTGATAAAGGTTTTCGAGCCGTTGATCACATACTCGTCACCGTCCAGCACAGCGGTGGTTTTCACGCCTTGCAGATCGGATCCCGCGCCCGGCTCGGTCATGGCGATGGCCGTGACCATCTCGCCCGAAACCAGTTTCGGCAGGTATTTGTGCTTCAGCGCTTCGCTGCCGTAATGCAGGATGTAAGGCGCGACGATGTCGGAATGCAACGAGAAGCCGATGCCGGTCAGGCCCAGCCGACCGACCTCTTCGATCACCACGGCGCTGTAGAGAAAGTCCGCGCCCAGCCCGCCGTACTCCTCCGGAAGGTGCGAGCAAAGCATCCCCGCCTCCCCTGCCTTGTTCCACAGCTTGCGGTCGATATGGCCTTGTTTCTCCCATTGCGCGTGATACGGCACGGCCTCTTTCTCAAGGAACGTTCGTACGCTGTCGCGAAACAATTCGTGCTCGGAGCTGAACAAGGTTCTGGGGATCATGCGGCACCTTACCTTCTTGTTGGAGGATTATGGCCTTCAGAGACTAAGCCTCCCCTCTGACACAGGACACTGGACACATCCGACAAAAAATAAGACGATCCAGCCGTCTGGTGACCACTTTCCCTTATAAAAACAAAACAAAAGTTGAATTATGTCCAAGCAAGTCTCCACGCCCTTGCGGCGCGTCAGCATCCTGGCAATCGACCGGGTTTTCGCTTACACCCTCATGCAGGCCAAGGATTTTTTCCATGTGGCCAGCCTCCGTTACGGCAAACAACTGGGCCACGGCCTGACGCCGGCGTTTGAAACACGAATCGTCAGTCCCGATGGCAAACCGGTGAAAAGCTTCAGCGATGTCGTCATGCCGGTGGATGGTGGTCTGGAAAACACCGATATCATCATCCTCCCGGCGTTCTGGGATGATTTCGAGACCTTGTGCAGCCGTTATCCACAGATCCTGCCTTGGCTGCGCGAGCAACATGCCCGCGGCGCTGTGCTGTGCGGCGAAGCCACTGGCGTGTTCTGGCTGGCCGAAGCCGGGTTGCTCGATGGCAAGGAAGCGACGACCTACTGGCGTTTCTTCAATGCCTTTGCCGAACGCTTTCCGAAGGTCTACCTCAATCAGGACAAGCACCTGACCGACGCCGATAACCTTTACTGCGCCGGCGGCACCACATCGGCCTGCGACCTCTATATCTACCTGATCGAGCGTTTCTGCGGTGCCAACGTGGCGCAAGCCGTGGCCCGCGACATTCTCTATGAGGTGCAGCGCAGCTATGCGCCGGGGCGTATCGGTTTCGGCGGGCAGAAGCTGCATCAGGACGTGATCATCCTGCAGATTCAGCACTGGCTCGAAGAGCATTTCGCCGACAAGTTCCGCTTCGAAGACGTCGCCCGCGAGCATGGCATGAGCATCCGCAATTTCATGCGGCGCTTCCAGACCGCCACCGGCGACAAGCCGCTGCACTACCTGCAACGGCTGCGCATCGAGACGGCCAAGGGCCTGCTGTCCGGCAGCCGCAAGAGCATCAAGACCATCAGTTATGAGGTCGGTTACGACGATGCGAGTTTCTTTGCGCGGTTGTTCCGCCAGCACACGGAGCTGTCGCCGAACCAGTATCGGCAGCAGTTCCAACAGGCTGCGTAGCCCTCTGCCCATACACAAACCCATTGATCGTTCCCACGCTCTGCGTGGGAATGCTGCCAATGGACGCTCCGCGTCCGCCCCGGAATGTGACGCAGAGCGTCACGGTATGCATTCCCACGCGGAGCGTGGGAACGATCAGTGTGCGCGGGCCGGTGAATTCGAGATAAAAAAGGGCCTGCAATCGCAGGCCCTTTTACTTTGCCGATTCTGTTTAAGGCTTGTGCGCCCGCGACAGGAACTCGTGCGATTGCATCTCCAGCAATCGGCTCAACGTGCGCTGGAACTCGAAGTTCAAACGTCCGCCGGTGTACAGATCCTTCAGCTCGACTTCAGCAGAAATGATCAGCTTGACGTTACGGTCGTAGAACTCGTCGACCATGTTGATGAAGCGGCGAGCGATGTCGTCGGTGGTGACGCTCATCTGCTCAACACCGCTGAGCAGCACGGCGTGGAAGATTTTGCCCAGCTCAATGTAATCGTTCTGGCTGCGCGGGCCGTCGCACAGTTCGCGGAAGTCGAACCACGCCACGTCGTCGCAAGTACGCAGGGCGCGGATCTCGCGGTTTTCGATGATCAGTACATCGTTCTCGACCGCGGCAGTGCATTCCGGCGTCAGTGCCTTGAAGCTCTTGCGCAGGCTTTCGTGAGCGGCTTCATCGAGCGGATAGTGGAACAGCTCCGCTTGTTCGAGGTGGCGCAGACGGTAGTCGACGCCGCTGTCGACGTTGACGATCTCGGTGTTCTGCTTGATCAGCGCAATGGCTGGCAAGAAGCGCGCACGCTGCAGACCGTCCTTGTACAGGCCATCCGGGACGATGTTCGAGGTCGCGACCAGGGTCACGCCATTCTTGAACAGCTCTTCCATCAGCGTGCCGAGGATCATCGCGTCGGTGATGTCGGAAACGAAGAACTCATCGAAGCAGATTACCCGCGACTCGGTCGCGAAGCGCTTGGCGATGATGGTCAGCGGGTTTTTCTCGCCGCCGAGGGTTTTCATTTCTTCGTGCACGCGCTTCATGAAGCGGTGGAAGTGGGTGCGGGTCTTTTCCTTGAACGGCAGCGCTTCGAAGAAGGTGTCGACCAGGTAAGTCTTGCCGCGACCTACGCCGCCCCAGAAATACAGGCCCTTGACCGGCGTCTGATCCTTTTTGCCGAACAGTTTGCTCAGCAGACCCGGCTTGTTCTGATCGGCGGCGATCAGATCCTCGTACAAACGCTGCAAATGACGCACAGCAGTTTCCTGCGCGGCGTCATGGAAGAAGTCCGGGCGTTTCAGATCAGCTTGGTATCGTTCTAGGGGCGTCATAATTCGTTAGCAAGGCAACAAAAACGGGCCGTCACTGTAGCGACGGCCCGTAGGAATGGCAATCGGCCCTTGGTCGGGTCGTGCCGCCGATTAGTCCTGAACCGGGGTCAGCGCGACGCGCAAAGCCTCGATGGCCGCGTCCCGCGCAGCAGCGTCGGCGAACGCCGGGCTGTCACCAACGCACTCGCCTTCCAGCCAGACGCTGAAGCTCAGGTCTTCGCTGCGCACGTCCAGCGGCTGACCGGATTGCAGTTGCTTGGTCACCTGGCCTGCGGTTTTGCCGTCGGCGAAGTTGCGCGACAGCAGCAGTTGCTCGCCATCAGCCGCCAGCAAACGGAAACGGAAGCTGCCGTCGTCTTCGCGGAAGCTGACGAAACGCGCGGCTTTCGCGGCTTTCTTCTTGGTGGTCGCAGCAACCTGAACCTGATTGACGAAGGAGCGCAGGCCAACGGCTTCGCGCAGTTCGTTGAGGAACGGCGTTGCCACGGCGCGGGCCTTCTTGGCACCGATCTGCAGAATGTCTTCCAGATCCGCCGGGCGCTCGATCAACTGGTGATACTTGTCGCGCGCTTCGCCGAGATCGTTGTCGAGCAACTGGAACAAACGGTTCTTCGCCTCGCCCCAACCCAGACCGCCCAACAGTTCGCTGCGGAATTCGTCAGCCTGCGCCGGCGTGGCAAACGCCTGGAACAGCGTGAACAGGTGCGAATTGTCCGGATCCTTGGCTTCGCCTGGCGCTTTGGAGTCGGTGACGATCCGCGAAATCGCGTCCTTCATCTCTTTGGCGCTGGAGAACAACGGGATGGTGTTGTCGTAGCTCTTCGACATCTTGCGACCGTCGAGGCCTGGCAACGTCGCCACGCTTTCTTCGATCAGCGCTTCGGGCATGGTGAAGAATTCTTTGCCCTGACCGAACAAGTGGTTGAAACGTTGGCCGATGTCGCGGGCCATTTCCACGTGCTGGATCTGGTCACGACCGACCGGCACCTTGTGCGCGTTGAACATCAAAATGTCCGCCGCCATCAGCACTGGATAGCTGTAGAGACCCATGGTGATGCCGGCGTCCGGGTCTTCACCGGTTTCGACGTTTTTGTCCACCGACGCCTTGTAGGCGTGCGCGCGGTTGAGCAGGCCCTTGGCCGCGACGCAGGTCAGCAGCCAGGTCAGCTCAGGGATTTCCGGGATGTCGGACTGACGGTAGAAGGTCACGCGGTCGACATCGAGGCCACCGGCCAGCCAGGTCGCGGCGATTTCCAGACGCGAGCGCTGGATGCGCAGCGGGTCATCGCATTTGATCAGGGCGTGGTAGTCGGCAAGAAAGTAGAACGAGTCGGCATTGCTGTCGCGGCTGGCAAGGATCGCCGGGCGGATGGCGCCGGCATAGTTGCCCAGGTGCGGCGTGCCGGTGGTGGTGATGCCGGTGAGGATACGGGTACGGTTCGTCATGGGTAATCGCTTGTCAGACTGCAATCAATTCGAGAGACGCGGCAGGATCAGATCCTTGAGATCGGTCAGCTTGCCATGAAAAAAGTGTCCGCATTCTGCCACTTTCAGCAGCTCATGGGGGCGCTGGAGTTTTTCCGACCAGTCGTAAACCAGTTGCGGATCGATGACTTCGTCGGTTTCCGGCTGGATCACCGTGAGTTCGCCGTGTTGCGGCAGTTGATCCTGCTCGCCAAGACGCATCACCGCCGGCGCGACCATGAACAGGTGCTTGAGCTGCACGCCTTGCGCTTCGAGACGGCCACCGAGACTTGCTGCAACAAATCCGCCGAAGGAGAAACCGAACAAGGTCAGCGGCAGATCCGGGTATTTCTCGCGCAACCACTTGGCGGCTGCCTGGGCATCGTCGACTTCACCGGTGCCCATGTCGTGGGAACCTTCACTGGCACCCACGCCGCGATAGTTGAAGCGCAAGGTGATCAGGCCGGCGTCGCGCGCGGTGCGCTGCAGGGTCGAGACGACCTTGTTGAGCATGGTGCCGCCCTGCACCGGGTTCGGATGGCAGATCAGCGCGATGCCGATTGGCTGCTCGTTATCCAGGTACAACGCTTCGATTTGGCCGACGGGGCCGGCAATCACTACAGGGGTTTCACGCATCAGCAAGGAAGGAACTCCGTGACCTCGAATCGGGTCGACTCGTCTAGCAAATTGTCTGTGCCAATCTATTGCGAGTGAATCGCGGTATACAGCGCAGGTTCGAGCCGGTAACTTAAAGCAAAGCGGTTTTTCGAGGAAGGACTCGTGGAACACTCGCTCTTAGTTTGGTTGTTACCGACTCTTGCCCTGGTTGTGGGTGTCGCCATTGGATTCCTGATCGCGCGCGTTGCGCCGAACGCCGCGCCGAGCCGTACGCAGCGTCAACTGGATGATATCCAGGAGCGTTTCGACAGTTATCAAAACGAGGTGGTCACCCACTTCAACAGCACCGCGATGCTGGTCAAGAAGCTGACCCAGAGCTATCAGGAAGTGCAGGATCATCTCGCCGAGGGTGCCAATCGTCTGGCCCTGGACGAGCAGACCCGCCAGCGCCTGATCGCTGCCCTGCACGCTGACGCGGCGCAGGCGCCACGTGAACGCCTGACGCCACCGCGCGATCAGGAGCCGCCACGCGACTACGCACCGAAGACGCCGAACTCACCGGGCATGCTCGATGAGCACTATGGCTTGAAGAAGTAATCAGTCTTCGCTGACAAACAAAAAGCCCCCGGACAGTGATGTGTCCGGGGGCTTTTTTGTATCTGATAGTTTTGTGCGGCCGACTTGATCGCCATCGCGAGCAGGCTCACTCCTACATTTTGAATTGCATTCCCCTGTAGGAGTGAGCCTGCTCGCGATGAGGCCAGCACAGTCCCCACACAAAAATGCCCGATCACCAGGACCGGGCATTTCTTCATTCAGGCAAGCGCTTATGGATACTGCTGAACAGTGCCCGGCTGTTGCTGCTGACCACCATACTCCTGGCCCGGAATCGCCTTCAGGTTGACTTCAACCCGACGGTTCTGCGCCCGGCCATTGACGTCGCCGTTGCTGGCAATCGGATTATCCGGACCGGCACCACGGGCCGTCAGGTTGGCACCGCTGACGCCTTGCGAGGTCAGGTAGGTCGCCACGCTCTGCGCACGACGCTGGGACAGGTCCATGTTGTGCTGGCGGCTGCCGGTGCTGTCGGTGTAACCGACGATCTCGATCTGATTCTGGTTGAACTCTTTCAGCGAGTTGGCCAGATTGTTCAGCGGTTGATAGAAGCTGGACGCGATGTTCGCCGAGTCGGTCGCGAAGGTGATATTGCCTGGCATGATCAGCTTGATCTGATCGCCCTGACGCTGCACTTCAACCCCGGTGTTGGCCATGCTCGCGCGTAGCTTGGCTTCCTGCTTGTCAGCGTAATAACCGTAACCGGCCGCCGAAGCCCCCACCACCGCCGCGCCGATCAAGGCACCTTTGCCGCGATTGTTATGGTCGATGGCAGCACCGGCCAAAGCACCGGCCAGCGCACCGAGACCACCGTACTTGGCGGTTTTGCTCATGCCTTGAGAGCCACCATCGGCCTGGCCCTGATTGTCATACGGATTAGGCGAGGCGCAGCCGGACAGCAAGGCCACGGCGGTAGCGACAATAATCAAACGACGCTTGGTGAACATGGAGAGCTCCTACTTTTGCATTCTATGACGGCCATTTTTGGCAATGGACCTGTGCGGGCGTTGGATCATGACAATGCACAAAAATTCCGCCGGGCACTCGTGACAAAATATTTACGCCCGCACAAAAGGGTTCTCGCGCATTTCATCGCCCAACCGTGTATCCGGACCGTGCCCGGTCACCACTGTTGCGTCTTCGTCCAGGGTATACAGCCGCTGTTTGATCGAACGCACGATGGTCGCCTGATCGCCGCCCCACAAATCCGTACGTCCTACGCCACGACGAAACAGCGTGTCGCCGGCAATCAACAGCTTAGCCTCGGAAAACCAAAAGCTCATGGAACCGGGGGTATGTCCCGGCGTATGCAGGGCCACGCCGCAACCACAGGCTAGTTCTTCATCATCGTTTAACCAGCGATCTGGCGATGGCACCGGAGTGTATGGCACACCGAACATCTGACACTGCATCTCGAGGTTGTCCCAAAGAAACTGGTCTTCCTTGTGCAAATGCAGGGTCGCGCCGGTTTTTTCCTTCATCTGCCCGGAAGCAAGGAAATGATCGAGGTGCGCGTGGGTGTGGATGATGCTGACCACTTTCAGGCCATGCGCATCGAGGCGCGCCATGATCAGGTCAGGGTTGCCGCCCGGGTCGACGACAATGGCTTTTTTGGTCAGCGGGTCGCCGATGATCGTGCAATTGCACTGCAACGGGCCAACAGGGAAGGTTTCGCGGATCAGCGCTGGTTTTGCAACAGTCATGGGCAATCCTGAGCCAAGGTTCGAAGCGGCAGATCGGCGATTTTACCGCCGTTAGATCATTAACCCCAGCTCCTTTGCGCGCGCCACGGCTTGGGTGCGCCGCTCGACGCCCAGCTTGCTGTTGATGTGGCTCGCATGGGTTTTCACCGTGTGCAGTGAAATGAACAACTGCTCGCTGATCTCCTGGTTGGAACAACCTTGGGCGATCAGTCGCAGCACCGCCAGCTCACGACTGCTGAGCTGTTCTGCTGCCGGACACTCGGGCACCGGACGGGTTGTAGACGGGGCAATGTGTTCGAGCAATTGCTGGCCAACCGGGTTCGACACGTTAGCCGCCAATTGCCCGCGCACCCAGTCCGGATGTTCCTTGAGCAAGCCATCGAAGGGTTGCAGCACACCGCCCGCTGCGGCATCCAGCGCCAGGCTCAAAGTCTTGCGCGCTTCCGGCTCGCGACCACCGGCCAGCAGCAACGCCACTTTCTGCGTCAACGCCATCACACTGAGCAACTGGCGGCCGGTTTGCTGGCCGTTTTCATGCAACACGTTCAACCGCCCTTCGGCGAGCATCGGTTGCCCTTGAATCATGTCGAGCAGTGCCTGTTGCAGCTCGACATGCAAGGGCAACTGCGGATGAAATTCCGGTGGCGCGGCAGCACGTTCGCCGGTGTAGGTCTGGCCCAGTCGCGCCAGCCAGGCTTCGGCCAGATCGGTGCGGCCCTGGGCCAGCCACAGTTCGCATTTGACCAGCGTGATCATCGCCAGATAGTAGATCGGCGGCACGTCCCAGATATGCATCAGCCGTTCGGCTTCGGCCAATTCCGCAAAAGCACCGGCGAACTCGCCTTTGGCGCCATCCAGCCGGGCGATCACACAATGGCCGATCAACACGCTGATATCGCGACAGGCGCGCGCCTCTGCGATCCCGCTCAGCAGGCGCCCGCGCGCGGCCTGGGGTTGCAGGCGCATCGCCAGCAGAAAGCCCTCGTATAACGTCAGACGCGCACGTACGGCGTACAAACGTTGCGCCGACAACCCGCGCAAGCGCTCCAGCCCTTGGTGCACTTCCGTGAGCGCACGGAGAATTTCACCTCGCGATTGCAGAACCCGCGCCCGGTCGTAATGCGCCAATGCTTCAAACAAGGGATTGCCGACCCGCTGCGCCAGTTCAAGGGATTCGCGGTTCAAGCCCCGCGCGCGCCACAGATCGCCATCGGCAATGGCCAGATTCGACAAGGTCGACAAGCACATCAACCGCTGACCGTAGCGCTTGGCCGGCAGGCTTTCGAGCGCTTCGCTGCAATAGCGCAGCGTCAACTCTCGATGCCCGCGTCCGCGAGCAATGATTCCGCTGAGTGCCAGCCATTGCGCCAGCATCGACTTTTGCGCAGTGGCAGAAGGCGCTGGCAGAAAACGGCTCAGATGACTGGACAACTCTTCGGCGGCATCGAGCTGACAGGCCAGCCCCAGCGCCCAGCTGTAGAGCACGATCAAGCGTGGCGTGCTGATCAGCAGACTGTCGGGCAAATCCATTTTCCAGCGCAGCAACATGCCGATGTTTTGCTCGGCAAGCAGTTGTTCTTCGGAGAGGTTCTGCACCAGATTCGCTGCCACGTCGAGATGGCCGGCGCGCAAGGCCTGCTCCACCGCTTCGTCGAGCAGCCCCTGCGCGTTGAACCAGCGGCAGGCGCGCAGATGCAGGGTCGCCGGCGGCACCATCGCCTGCGCGATCGGACGACTGCGCAGCAAGTCGGAGAATAAATGGTGATAGCGATACCAGTGGCCATGCTCGTCCAGCGGCACCAGAAAGACTTGGTGTGCGAGCAGGAAACGCAGGATTTCGGCACTGTCATGGGCTTCGCGCACGGCATCGCAGAGTTCGCTGCAAAAGCGCTCCTGTGGCGCCGTGTCGTAGAGAAATGCCTGCACTTCGGCCGGCAAACAATCGATGACCTCTTCCAGCAGATAGTCGCGGATCAGCCCTTCCCCGCCGTTCAACGCTTGCGGCAACACCGCATCGCTGCCGGCCTCGGCCACCGCCAGCAGCCAGAAACGCAAACCCGCGACCCAGCCTTCGCTGCGCTGAATCAGGCTTTCCAGGGCTTCACCGCGCAGAGACGTGCTGTGCCGATCGAGCAGGCTCAGTGCTTCGTCGCGGGTCAGGCGCAAATCCTGTTCATGCAATTCGAGCAACTGTCGCGACAGGCGCAAGCGCGCCAGATGCCAGTCCGGTCGCTGTCGGCTGGTAACCATGACCAGCAGGCCATCGGGCAAATGATTGAGGAAGAATTGCAGGCAACGGTCAAGAACCGGGCCTTGAGCGAGATGGTAATCGTCGAGCAACAGCAGCAACGGCGCCGCCGGATCAAGTTGCAGCGCCAGTTCGTCGAGCAAGCCATCGAGCCATTCCTCGAAGGCAAATGGCTGATGCCGTTGGCGCATTTTCAGCAGGCCCAACGCGCGGCTGCCCAACTGTGGAAAGTAGTCCTGCAGGCCTTCGAGCAAGCGTTCGAGAAACCGCCCCGGGTCGCTGTCCCGTGGGCTCAGACCCAGCCATAAACTTTGCCAATGCGCCGGCAGGCTCTGACAAAACTCCACCGCCAGCGAACTCTTGCCAAACCCGGCCGGGGCGCTGACCAGCAACAGTCGCCCACCGAGCCCGGCTTGCAGGCGCTCGCAAAGTCGTGGTCGCAGCACGTATCCGTCGGGGAGTGGCGGGCGAAAAAAACGCCCGTCCAATGCCGTGACGGCAACACTTGCGGGACCCGGAAGTGGGGACAGATCAGTCATGGCCGGCTCTTGTTCGAATTGCTGTTGGCGGCGTTGCAGATGTCCGCAGACTAGCCTTAAACGAAGAGGGAATGAAGGTTGCTGCTACAAATGGCTACAAAAAAGCTACACAGCGCCGACAAAAACCGGCATCACCGCTACATCGCGCCCCCCCGATGAACCCCTGTAGGAGCTGCCGCAGGCTGCGATTTTTTGACGTTGTTTTGCCCCCTCTCAAAAAAAGCAGGATCAAAAGATCGCAGCCTGCGGCAGCTCCTGCACAAGCAGGGAAATCTGATCGAAAAAAAACGCCCCGAACCAGTCGGGGCGTTTTTCACGAGGATGCGGCCTCGGGTTTACAGCGGTTTAGCGGACGCCATCCTGCCGCAGGGCGGCTGGAGTGAAATCGCTGGTGGTAGCAGTGAAGCCGAAGTCATACGCACTCTTCTCTTCGTTCTTCATGCCCAGAGCCAGATAACGGCCGGACTGCAGGTCGTAGAGGGTTTCCAGGGCGTACCACGGCACTTGCTTGTCGTAGTAGTTCTCGGCATGCGCCTCGGCCACACGCCACAGCTGACCACGACCATCGTAATGGTCGATCACCGCGGCTTGCCAGGTGTCTTCGTCAATGTAGAAGTCACGCTTGGCGTAGATGTGGCGCTGACCTTCCTTCAGGGTCGCGACCACATGCCAGACGCGGCGCAGCTCGTAACGCGCCAGATCCTGGTTGATGTGACCGGCCTTGATGATGTCGGCGTATTTCAGCTTCGGATCGTCGAGCTTGTAGCTGTCGGAGGCGATGTACATCTCTTTCTTGCCTTCGAGCTTCCAGTCGTAGCGATCCGGTGCACCGTTGAACATGTCGAGGTTGTCGGAAGTACGCAGGCCATCCGCCGCGGTACCCGGGCCGTCATAGGACACTTGTGGCGCGCGACGCACGCGGCGCTGACCGGCGTTGTAGACCCACGCTGAGCGCGGTTCCTTCACTTGGTCGAGAGTCTCGTGCACCAGCAGCACGCCACCGGCCAGACGTGCCGGCGCGGTCACTTTCTGCTTGAAGTAGAACAGGATGTTGCCCGGATTCGCCGGATCGTAGTCCTTCATCTTGTCGCGGAACACGAACTGATCCTGGAAGTACACCAGGCTGTACGAGCCGTTCGGTTGCGGCGTGGCCTGAGTCACCAGACGGGTCACGCTGCCGCCGCGATAGCGGGTGATGTGGTTCCAGATGACTTCCACACCGGTTTTCGGAATCGGGAACGGCACGGCGGTATCGAAGTTTTCCAGACCGTTGCCGCCGGACACCAGATTGGTGGTGGTGGCGTTTTTCTTGATGGCGGCGAACACGTCATCCGGCACGGTCGCACCGCGATGGGACGGATACACCGGCATCTTGAAGGTGTCCGGGTAACGCTTGAACATCGCGTACTGCCCCGGCGCGAGTTTGTCCTTGTACTTGTCGACGTCTTTCGCCGTGATGGTGAACAGCGGTTGCTCACTGGCGTATGGATTGGACAGGAAACCCTTGCTGTCGACCGAGCCGGCATTCTTCGGCAGTGGCTTCCAGGCAGGAATGGAACCATCGGCATTACCAGCCATTTCGGCGCCCATCGGCGTCAGGCTCTTGCCCAGTTTGTCGGCTTCGGCGGCAGGTACCGCGGCCATGACACCGGTCGCCAGCAGCGACAGACCCAGAACACCGGCGTGGAACAGACTCTTTGTTATTTTCATATGTGTGTTCGTCCTGAAATGCAGTGCTTAGAAGTTCACGCCGAAGCTGAGCGCAACGAAGTCGCGATCATCCACGGTGGTGTACTTGCCATCGAAGAAGTTGGTGTAAGCCAGGCTCGCGGTGTAGGTGTTCTGGTATTCCGCGTCGACACCGAGGCTGACAGCCTTGCGACCTTCCTCGAAGTTGCCGCCAGGGCCAGGCGAGTAACCGCTGACGTCGTGGGACCAGGCCACGTTCGGCTTGAGGTTCACACCGGCGAACACGTCGTTGTATTCCCAGATCGCACGACCGCGATAGCCCCAGGAAACCGATGTGGTGAAGCCGTCATTGTCGCAATTGCGGCTGCGGTTGTTTTGCGGCGACCCAGGCCCTGCACCGTTGATGGTGCTGGCGTTGAGAATGTTGGAGCAGGTATTGATACCGCCAGTGGCCGGCAACTCACCCGGGCCATACACGGGATCGCGGCCATAACGCATGTCGGAACGGCTTTCCAGCCCGCCGACATAGGTCGCACCGACTTCACCGACCAGGGTCAGACGGCTGGCGCCCATGACCTGATCGAAGAAGTGCGTGAAGGTGGTCTGGATCTGGGTGATTTCCTTGCGTTCGTAACCGTGCAGATCCTGACCCGGCACGCCGTTGAGTAGCGAAGCGTTGGTCAGTGCACCGCCCAGTGGACGTACACCGGCAAACAGGATGTCGGTGGAGTTCAGCTGCACCGGCGCATTCGGACGGTAGCTGATCTCACCGCTCCACGCAGTGCCCGTAGGCAGGGTAGTGGAGAAGCTCAGGCCGTAGAGACGAATGTCTTCAGGGTATTCAATGAAGTATTGCGAGTTGCCCGCGACCAATAGGGGTGCGAGTGCGGCAAAAGGCCCCGGCAGCCCGCGCGCCGTGTTGTAGACAGATTGCGGCGCACCGGTGGCACTGAAGATCGGCGCACGGCTGTGGTAGTTCATGAAGTAGGCACCGAACTCGGTGTCCAGCGGTTCGTACATGTACTTGAAGGATGCGCCCCACTGGCCGCTGTCACGGGCATCGCGGTCGCCGCCACGGCGTACCAGAACACCTTCTTCGTTGACGTTGACGCCGTTGGCGGCCAACGGCCCCAAGGCGACGGCCGGAATCTGCGAACGTTTGTTCAGCACGCGCAGGTTGTCGTTGCAACCGTCGGCAACGATGTCCGGCTGCGAGAAGAACGTGCCGCAGTTGTCGACGACGGTCTGGTCCCATTCCAGTTGATAGAACGCTTCGGCCGAGAGGTTCTCGGTGAGACTCTGGGACACATAGAACATGTTGACCGGGATCAGGCCTTCCTTGATCTCGGCACCCGGACGACGGAACGCCGACACGTCGATCGGGTTGATCGAGTTGATGCCGCCGCCGATGAAGGTACTTTCACCCCAGCTCACGACCTGCTTGCCCAGACGCACCGAGCCCGGCTGATCGGCAACCGAATAGTTGTGATAGACGAAGGCGTCGAGGATCTGCCCGCCGGACGACTTGGCGCCTTCCTTGCGGTTGCTGTCACTGATGTCCTTGAACTGTCGGCTTTCGTCCTTGAGTTCGAAGTCGTACCAGTATTTGCCACGGACGAAGACACCGGTGTCGCCGTATTTCAGTTCAAGGTCATGGATGCCCTTGAAGATTTTCGAGAAGGTCTCGCCGCTCTTGAAGTTGGCGTGGCCGTCATCGGAGGTCTGCGACAGGCCATGGCCGCCGTTGTTGACGCCGATGAGGTTCTTGTTCGGGCTCTGAGTAGACCAACTGGCACCGATCGACAGAGAAGAGTCGAACTGGCCTTCGATTTCACCGACGTTGAAACTGACGCCGAATGCGGGCCCGGCGAGCGAAGAGGCAATGCTGACCGCCAGAGGCAGTTTTGCCCGGCGCCAGAACTGGTTTACTGAGGTCATCGACGCTACTCCATGTGCATTATTGTTATGGCAGTGAGTACTTTTAAAAACGCTGTGGAAGACCGGGCGCCAGGGCTGCCCGAAATCATTCCAAAGTTGCTCGCCCCGTTCAGTGCGTGTGCTCCGTTCTTAAAAATCCTTGAGCGGACTATAGCCAGCAGGTGGTACTGCTTGATCCCTCTAAAGTGTGATTTGCAGCTGCCGGCCACTCTGGAACAGTCCTTTCGCCAGTCCGACACATGTCGGCACGGCAAGGATGGCTGAATTTTTCGATTTCACAAGGCAAGCGCTTGCTTGGTGGGCCTGGCGCGCCGTTTTCGGCGCGCCGGCAGACACTTAAAGTGTCGAGAGGAAGGTACTGTTGTTAGCCTGCCATTCGGTGATGTCGAGGCGGATGCGCTTCTTGTCGAGCTTGCCGACACTGGTCTTGGGAATTTCGGTAACAAGGGCGATCTGACTCGGAATCGCCCACTTGCTCAGGTGCCCCAATTCCACAAATGGCTTGAGGTGTTCCTTGAGTTCGCGCGCCCCGATCACGTGCCCTTCGCGGATCACCAGCAGGGCAAACGGCCGCTCGCCCCACTGCGGATCGGCAATGCCCACCACTGCTACTTCGCGTACCGCGACGTGTCGGCTGATCAGGTCTTCGAGGTCCAGCGAGGAAATCCATTCGCCGCCGGTCTTGATCACGTCCTTGATCCGGTCGCGGATGTCGATCACGCCCATGCTGTCGAGCGTGGCGACGTCGCCGGTGTGCAGCCAGCCTCCGGCCCAGAGCTCGGCGCCCTTCTGCGGTTCGTTGAAATAACCTTCGGTCAGCCAGGGTGCGCGCAGCACCAGTTCGCCCTGGGTTTCCCCATCTGCCGGGAGAAAATTACCTTCAGTGTCGACGATCGCCGCTTCCACCAACGGCCCAGGCACACCGGCCTTGATCCTGTAGGTGGTGCGTTCATCTTCTGTGCCGGCCATCAGTTCGTCGTTTAGGTGAGCACAGGACACCAGCGGGCCGGTTTCCGACATGCCGTAGGCGGCGGTGAGCTGAATGCCACGGGCCTTGGCGGTTTCATACAAGGTGCGGTTGAGTGCGCTACCGCCGATGACGATTTTCCAGCCACCGAAATCGGTGCTCTGCGCGCCTTTGGCGTTGAGCAGCATTTGCAGGATGGTCGGCACACAGTGAGAGAAGGTGACCTTTTCCTTGCGCCACAACTCCACGAGAAACTCCGGGTCGTAGCGCCCCGGGTAAACCTGTTTGAGCCCGAGCATGGTTGCCACGTACGGCAGACCCCAGGCGTGGACGTGGAACATCGGGGTGATCGGCATATACACATCGTTGGTGCCAAGCAGGCGTACGCTGTCGATCGAGCCCATGATCGTCGACACGCCCATGGTGTGCAGCACCAGTTGCCGATGGGTGAAGTACACGCCTTTCGGGTTGCCGGTGGTGCCGGTGGTGTAGAACGTGGTGGCGACGGAATTTTCGTCGAAGTCCTGGAAATCGTACTGCGCACCAGCGGCGGCCAACAGTTGCTCGTACTCGCCGACCAGATTCGGCAAGTCGGCAGTTTTCTCCGGCAGATCGGTCAGCAGCAGGGTTTTCTCGACCGTGGTCAGGTGCGGCGCGATCGCCTGATACAGACCGACGAACTCGCTGTTGACCAGCACAAAGCGGTCCTCGGCGTGGTTCATGGTGTAGAGGATCTGTTCCGGCGACAGACGCACGTTGATCGTGTGAATCACTGCGCCAATCATCGGAATCGCAAACATGCATTCCAGATAACGGTGGCTGTCCCAATCCATCACCGCCACCGTGTCACCGGCCTTCACACCGGCCGCCGTGAGCACATTGGCCAGGCGTGCCACCCGTTCGATCAGCGTCGGGTAGCTGTAGCGCAACTGGTCACGGTAGATGATCTCGCGGGTTTTCTCGTAACGGGCGCCGGACATCAGCAGCCGTTTGATCAGCAATGGATACTGGTAGGCCCCATCGGCCGGGGGAATGACGCGAGTCTGCAACATAAGAATCCCTTTTCTGACTGCACGGTGTTGGCGTAGAGATTGGTACTCTAGAACCCTTATACGCCAGCCAAATCAGCCAAAGGAATGATTTGCAAAGCCGTACAAATGCTAGCTTTGCGCCAGCATTTGCCGGTTTTCATCATTTGTCAGGCGGTTTGTCCTACAGCCTCTTCAGAAGGCGTGCGTGGGAAAACCACCGCAGCGAGGAAGGTCAATGCGCCGAAGCCCGCGAGAATCAAATACAGGCCTACGAAACCTTGGCGCGGTTCGACATAGGAAATCAGCGGAATCGCCGTGGCGCTGGCGCCGAACGATAAACAGTAACGCAGGGCGAAGATTCGCGATTGCCATTGCGGGGCGACGAAGTTGGCAACCATCGCATCGTTCACTGTTACCTGACCAAACACCACGAACATGAACGCTGCCCCAAGGGCGATCACCGCCCAGCCATCGGCGTATGCCAGTGCAAACAACAGCGGCGCCTGACACAGGGTCAGAACAATGAACGGCCATTTCAGGCTGAGGCGGTGCAGCACTCGGCCGATGCTCAACTGCGCGACCGCACCAAAGGCATAGGCCAGGCTGACAACCACGCCAAGGGTTTGCGGCGAAGCGAACAATTCATGCAGACGTTCCTGGAACAATTTCGGATAGGTCATGGTGGTGGCGTTGAACACTACGCCGCCAGTGGCCGTGGCCAGCGCCAGCACGCCGAACACCATGACCATCGAAATGCGCTGACCGGCGGCGCCTTTGAGCGGCGTGTGCGGGCGTTTCGGGATCGGTTCTTCTCGCACCTGCAAGGCGAAACCGACGCCCAACACAATCGCCACCGCGCCCGGTAACAGAAATGCCGAACGCCAGCCGAGCTGCGCCACCAGCAAGCCGGTGATCAGCGCCGAAAACGCCACGCCCAGATTGCCCCACATGCCGTTGATGCCGATTTCACGGCCACGGTTTTGTGCATAAGCGACCAACATCGCCGTGCCGACCGGGTGATAAATCGCCGCAAAAATACCGATCAGGGTCAGGCCGATCACCAGCATGGTCGGGCTGTTACTCAGGCCAGTGAAAATCGCCGAGGCGCCGATGCCGAAGAAAAACACCAGCATCATCTGCCGCCGGCTCCAGTGATCGCCCAGCCAACCGGCGGGTAGCGAGCAGGCCCCGAAAGCGATGAAACCGCCCAGCGACAGGCCTATCAGCGCGGCATAGTCGAGGCCAAAGGCCTGGGTCATGCCGAGCACGGCGGCGGGAAAGATCAGCATGAACATGTGATCGATCACATGGGCGGCGTTGATATAGCGAATGACGTTTCTGGATTGATTCATGGCGGCACGCTTTACGTTGTTGTGTGCCGCTTATGCTAAGTTGGCGAAAAAGCGCATTCCTGCCAAACAAGTCATCGAATCCGACATGTTGATCAGCCACTTCGAACACGGCCCGGTGAGCGCCTATCCCCGGGATTATCTGGACGGCGCGCACCAGCCGTTGCACCTGCATCGCGAGGCGCAATTGTTGTATGCCGTCAGCGGGATCATGCGCGTGGTCACGCAATCGGGTGCGTGGGTGATTCCGCCCAGCCGTGCAGTGTGGATTCCGCCCGAGGTGGCGCACGAGATTTTCATGAGCGGCGATGTGCAGATGCGCTCGCTGTTCATCGCGCCTGCGCTGTCGCCCGCCAGCCTGCAACAATGCTGCGTACTGGCCGTGACGCCACTGCTGCGCGAGCTGATCCTGCGTGCCGTGCAAGGGCCGCCGCATGCCGACAATCCCTTGATCCAGCAACTGATGCTCGAGGAGCTCGCCAGTCTGGAAAACCTGCCGCTGCACATTCCGATGCCGACCGATCGGCGCCTGCAGAACATTTGTCTGGCGCTGCTGCACACCCTGGATCACCCGAACACGCTGGAAGACTGGGCACAGCAGGTCGGCGCCAGTTCACGCACGTTGGCGCGGCTGTTTCAGCAACAAGTGCAGATGAGCTTCAACGCCTGGCGCCAGCAACTGCGCCTGATGGAAGCCCTGCCCCGCCTGCTCGCCGGGGACAGCGTGCAGCGTGTGGCGCGGGATTTGGGTTACGGCAGCGCACGGGCGTTCAGCGCGATGTTTCGCCGCTTGCTCGGGGAAAATCCCCGCGAATACCTCAATCACCTGAGCAAGCTCAGCGAGCTTGTGTAGGAGCTGTCGAGTGCAACGAGGCTGCGATCTTTTGACTTTGTTTTTTAAGATCAAGATCAAGATCAAAAAATCGCAGCCTTCGGCAGCTCCTACACAGTAGGATCAATGCATCTCGGTAAACGCGATTTTCACGCCGAGAGCGATCAGCACCGCGCCCATGGTGCGGTCGAACCAGTGACCCATGCGGGCGAAACCGGCACGTACGCGCTGCTGGCTGAACAACATCGCCACCAGACAGAACCAAATCGCAGTCGCGACCGCCAGGTAAATACCGTAACCGGCCTGCACCGCCAGCGGCGTATGCGGGTTGATCACTACCGTGAACAGCGACAGGAAGAACAGCGTGGCTTTCGGATTCAGACCGTTGGTCACAAAGCCCGAGGTGAACGCGCCGCGAGCCGTGCGTACGCCGGCCTCCTTGTGCAGATCGTCAGTTACGGTTTTCGCCGGCTGCGCACGCAAGGCCTTGAAGCCGATGTACAGCAGATAAGCCGCAGCGGCCCACTTCAAGGCGTTGAACAGCACGATCGACTGCGACACGATCAGGCCGATACCGAGCAGCGAATAACCGACGTGCAGGAAAATTGCCGTGCCCACGCCCAGTGCGGTCCAGGTGCCGGCGCGGCGACCGTGGGTCACGCTCTCGCGCACCACCACGGCAAAGTCCGGGCCGGGGCTGGCCACGGCCAACAGATGGATCAGTGCAACGGTCAAGAACTCGGTCCAGTACATGGGGGCTCCTTTCGGCCAAGCGTATCAATTTGTTTCATCTGGTAGGCTCGGCAGATTACGCCCTACGCTCAAAGCCTAAAAGGTACAGTTGATGACGAACACGCGCCGTGCGGTATTCCTTGATCACCCTTCGCTGGATCTCGGCGATCTGGACCTCAGTCCGTTGCGTGATTGTTTCAGCGATCTGCAATTGTTCGCCCAGACCTTGCCCGAGCAAGTCGCCGAGCGTTTGCAAGGCGCCACCGTGGCGATCAGTAACAAGATCCTGATCGACGCCGCCGCCATGGCCGCCAACCCTGATCTGAAACTGATCCTGATCACCGCCACCGGTACCAACAACGTCGACCTCGCCGCCGCCCGCGCCCACGGCATTACCGTGTGCAACTGCCAGGGTTACGGCACGCCGTCGGTGGCGCAACACACGATCATGCTGCTGCTCAACCTCGCCACACGCCTGGCCGATTATCAAAAAGCTGTGGGTGAAGGCCGCTGGCAGCAGGCCAGACAGTTCTGCCTGCTCGACTATCCGATCGTTGAGCTGGAAGGCAAAACTCTCGGGCTGCTCGGTCATGGCGAACTCGGCGGTGCCGTGGCGCGACTGGCCGAGGCGTTCGGCATGCGCGTGTTGCTGGGGCAGATTCCCGGGCGCCCTGCTCGCCCGGATCGCTTGCCGCTGGAGGAGCTGCTGCCGCAAATCGATGCCCTCACCCTGCACTGCCCGCTCAACGAGCACACCCGCCACTTCATCGGCGCCCGCGAACTGGCCTCGATGAAACCCGGCGCCTTCGTGGTCAACACGGCACGCGGCGGGCTGATCGATGAGCAGGCGCTGGCCGATGCGTTGCGCAACGGCCACCTCGGTGGCGCCGCGACAGATGTGTTGAGCGTCGAGCCGCCAACCAATGGCAATCCGCTGCTGGCCGCGGACATCCCGCGCCTCATTGTCACGCCGCACAACGCCTGGGGCAGTCGCGAAGCACGCCAGCGTATCGTTGGCCAATTGACCGAAAACGCCCAGGCATATTTCAGCGGTAAGGCGCTGCGGGTCGTCAGTTGATAAACTGCGGCACTTTTTTTGAGGAGCAGTTATGGATCCGCGCAGTGAAGTACTGCTTCGTCAGCCCGAGTTGTTCCAGGGTTCGTTGTTGCTGGCCGGTTTGCCTGCCGATGATTTGCTCGGCCGTCTGCCCGACGCGTTCGGCTGGTGCTGGCATGCCGGCGATCAAGCCGCGCTGGACGCCCGTTTCGAAGGCCGCAGCCATTTCGGCGTGAACGTGCCGGAGCGTGAGTTCGACAGCGCCGTGGTGTTCCTGCCCAAGTCCAAGGACCTGACCGATTACATCCTCAACGCGGTGGCATCGCGTCTGGCCGGTCGCGAAGTGTTTCTGGTCGGCGAAAAACGCAGCGGCATCGAAGGCGCGTCCAAGCAGCTCAACCCATTCGGCAAGCCGCGCAAGCTCGACAGCGCGCGTCATTGCCAGCTGTGGCAAGTGACGGTGGCCAATGCCCCGGAAGCGAAATCCCTGGAAAGTCTGGCGCAGACCTATGAATTGCCGCTGGCTGAAGGCCCGTTGAAGGTCATCAGCCTGCCGGGCGTGTTCAGCCACGGTCGACTGGATCGCGGCAGCGCCCTGCTGCTGGAGCATCTGGACAAGTTGCCGAGCGGTCACCTGCTCGACTTCGGTTGCGGCGCTGGCGTGCTGGGTGCTGCGGTGAAACGTCGCTATCCGCACAACCAGGTCACATTGCTCGATGTGGATGCCTTCGCCGCTGCCAGCAGTCGCCTCACCCTGGCTGCCAATGGTCTGGAAGCCGACGTGCTGACCGGTGACGGTATCGATGCTGCGCCGATGGGTTTGAATGCGATTCTGAGCAACCCGCCGTTTCATGTCGGCGTGCACACCGATTATTTCGCTACGGAAAACTTGCTGCGAAAAGCAGCCAAACATCTGAAAAACGGCGGCGAACTGCGCTTGGTGGCGAACAGCTTCCTCAAGTATCAACCGCTGATCGAGGAGCATCTTGGCGTGTGTGCGATCAAGGCTGAAGGCAATGGTTTCCGCATTTACCGGGCCAAGCGCGGCTGAAAATTTGTTCTTGCCCAAACGGATTTGCCTAGGCAGAATCCGCTCCGTCCTAGGGGAGTAGTCTCCCACGAGCGCCAAGCTCGTCCGGCATACGTCAACATACTTGATCCTCAGATCATGGCGTATGCGACCCAAGCGTCCGCAGCAGACGGATCGCAGGGTTTGACTCGGGACTCGTTCCCACCGCAATCGTTGCCTTGGCCGAAATCGGCGACAAGACGCAACTGCTCGCGCTGATTCTCGCCGCTCGCTTCCGCAAACCCTGGCCGATCATTGCCGGCATTGTCGCTGCGACCCTGGCCAACCACGCAGCAGCCGGTGCGGTAGGCGCCTGGTTCGGCAGTTTCTTTTCGAATGCGACGCTGCACTGGATCCTCGCCGCGAGCTTCACGGCAACAGCGCTGTGGACGTTGGTTCCGGACAAAATGGACGACGATGAAACCAGCACTGCGCGCAAGTTCGGGCCGTTCCTGACCACGCTGATTGCGTTCTTCCTGGCGGAAATGGGTGACAAGACTCAGGTCGCCACGGTGATGCTCGCCGCGCAATACCCGGATCTGTGGCTGGTGATTATCGGTACGACAGCGGGCATGTTGATTGCCAACGTGCCGGTGGTTCTGGCGGGTAATTTCGCTGCGGACAAATTGCCGCTAACGCTGATCCGTCGCCTCGCGGCTTCGGCATTCATGATTCTGGCGATCGTTGCGGTGTACAAGGCGATGCAGAGCAGTGGCTGGGTTTAACCCTGAGAGAAAGATCGTTCCCACGCTCCGCGTGGGAACGCAGCCGGGGAGGTTCTGCGTCCCCGCCTGGAACGCGGAGCGTCCCTTGAGGCATTCCCACGCAGAGCGTGAGAACGATCACCGACTCAGGACTTCGGGGCTTGTTCGTACAGCGGCATAACCTTCGGAATCGCTGCCTGCAACGCAGCAGTGCGACTATTTGAAGACGGGTGAGTACTGAGGAATTCCGGCGGAGCACCTTCGCTGGCCTTGCTCATTTTCTCCCACAGCGTAATGGCCGCATTGGGGTTGTAACCGGCCCGGGCGGCGAGCTCCAGACCGATCAGGTCAGCCTCGTTTTCATTGGTGCGGCTGTTAGGCAGCGTCATCAACAGATTCACACCATTGTTTCCCACCTCCACCAAGGCGGGTGGCGCACCCGCCGCTATCGCCATCTGTTGCGCCATTTGCACGCCATAAGACTTCGACAAGGCCTCGCGACCATGCTCGCGCAAGGCATGGGCAATTTCATGGCCCATTACCGCAGCCGTCTCATCGTCGGTCAGTTGCAGTTTGTCGAGCAGACCGGTGTAAACGATGATCTTGCCGCCAGGACCACAGTTGGCATTGAGCTCATCGCTCTTGATCAGATTGACTTCCCATTTCCATTGCGCAGAATCCGGCCTGAACGTCGGCGCCTGGGCAATCAATCGATCGGCGATCGCCTGAATGCGTTTCGCATCGGCGCTGGTTTTGTCGAGCACATTCTTGCTGCTCGCATCACCCAGGGTCTGCTGGTAGTCCTGGGCATACGCTTGATTGACCTGCTCGCTCGACACCAGACTGAACATCCGCTGCTGACGAACCACCCCCACCTCACCGGCACTGGTGGTGTTCACCGTCTCACAACCGTTGAGCAACAGCACCGAGCCCAGTACACCCGCTATCAGCGACTTGTTCATCCCATCACTCCTGATATCCGCACTCTGCGACAGGCAGACTGTAGTAGGAAAAAATTCATACTGAACTGACTGCCTTGCCGGACAAAGGTTCTGCACCTGTCTGAATGCGACACGGACACATCCAAAACGGTCAATTCAGCCCCTTTTGCTCATGTCCATTAGCCCCCCTGCCGATACATCACCGCAGACGTCCTCTTGCGTGCGGAGCTCCCATGAAGTTCAAGTCGATCCAGTTTTCCGTCGCCGCCCTGGCCGGCGCCATCGTCCTCAGCGTGGTCGCCGCGCTGGTGCTGTACGCGCTGTTTTCCGGCGCGCGTACGCAAGAGATGGTGCAACAGCGCACCCAGGCGCAGTTCGAGCAGGTCATCGAACAGCGCCTGACCTCGCTGGCGCAAACCCAGGTCAGCCAGATCCAGCGCGAGCTCGAAGCGCCGCTGCTGATTGCCGGCGGGCTGGTGCGGGTCAACGCCCTGCTTGGCATGCCGGATGCCGACGGCCAGCCGCGCCTGAGCGTCAGCCGCGAACAACTGATCAGCCTGATCAAAGAGAACGTCGAAAAGAACCCGAAGATTCTCGGCACCTATATCGGTTGGGAAAAAAACGCACTGGATCACAATGACGCGGCCTACGTCGGCACCAGCGTAGTCGGTATCGATGCGGCCAACGGGCGCTTCCTGCCGTGGTGGTTCCGCAATGATGATGGCACCCTCGGTCTGGACAAGCTGGTCGACGTCGACGATCAGAAAACCCTGTCCACCGGCGTGCGCGCCAGCGAGTACTACCTGTGCTCGAAGGAAACCAGAAAAGCCTGCGTGATCGATCCGGCGCCTTACAAAGTCGGCGACAAGATCGTCATGCTCGCCTCGTTCATTGAACCGATCATGCTCAACGGCACGTTCCAGGGCATTGTCGGCGCCGACCTGTCGGTGAACTTCATTCAGGAAATGCTCCTCGCCGCCAACCAGAAACTCTATGGCGGCGCCGGACAAATGGCCCTGATCGGCGGCAACAGCCGCATCGTGGCCTACACTCAGGACCCGAGCAAATTCGGCGAGAAAGTCAGCGACATCCTCGACGCCGAACAGACGGCCAACATGGCCAATCTCAAGCGCGGTGAAGTGACTTACTCGGTCAACAAGGACAAGGGCCGCATCGAGTTGTACCTGCCGTTCGGCATCGGCCAGACCGACGCGCGCTGGACATTGATGCTGCAATTGCCTTTGAACGCGGTAATGGCGGATTTGCAAAAGCTGCAGGGCGATCTGGATACCCAGCGCAAGTCCGACACGTTCGGCATGGCCATGGTCGGTCTGCTCATTGCCGGCCTCGGCTTGCTGGTGATCTGGCTGGTTGGCCACGGCATCGCCAGACCGCTGAAACAGATGGTCGCGATGCTCAATGACATCGCTCAGGGCGAAGGTGATCTGACCCGACGCCTGAGCAGTGATCGCAGCGACGAACTCGGCTCGATCGCCAAAGGTTTCAACACGTTCCTGGCCAAGTTGCAGGCGATGATCACCCAGGTGGTGACATCGGTGCAGAGCGTCAGCGATTCCTCGGAACACACTGCCGACATTGCAATTCGCACCAACATCGGCATCCAGAAACAAATGGCCGAAATCGATCAGGTCGCCACGGCAGTGCAGGAAATGACCGCCACCGCGCAGGACGTGGCGCGCAACGCGACGCAGGCTGCACAAGCGGCGAGCCATGCCGATCAGGCGGCGAGTCAGGGCATGCAGATCGTCCGCGACACGTCGAACTCGATTGGCGTGCTGGCGGTGGAAATCGGCAAAGCAGTGGAAGTGGTGCAGACGCTGGCCAAGGACAGCGAAAACATCAACGCCATTCTCACGGCGATTCGCGGGATTGCCGAGCAGACCAACCTGCTGGCGCTGAACGCAGCGATCGAAGCGGCGCGTGCCGGCGAGCAAGGTCGCGGTTTTGCCGTGGTGGCCGACGAGGTGCGCAATCTGGCGCAGAAAACCCAAAAAGCCACCGAAGAAATCCAGAGCATGATCCAGCAACTGCAACAGGGTACCCGCGATGTCGTGCGGGTCATGGAAGACAGCCAGAACCGCACTGATGAAAGCGTGCAACACGCGGCGAAAGCGGCGGAGGCGCTGGAGACGATCACGCAGGCGGTGTCGGTGATCAACGACATGAACACGCAGATTGCCAGTGCGGCGGAAGAGCAGAGCGCGGTGGCCGATGACATCAATCGCAATGTGATCAACATTGGGCAAGTGGCCAATGAAGTCGCGGGCGGTGCGGATGAGTCGAGTTCGGCGAGTGCTGATTTAACCAAGCTGGCAGAGCAGCAGCGGCGGTTGATCAATCAGTTCAAGGTTTGAGGTGAAGACACCCTCACCCCAGCCCTCTCCCGGAGGGAGAGGGGGCCGACCGAGTTGTCTCCCGTCATACATCGACCTGAAATAACCAGTCGATTATGGATTCAAAGCAGAGCGTTCAAGTCGGTGTATTCCCTCAATATCCCCCAATCAGTCCCCTCTCCCTCCGGGCGGTCCGACGTTTCGGGAGGGCTAGGGTGAGGGGCTTTTGACCTTCAGGCTTTAACCCGGAGTCAAACACTCCGGCCCGTTGAGCTTCGGATCATTGATCAGATTCGCCAGCACTCGCTCGCGCAACGCCGCCGGTTCACTCGCCAGCAAGCCCTGCAACACATGCAGCGGCGTCTCGGGATCGAGCCACGACGCCTGCCCCGCCTCATCGAGAATCAACGGCCGGCGCTGACTCGACGCCGGCTGAGTAATCACCGCCGTACTCAACCACACCTGTTCCTGCACCGGATACGCCTCCCAGATCGCCGCAAAAAACAGCGAAGCGCCCTCCCCCGGCGTCAGCCAGTACGGCCGCTTGCGCTGCGTTCCGCGCCATTCGTAGAAACCATTCGCCGGTAGCAGGCAGCGGCGCTGGCGCAGCGCCTCACGAAACATCGGCTGCTCGGCCACGGTTTCCGCACGGGCATGCGCCGGGGTCTTCGACAGATCGGTCAGCCACGGCGGCGTCAGCCCCCAGCGGGCGCGGGCCAACGTGCGCTCACCGGCTTCACCGGCACGCAGCATCAACACCGAATCATTGGGGGAAATGTTCCACTGCGCCTGCTGATCGGCGGGAAAACCTGGCAGGGCCGCAAAATCGCGGTTCCAGCGAAACAGGGCATAACGTCCACACATGGGGCAACACGACTCTGAAGTAAAACGAAGCTCAGCCTAACAGACCAGCGTCCCGGGGAAGCTCTCCGGTTCATCGCCGGGCAGCGGCAGCGCGGCATTGTACGCGGTGATCAGCTCGCGGGCGTATTCGGCCTGGTCGTTCTCGACGGACAGTCCCAGCAGACCGAAAATCGGTAACTCGCCCGTGCCACCGAGCAAATCGCGGCCGATCAAGTGCGCTTCTATGCCTTCACTGGCGAGCATGCCCTTGAGCATTTCACCTTCCATCAGGTTTTCCGGCTCGTAGATTCGCTGCATGGGCGCGCCTCACTCGTTTTCGCTGAAGACTTCCAGAAACCAGTCCTCTCCGTGGACCTGCAAGACAAACGTGATTGGCCGGCAACACACCTGACAGTCTTCGATATAGGTCTGATCCCCGCCGGACAAGTCCACCGTCGTCTCAACAACCTCCCCACAATAAGGACAATCATACTGAGCAGTTTCCAGCATCGCGGTCTCCCAAGTGACTTGTGCGTATAATCGCCGGTCTATTTGCAGGGCTATTTTTGTCTGGCTACTTTTTCAGACCGTGCCCCGCGGGTTTTCGATCAAAACCTTTACTTACCCTAGCCGTTTCCAACAAGAGAGCATGATGGGCGAATTCGATGCCATCCGACCTTACGACGACAGCGAAGTACCTGTGGTACTGGCACGACTGCTCGGCGTCAAGGCGTTTCTAGATATCCTCACCCACTTCCGCTTCCCGCGTTTTGCCGGTGCTTTCGGCTGGATGCTCAAACCACTTATAGCCCATCGGCTGCGTCGTGAGTTCGCCGACGTGACATCGGTGGCGACGCTGCAGGACAAGGTCGAGTCCTACGTCGACCACACCATCGAGCGCGCCACTGACGGCGTGACCTACACCGGTGTCGAACAATTCAAGTCCGGCAGCGCCTATCTGTTCATCGCCAACCACCGCGACATCGTGATGGATCCGGCCTTCGTCAACTACGCCGTGTACCACGCCGGCCTGCCGACGCCGCGCATCGCGATTGGCGACAACCTGCTGCAGAAGCCGTTTGTCAGCGACCTGATGCGCCTGAACAAGAGCTTCATCGTTCATCGCTCGATCACCGGTCGTCGCGAGAAAATGGCTGCGTATCAACTGTTGTCGGCGTACATCAACCATTCGATCCGCAACGATTGCGCGTCG
This sequence comes from Pseudomonas sp. NPDC087690, assembly GCF_044743175.1. Classification (NCBI taxonomy): domain Bacteria; kingdom Pseudomonadati; phylum Pseudomonadota; class Gammaproteobacteria; order Pseudomonadales; family Pseudomonadaceae; genus Pseudomonas; species Pseudomonas sp. NPDC087690. The sequence continues at coordinate 28,754 of NZ_JBIUVX010000032.1, forward strand.
ATCTGGATCGCTCAGGCTGAAGGCCGGGCGAAGGATGGCGACGACCGCACCGAGTCGGCGATCCTCAAGATGTTCCACATGAGCCGCAAGGACGAGCCGTTCGGCGAAGTCATTCGCTCGCTGAACGTCACCCCGGTGTCGATCAGCTACGAATACGACCCGTGCGACCAGGCCAAGGCTCGCGAGTTGTACATCCGCGCCACCACCGGCACCTACGCGAAAGCGCCGGGCGAGGATGACGTGAGCATTGCCAAGGGCATCACCGGCTACAAGGGCCGGGTGCACGTGAATTTCGCTGCGCCGATCACCGAGCTGTTCGAAGACACCAAGCAATTGGCGGTCGAAATGGACAAGCAGATTCTCGGCGGTTACCGGTTGTTCCCGGTGCATTACCTGGCGTATGCGCAGTGGGCCGATGCCGATCCGCAGTTGAATGTGCCGAAAGCTGCCGAGGTGTTCCCGGCGGATGAGTTGGCCAAGGCGCAGGAAGAATGGCAGAGCCGACTGGATGCTTGCCCTGCAGAGCATCGTCCGTATCTAGTGCTGCAATATGCGACGCCGGTGCGCAATCAGTACCGCGTGAAGGCTGGGTTGCCGCTTTAAATTTTCAGAGCAAGAGCAAAAGATCGCAGCCTTCGGCAGCTCCTACAGTGGATTCATGCAGGAGCTGCCGAAGGCTGCGATCTTTTGCTTTTAGTAACGCGTGCTGATCCACGAAACGATCAGGGCCAGAGCGAGACAGGCGAAACCGAAACGATAGAAAAACCGGTTCATGCGCAGCGTCGCCCAATCCAGCAACGGCTCGGCATTTGGCTGTGCCTGGCGCTGGGCAGCGATGCTGGCCATCGCGCGCTGCTCACGACGACGGGTCGCGTGCAGCAGCCAACTGCCGGGAAACGCCAGGAGCAGCGCCAGCAGGTTGATCAATTTGGCGGGATGGGCGGTAAACAGCGTCATCAAGTGCAGCGACATCACAGACCTCTATCTAAACCGGTATGGCAGACGCCAGATCGACGACCGCGGCGCGGATTCTACCGAAACCCGAGTGCCCTGCCCCAGCCTTTGCGACAAATTACATGACAATCGACCGATGGCTGTCCCATGTCACGGCATCGTCATGTGGATACACCAAGATGCGCGCCTCGAAACGCACATGGAACGCGACATGCTTCACGCTGAAAACCAGGATCGCCTTTATCTCATTACCCCTTACGACGAACAGCAAAGCCTCGTCGGCAGCCTCGCCTTCAATGTTCAGGATCGCCATTGGCTGGTGTATTGCGCGCTGGGCGGGCATCAACATGCCGATTTACCCGAGACCGACCTGCTGACCGGCGTCAGCGTCCTCGACTTCTATTCTCAGGCTGCCTGAAAAAGCAAAAGCACCCTCACCCTAGCCCTCTCCCGGAGGGAGAGGGAACCGACCGAGTTGTTTGGTCGAGGTCCATCGACCTGAAACATCCAGCCGAACTCCGGTTCTGAAAAGCCCCCGATCGGCTCCCTTCCCCCTCGCCCCCTTGGGGAGAGGGCTGGGGTGAGGGGGATCGATTTCCCATACGCCACAAGTCCCGAACCTGACACCCACAAAAAAGCCCGAAACCATCACTGGCCCCGGGCTTTTTCACATCCGCCGAAAACTTACTCAGCCAAAACCTGACCCACGGTCGGATCCTTGAACAGACGCGTCAGCGCATCACTCAACACATCGCTGACCAGTTTGGTGTTGGTTTCCTGGTTCGGCGCCATGCCGAAACGCTGGTCCAGCGACGCGCCGTAACGGCCGCTGTAACGGCGGTTGGCGTTCTGCACGTCGGAGCGGAACGTCGCGCCGATGGTCGCCTCGGTTACGTACATGCCTTCTTTCGGCGACTGATACTTCAGCTCGGCCAGGGTCACGGTCAGCTGTGGCGCGTTCGGCGCGTTGTTGGTCGGGGTAAAACCGAGCAGACGCACGGCGGCTTCAGCCTGAGCCTGCAGCTTCGGCAGGATCTGCTCGCGCTGCACGGTGATGGCGCTGGTTTCCGGGTACAGACCGCCACGGGTACCGAGGGTTGGCGACGGGCGACCGTCAACCACACGCACCACGACTGGCTGGCCACGGCCGACCGCTGGCAGCTGGGTGGTCAGCTTCGGCTCCGGGCTCAGTTGTTGCGGGCTGTGGGCGCAGCCGGCCAGGGTCAAACCGGCCACAGTGATCAAACCGAACAACAGGCGTTGCAACATGCTCTTCTCTCCAGAATCAGGCACAAACAGGCCGGCAGTATAGCGGTGGGCCACTGCGGGTAACCAGCGCCCGGCAGCGAATACTGAAATGTCTGACAAACCCCGTTGAAGGCGGTTCCTGTCACAGATTGTTCACCGGCCATACACGTTCGCGTCACGGCGTGTTGCCAACCTTCACACAAGTCCTCCAGCAAGGTACTCAGCCATGCGTTATCTGATCTCGTTGTTCGCTCCACGCCCGCTGCATCGCAGCTTTGCCCTGCTCGACCGCAACGGCCATTGCCAGGCATTCAAGCAGTGCAGCCTGCAACCGATGGGCGACGGTTGGGTGGAAATCGAAGAAATCCGCCTCAACTGGTTACACCAGCCATTGCCCGCCAGCGCCCGCGTCATAGCGTCGCAGCCTCGCGCACGGGTGCAAGCGATGTTGAGCATCTGACCGGATGCCTAATAAAAGTCATTAAACACGAGCAACACCGCGCATTTCTTCGATACAATCTCCCCCCGATTATAAGGACGTCTCCTGATCGGGCCCCGCAACAGCGTCAATGCGCATGCATCGACACCCAAAATCGCCCACAGAGAGCCGCCCACACAGATCGAGTGAAGTTGGCGCGCTTGCCTGTTCTTCCGGCAAAAACCCGCTTTTCGCGAATCTGCAGAGCTGTCATGACGCTCGGCCACCGCGTTGTTTTGCCTTTGCGGGCAAGGTGCCAGGCCTGGACAGCCCTTTTTTGAGGTTCACGTCTTCAAAAGAGCGTGAAAAAAACGGGTTTTCACAACTTCACAAGAGTGTGGCGAGCAAATGAAAAGTTTTGCGTCTGAACATGCACCATTAGCGTCTGAAACAGCCCAACGACACAGGACCGGGTATACCTCGAATATCGGAGCCTGAAGCCTGTCCGCTACGGATTTGGTTGCACAAAAACGGATGTCTCGACCATAAGTCGAATTGCCAGCTGCGTGCTGAAATGAGTTCATGGAGCTCTTGAAAGCCAAGCCGCATACATCCGTCGAAGTTGCGAAAAATTGCGAAGATTCGGACATGGCGAACCTGACCACGGATAGCCCGGACACTACTGACCTGTCCCGGAACGCCTGGCAGCCATGCCGACAATTTGGTGCTGCAGATTTTGGAGACGCGTTAAATGGCGCATAACGAAGCAGTCGACGTAGTTCTGGTTGGGGCCGGCATCATGAGTGCCACCCTTGCCGTGCTGCTCAAAGAGCTCGACCCCGCGATCAAGCTGGAAGTCGTCGAGCTGATGGATTCCGGTGCCGCCGAGAGTTCCAATCCCTGGAACAACGCCGGTACCGGCCACGCCGGCCTGTGCGAGCTGAACTACACGCCGCAAGCCGCCGATGGCACCGTCGACATCAAGAAAGCCGTGCACATCAACACCCAGTTCGAGGTGTCGAAGCAGTTCTGGTCGTACCTGACCAAGCAAGGCACGTTCGGCTCGTGCAAATCCTTCATCAGCCCGGTGCCGCACCTGAGTTTCGTCCAGGGTGACAGCGGCGTGTCTTTCCTCAAATCGCGCTTCGACGTGTTGAGCAAGCACCACGCCTTCGCTGACATGGAGTACACCGAAGACAAGGCCAAGATGGCCGAGTGGATGCCGTTGATGATGCCGGGCCGCTCGCCGGACGAAGTCCTCGCCGCGACCCGCGTGATGAACGGTACCGACGTCAACTTCGGCGCCCTGACCAATCAGTTGCTCAAGCACCTGACCAGCGCCCCGGACACTCAAGTCAAATACTGCAAGCGCGTGACCGGCCTCAAGCGTAACGGCAGCGGCTGGACCGTCAGCATCAAGGACGTCAACAACGGCAACACCCGTGAAGTCGACGCGAAGTTCGTCTTCCTCGGCGCCGGTGGCGCGGCCCTGCCGTTGCTGCAGGCCTCGGGCATCGAAGAAAGCAAAGGTTTCGGCGGCTTCCCGATTAGCGGCCAGTGGCTGCGTTGCGATAATCCGGAAGTGGTCAAGCAGCACCAGGCCAAGGTTTACAGCCAGGCCGCTGTAGGTTCGCCACCGATGTCGGTGCCGCACCTCGACACCCGCGTGGTCGATGGCAAGAAGTCCCTGCTGTTCGGACCATACGCCGGTTTCACCACCAAGTTCCTCAAGCACGGCTCCTTCATGGACCTGCCGCTGTCGGTTCGCGCCGGCAACATCGGGCCGATGCTGGCGGTAGCGAAAAACAACATGGACCTGACCAAGTACCTGGTCAGCGAAGTGATGCAGTCGATGGAACAGCGTCTGGATTCCCTGCGCCGTTTCTACCCGGAAGCGAAAGCCGAAGACTGGCGCCTGGAAGTGGCCGGCCAACGGGTACAGATCATCAAGAAAGACCCGAAAAAGGGCGGCATCCTGCAGTTCGGTACGGAACTGGTGTCGGCCAAGGACGGTTCCCTTGCCGCACTGCTTGGCGCTTCGCCGGGTGCGTCGGTGACCGTTTCGATCATGCTGGAACTGATCGAGAAGTGCTTTCCGGCCAAGGCCAAGGGTGAGTGGGCTGGCAAACTGGCCGAGATCTTCCCGGCCCGTGAAAAAGTGCTGGAAACCGATGCTGCGTTGTATCGCAAGATCAACACGCAGAACAACATCGCGCTGGAGCTGGTTGAAGAAAGCAGCGAGACCCCAAGCTACGCTTGATCTTGCCGCATAAAAAACGCCCCGATCGGGGCGTTTTTTTATGCCTGTCAAAAGCAAAAGATCGCAGCCTTCGGCAGCTCCTACATGGGATGTGTATTTATCCTGTAGGAGCTGCCGAAGGCTGCGATCTTTTGATCTTAACTGCGGGACTTTTCAATCAGCTCGATGTATTCCGGGGCGTTGCGCTGATCGGCGATCAGCTCAACGAAAGTCTTGCCCTGCTCGTCCTTGCCATCGACGTCGTAGCCAGCTGCAACGAAGAAACCCAGAAAGCGCTCGAAGTCATCGATGCGCAAACCACGGTAAGCCTTGATCAGTTTGTGCAGCGACGGCGAAGTGGCGTCGACCGGTTCAAAATCGAGGAACAGCTTGATCTGCTCATCGCCGATCTCGTCACCAATCACTTGTTTCTTATCTTTACGCATTGCCGACTCCAGCTCGCAGACATTACACGGGGCGGGCAGTTTACCCCTGCCCGACCGCCAGGCTCAACGCGAACGCACCGCCCCGGTGTGCAAATCGGCCCAGATGTGGCCGTTGGCGTAACTGAGGAACTGCACATACACGGTGTCATTGCGCAGCAGATCGATGATCACGCGGTATTGGGCCTGTGGATAAAACAACGTCAGGGTTTTGCTCTTGTCGTCGTAGATCGGCTTTTTCAGGCTTTTGCTCTCGCCGTCGAAATTGACCAGCACCTGAGTAATGCTCGCGCCTTTGTTCAGGGACTTGCCCTTGAGGCGAATCATCAATGGCGAGGTGACCGGAATCGGCTGCTGATTGGACTGGCGTTGCGCGCCCACCACTACGGAATAGTCGGTGACCTGCATGAGTTGCTGCTGCTCAGGCTCGGCATCGCGCAGGGTCAGATCGTCCGGCGGCAGGAACTGGCTGTGCATCGGCGCGGCGGACAGCGGCAGGCTGACGGCCAGCAACAGGGCGGCAAAGCTGCGGATCAAGAGGCGCATGACAGGCTCCGGAGGGCGGGGCCGAGCACTCTAGCATGGGTATCATGCAAACAAATGTAGGAGTGAGCCTGCTCGCGATAGCGGTCTGTCAGCAACGTAGATGTTGACTGATACGACGCTATCGCGAGCAGGCTCACTCCTACGGGCATGGTGCAGGGTTCTTACATGCCTTTAACGGCAAAGATCCCGTTGGCGTTACGCCAGTAGCCTTTGTAGTCCATGCCGTAACCGAAGATGTAGCGGTCGATGCACGGCAGGCCGACGAAATCGGCTTTCAGGTCAGGACGCGCCTTGCGGTCGTGATCCTTGTCGATCAGCACGGCGGTGTGCACTTTGCGCGCGCCGGCGTGTTTGCAGAAGTCGATGATCGCGCCGAGGGTGTGACCTTCATCGAGAATGTCGTCGATGATCAGCACGTCGCGGTCGATGAACGAAACTTCCGGCTTGGCTTTCCAGAACAGGTCGCCGCCGCTGGTTTCGTTGCGATAACGAGTCGCGTGCAGGTAGGACGCTTCCAGCGGGAAGTGCAGATGGGTCAGCAGCTTGCCGGAGAAGATCAGGCCGCCGTTCATCACGCAGAACACCACCGGGTTGCTGTCAGCCAGTTGTTCGTTGATTTGTGCACCGACACGGGCGATGGCCGCCTCGACTTCAGCTTCGGTGTACAGGCAGTCAGCCTCTCGCATGATTTGACGGATATGCTCGAGATCAGCGGACATGGCGCTCTCCAGGGGGGGATGTTTTCGGAAAAGCGGGCAAAGGTACGCATCCATTGAGGCCGAATCAAGCCTTTATGGACTAACGTACAGAATGTCCTATAGGACATCACCCTCGGATAGATTAATCTAGGCCGGTTTTTTTGCCCGCCGCCGGAGTTTTTCCATGCCCATCCTCGAGATCCGCCATCCGCTGATCCGTCATAAACTCGGCCTGATGCGCCGCGCCGATATCAGCACCAAGAACTTCCGTGAGCTCGCTCAGGAAGTCGGCGCCCTGTTGACCTATGAAGCTACAAAAGATTTGCCGCTGGAGTCCTACGATATTGCAGGCTGGTGCGGCACCGTGTCGGTCGAGAAGATCGCCGGCAAGAAGATCACCGTCGTGCCGATCCTGCGCGCCGGCATCGGCATGCTTGAAGGCGTGTTGAGCCTGATCCCGGGTGCAAAAGTCTCCGCTGTGGGCGTCGCCCGCAACGAAGAAACCCTGCAAGCGCACACTTATCTGGAAAAGCTGGTTCCGGAAATCGACGAACGGTTGGCGATGATCATCGACCCGATGCTCGCCACCGGCAGCTCGATGGTTGCGACCATTGATCTGTTGAAGAAAGCCGGCTGCAAAGACATCCGCGCCATGGTGCTGGTTGCCGCGCCGGAAGGTATTGCAGCAGTCGAAAAAGCTCACCCGGACGTGACCATCTACACCGCGTCCATCGATGAGCGCTTGAACGAGCACGGTTACATCATCCCTGGACTTGGCGACGCCGGTGACAAGATCTTCGGCACCAAGCAGAAGGACGCGTAACCATGCAGCAAGAGTTCAACGATCCGCTCTGGCGCACGGTGCTGTCCGGCGCCCAGATGCTGTTCGTGGCTTTCGGCGCCTTGGTGCTGATGCCGCTGATCACGGGCCTGGACCCGAACGTGGCACTGTTTACCGCAGGTCTGGGAACGATCCTGTTCCAGATCGTCACCGGGCGTCAGGTGCCGGTGTTTCTGGCGTCGAGCTTCGCTTTCATCACCCCGATCATTCTCGCCAAGGGCCAGTTCGGCCTCGCCGCGACCATGGGCGGCGTGATGGCGGCCGGTTTCGTCTACACCTTCCTCGGCCTTGCCGTGAAGATCAAAGGCACGGGCTTCATTGACCGTTTGCTGCCGCCAGTGGTGATTGGTCCGGTGATCATTTCCATCGGTCTGGCCATGGCGCCGATTGCCGCGAACATGGCGATGGGCAAGGCTGGCGACGGTTCGGAACTGATCCACTACCAGACCGCAATGATGATCTCGATGCCGGCACTGCTGACCACGTTGATCGTGGCGGTGTTCGGCAAAGGCATCTTCCGTCTGGTGCCGATCATTTCCGGTGTGCTGGTCGGTTTTGCCATGGCGTTCTATTTCGGCGTGGTCGACACAGCGAAGATTGCCGCAGCGCCATGGTTTGCGATTCCGCATTTCACCGCGCCGGAGTTCAACTGGCAGGCGATTCTGTTCATCGTTCCGGTGGCTTTGGCCCCGGCCATTGAACACATCGGCGGCGTGATTGCTGTGGGTAGCGTGACCGGTCGCGATTACCTGAAGAAACCGGGCCTGCATCGCACCCTGCTCGGTGACGGCATTGCCACCACCGCAGCCGGTCTGTTCGGTGGCCCGCCGAACACCACCTACGCCGAAGTGACTGGCGCCGTGATGCTGACCAAGAACTACAACCCGAAAATCATGACGTGGGCGGCGATTTTCGCCATCAGCCTGGCGTTCATCGGCAAATTCGGCGCGCTGCTGCAGAGCATTCCGGTACCGGTGATGGGCGGGATTCTGTGTCTGTTGTTCGGTTCGATCGCGGCGGTGGGCATGAACACCCTGATCCGTCACAAGATCGATCTGGGCGAAGCGCGCAATCTGGTGATTGTTTCGGTGACGTTGGTATTCGGGATTGGCGGTGTGCTGGTCGGCACTGGCACCGGTCCGGACGACTTCGGCCTCAAAGGCATCGCGCTGTGCGCGGTGGTGGCGATTGCGCTGAACCTGATTCTGCCAGGCAATGACGGCTGGAAAAACAAGAAGGCGGATGAGCCACTGATCTGAACCTTTAGATCTTCATCGCCTGACAGATAGCTATCGCGAGCAGGCTCACTCCTACAAGGTCAACGCAATACCTGTAGGAGTGAGCCTGCTCGCGATTCGCTTTCAGAGCGCCAGTGGTGCTCTTTCGCAGAGGGTCGCCAAGGCTTTCGCCCAGTGCGTGTCATCATTCAGGCACGGCACCAGTACCAACTCCTCGCCCCCCGCTTCGCGGAACTGTTCCTTGCCGCGATCACCAATCTCTTCCAGCGTCTCGATGCAATCGGCGACAAACGCCGGGCACATCACCAGAATTTTCTTCACGCCGCTTTTCGCCAGTTCGTCCAGGCGCGCTTCGGTGTACGGCTCGATCCACTTCGCCCGCCCCAGACGCGACTGAAACGACACCGACCATTTGCCATCAGGCAGGCCCATGCGCTGAGCAAACAACGCCGCTGTACGCAGGCATTGCGCGCGATAACAGGTCGCCATGACCGCAGGAGAGGCGTTCTTGCAGCAGTCGTCATTCTTGAAGCAATGATTGCCGGTCGGATCGAGTTTGGTCAGATGCCGTTCCGGCAATCCATGGAAGCTCAGCAGCAAGTGATCGTAATCCTGCTGCAAATGCGGCCTGGCGCTTTCGACCAGCGCGTCGAGGTATTCCGGCTGATCGTAGAAGGGTTGCAGCACTGACAATTTCACATCGAGCTTTTTCTCGCGGATCACCCGCTTGGCTTCCTCGATCACTGTGGTCGTGGTGCTGTCAGCGAACTGTGGATACAGCGGCGCCAGCGTGATGCGCTTGTGCCCCGCCGCGACCAGTTTCAGCAGGCCGGTTTCAATCGACGGCTCACCGTATCGCATCGCCAGCTCTACCGGCCCCTGCTTCCATTGCGCCTTCATCTGCTGTTGCAGGCGACGGCTGAGCACCACCAGCGGCGAACCCTCCTCCCACCAAATCGAGGCGTAGGCATGGGCCGATTGTTCCGGACGCTTGATCAGGATCAGCGACACCAGCAGACGCCGCACCGGCCATGGCAGGTCGATCACGTACGGGTCCATCAGGAATTGATTGAGGTAGCTGCGTACATCGGCCACCGAAGTGGAGGCCGGGGAACCCAGGTTGACCAGAAGCAAGGCGTGATCGGTCATGCAACGTCCTATTTCAGAGGCGGCTGGAAAGATCGTCCAGAGCCGCGCGTAAATCCGTGAACTGGAAAGTGAAACCCGCTTCCAGCAAGCGTGCTGGCAAGGCCTTCTGGCCACCGAGCAACAACAAAGACATCTCGCCGAGGCCGACCTTCAGCGCCAGGGTCGGCATCGGCATGAACGCCGGGCGGTGCAGAACGCTGCCCAGCGTCTTGGCAAATTCGCGATTGCGCACAGGTTGCGGCGCGCAGGCATTATAAGGACCACTGGCCTGATCGCGGTGCAGAAGAAAATCAATCAGGGCGATTTGATCGTCGATATGAATCCACGGCATCCACTGCCGCCCATTGCCCAAAGGCCCGCCGAGCCCGAGTTTGAACGGCAGCAACAGCCGCGACAAAAAGCCGCCCTCGGCCGACAGCACCAGACCGGTTCGCACCAGCACCACACGGATGCCTTGTGCCTCGGCACGCTGTGCGGTTTCCTCCCAGGCAATGCACAACTGGCTGGCGAAATCGTCGATCACCGGCGGTGAATCTTCCGTCAACTCGCGTTCACCACCGTCGCCATACCAGCCGATCGCCGAACCGGAAATCAGCAATGCCGGTTTCTGCGCGCGGGTTTCGAGCCACGCCAACAATGTTTCCGTCAGCTTGATGCGGCTGCTCCACAACAACGCCTTGCGGCGATGGGTCCACGGCCGATCGGCAATCGGCGCGCCGGCCAGATTGATGATCGCGTCCACAGGCTCCTCGCCGAGGTCTTCCAGGCGCGCGATGCCACGCACCTGCGCGCCGCAGATCTTCGCGACCTTCTCCGGTTTACGGCTCCACACCGTCAGGCGATGGCCCTGCTGCGACCAGTGTCGGCAGAGCTGACGTCCGATCAAACCAGTACCGCCGGTCAGCAATATGTGCATGACATCTTCCTCGCGTGGCGTTTTACCCTGATCACTAGTCTATTTTTATAAACAGGGATCTTTTCTATCGGGCAGGCTCTATTGTTTAACCATAGGCCAAGCTGTCAGAACGAGAACGCTAGAAGTTATACCAAAAAACAAAATTGTACAGGTTTCATCCACGGCGTAGTCTGTACAGAAAGGTAAACGAGGCCCCTATGACTGTACCTATCGCAATCATCGGCACCGGCATCGCCGGACTCTCCGCCGCCCAGGCTCTGACAGAGACCGGGCATACCGTTCAATTATTCGACAAAAGTCGCGGCAGCGGCGGGCGCATGTCGAGCAAGCGCAGCGACGCTGGCTCACTGGACATGGGTGCGCAATATTTCACCGCACGTGACCGCCGCTTCGTCACCGAAGTGCAGCGCTGGCAAAGCCAGGGCTGGGTCGCCGAGTGGACGCCGCAGCTCTATACCTGCCAGGGTGGCCAACTGAACCTGTCGCCGGACGAACAGACCCGCTGGGTTGGTGCGCCGCGCATGAGCGCCATCACCCGTGGTTTGCTCGACGGTCTGGAAGTGCATTTCGCCTGCCGGATTACCGAGGTTTTTCGCGGTGAAGAACACTGGCATTTGCAAGACGCCGAAGGCTTCACCCACGGCCCGTTCAGCCACGTGGTGATTGCCACGCCGGCACCGCAAGCGACCGCGCTATTGGCCGCTGCACCGAAACTCGCCGGCGCCGCTGCGGGGGTGAAGATGGATCCGACCTGGGCCGTCGCCCTCGCCTTCGACACGCCACTGGATACGCCAATTGAAGGCTGCTTTGTGCAGGACAGTCCGCTCGACTGGCTGGCGCGCAACCGCAGCAAACCGGGGCGCGACAACACCCTCGACACCTGGGTATTGCATGCCACCAGTGCGTGGAGTCGGCAACACATCGATTTGTCCAAGGAAGCAGTGATCGAGCAACTGCACGGCGCCTTTGCCGAGTTGCTGCACAGCGCCATGCCCGCGCCGACCTTCAGCCTCGCCCACCGCTGGCTCTATGCTCGCCCTGCGACAGGTCACGAATGGGGCACCTTGGCCGATGCCGATCTGGGCCTGTATGCCTGCGGCGACTGGTGTCTTTCTGGCCGCGTCGAAGGGGCCTGGCTGAGCGGTCAGGAGGCTGCACGTCGCTTGCATGAGCACCTGCAGTGAAGCGCATCAATCCGCAAAAATTGCTGCTGTCGAAATGGACAGCAGCCCATCCGCAGAACCGTGAAAAACACTTTCTGGTGACCGAGTTGTTCCGTGATGAGGAAGGCACGGTGCTGGAAGTCGAGTTGCAGGCGGTGTTGACCAAACGCGTTGAACGCTTCGATTGGCAAGTCCTCAAGAACAACGATCACTGGCTATTGGGCTGGCAATAAAGCCCCCTGTAGGAGTGAGCCTGCTCGCGATAGCGGGGGACCATTCAACATTTTTATTGAATGACATACCGCTATCGCGAGCAGGCTCACTCCTACAGGAATCGCATCAACCGGAAAAAGTTATACAAATAATTTGACTTGTACACCCATGAATCTATGCTGAGCAAAGTTGTACAGAGATTTACCTATGTACAGGTATGGATTCGAGGTGCTCATGTCTGATCCTTGTGTAGCCAAGCCAAAAATCGCCATCAGCGCCTGCTTGCTGGGCGCGGAGGTGCGCTACAACGGTGGACACAAGGAATCGCGCCTGTGCAGCCGCACCCTCACCGAGCATTTCGATTTTGTCCCGGTGTGTCCGGAGGTCGCAATCGGCTTGGGCATTCCTCGCGAACCGATCCGCCTCGTCGGTGATCCAGAACATCCTGAAGCCATCGGCACGGTAAACCCGGCGATCAACGTCACCCGGCCATTGGCCGAATATGGCGAGAAAATGGCCGCTGAACTCGATGACATCTGCGGCTACATCTTCATGCAGCAATCGCCGTCCTGCGGCCTGGAACGGGTCAAGGTCTACCACGCCAACGGCGCCCCGGTGAACGGCGGCGGGCGCGGGATTTACGCCCAGGCGTTTTGCGCCCGACACCCGGATCTGCCCGTGGAAGAAGCCGGGCGCCTCAACGATCCAGTGCTGCGCGAGAACTTCATCACCCGCGTGTTCGCCTACAGCGAATGGCAACAAGTCATCGCTCGAGGCTTGAGCCGCCGCACGCTCACCGAATTCCATTCGCGCTACAAATACTTGCTGATGGCGCACAACCCGCTGCAATACAAGGCGCTGGGCAAACTGCTCGGCAACATGGCCGACACCGATCCCGTCGAACTGGGCCCGCGCTATTTCAGCGAACTGATGGCGGCGCTGAAAAAATGCGCCACCCGTGGCACGCACTGCAACGTGCTGCTGCACATCAGCGGTTATCTGAAACAAGTGATCAGCGCCGAAGACAAACAGGAAATGGTTCACGTCATCAGCCAATACCGCCTCGGCATCGTGCCCTTGGTGGTGCCGTTGACGCTGCTCAAGCATCACTTTCGCCTCCATCCGGACCCGTACATCGCGCAACAGGTTTACCTGCAACCGCACCCGGAAAACCTCAGTCTGCGAAACGCCATCTAATGAACGACAAACTCGATACCAGCGCTCAGGAAGACCTTGGCGCTGATTTTAAAAAAGCCCTCGACGAGGGCTGGCTGCCGATTCGCGAAGTCGCCCGGCAAACCGGCGTCAATGCGATCACCCTGCGTGCGTGGGAACGCCGCTATGGGCTGGTCGTGCCACAACGCACCCCCAAAGGTCACCGGCTGTATTCGGCCGAACATGTGCAGCGAATTCTGACGATCCTTACCTGGCTCAACCGTGGCGTGGCAGTCAGCCAGGTCAAACCACTGCTCGACACGCCACAGGCGTTCAGCGAATCAGTGGAAAACGACTGGCAGCGCTTGCGCCAGACACTGCTGGCGGCCGTTACGCAACTCAGTGAACGCAGCCTCGACGACAGCGTCAATCAAGCCATGGCGCTCTACCCGCCACGCACGCTGTGCGAGCAATTGCTCATGCCGTTGCTGACGGAACTGGAGCAGCGCTGGCAGGGCCAATTCGGTGCACAGATGGAACGCGTGTTTTTTTATTCGTGGCTGCGCAGCAAATTTGGCGCACGCATCTACCATAACAACCGTCAGTTGCATGCTGCGCCCTTGCTGTTGATCAATCATTCCGACCTGCCACTGGAACCTCATCTGTGGCTATGCGCGTGGCTGATCAGCAGCTCCGATTGCCCGGTGCAGGTGTTTGACTGGCCGCTACCGGTGGGAGAACTGGCGCTGACAGCAGAACACCTGCAAGCGCGTGGCGTACTGCTGTATTCCAGCAAAGCCATGAACCTTGCGCAGTTGCCGAAACTATTGAACGGAGTGAGTTGCCCGAAATTACTGGTCGGACCAACGGTATGCATCCACCACGCCGAGTTGTCCGTAAAAACTTCCGAGATCGCTGATTTGTACCTGGCTGAAGACCCGCTTTCAGCGCACCAGGCACTCGTTCAGCGTGGGCTGATTTAATGGACGCAGTGAGTTCCGACATGCAATTGATCTGGCTACGCAGCGACTTGCGCCAACATGACAACACCGCCCTCGCGGCCGCCGCAGCGCGCGGTCCGACGGTCGCCGTGTACCTGTTGAGCCCGCAGCAATGGCTGGAACATGACGATGCTCCATGCAAGGTCGACTTCTGGTTGCGCAATCTCAATGAGCTGAGCAAAAGCCTCGACGAGCTGAACATCCCCTTGTTGATTCGCACCGCAGCGCATTGGGATCAGGCTCCGGCCGAACTGCTCAAGCTGTGCCAGCAACTGAAGATTGAAGCGCTGCACGTCAACGAAGAATACGGCGTCCATGAAAGCCGTCGCGATGCCGCAGTGGCTGAAACGTTGACAGCCAAGGGCATCGAGTTTCACAGTTATCTCGACCAGTTGCTGTTCAAACCCGGCACCGTGCTGACCAAGACCGAAACCTACTTCAAGGTCTTCAGCCAGTTCAGAAAAGTCTGTTATGAGCGCCTGCATCGCTCGATGCCGGCATTAGTCAAGGCACCCGGCAAGCAGGCAAAACTCAAAGTCGACAGCGACCCGGTTCCTGACGCGGTCAAAGGCTTCGCCACCCCGAGTCCATCCCTCCAGGCTCTTTGGCCGGCCGGAGAAAAAGAAGCGCAGCGTCGCCTCGATACCTTCGCCGACGCACAAATCGACTACTACCAAAGCGAACGCGACTTCCCGGCCAAGCCCGGCACCAGTCAACTCTCGGCCTATCTCGCCGCTGGTGTGATTTCGCCGCGCCAATGCCTGCACGCCGCCCTGCAAAGCAATCAGGGTGAGTTCGAGAGCGGCAAAGTCGGTGCAGTCACCTGGATCAACGAGTTGCTTTGGCGCGAGTTCTACAAACACATCCTGGTCGGCTATCCGCGAGTCTCGCGGCACCGCGCCTTTCGCCCGGAAACCGAAGCCCTCGCCTGGCGTGATGCACCGGAAGATCTCGCCGCCTGGCAAGAAGCGCGCACTGGCCTGCCGATCATCGATGCGGCCATGCGCCAATTGCTGGAAACCGGCTGGATGCACAATCGCCTGCGCATGGTCGTGGCGATGTTCCTGACCAAAAACCTGTTGATCGACTGGCGCGAAGGCGAGCGCTTTTTCATGCGCCACTTGATCGATGGCGACCTCGCGGCGAACAACGGCGGCTGGCAATGGAGTTCGTCGACCGGCACCGATTCAGCACCGTACTTCCGTATCTTCAATCCGTTGAGCCAGTCGGAAAAATTCGACAGCGAAGGCCTGTTCATCAAGCACTGGCTGCCGCAACTCGCCGGTCTCAACAAAAAAGAAGTGCATAACCCGGCCAGCGCCGGTCTGTTCGGTGCCGCCGACTACCCGCCGCCGATCGTCAATCTGAGCGCTTCACGGGAGCGGGCGCTGACAGCGTTCAAGAACCTGCCCTCGCGCCAAGCCATCGGAGATGATCATGAGTGAATTCCTGCAGCGCTTCGCCCGGCAATTTTCAGCGTTGAACAAAGACAACCTGCAACGCCTGGGCGAGCTCTACAGCGATGACATTCATTTCACCGACCCGCTGCACGAAGTTCAGGGCCTGGCGCAATTGCGCGATTACTTTAGCGAGCTTTACGCCAACGTCAGCGAATTGCATTTCGACTTTCACGGTTTCGACCAGATCAGCGAGGGCGAAGGCTACTTGCGCTGGGTCATGCGTTATCGCCACCCGCGCCTGGCGGGTGGTCAGGTGATTCGCGTCAGCGGCTGCTCGCACCTGCTGTGGCACGACAAGGTTTATCGCCATCGGGATTATTTCGATGCCGGGGCACTGCTTTATGAACATTTACCCGTATTGGGCCGGGTGATCGCCTGGCTGAAAAGGAGAATGGGATGAGTCGTACAACTCCACGGCGTTATTGGTTGACCGGGGCCAGCAGTGGCATCGGCGCGGCGCTGGCTGAAGAGATACTGAAAACCGGTGCGCACCTGGCAGTCAGTTCACGCCAGCTCGCACCGCTCAAAGTGTTATCGCAACGCTATCCGGGACAGGTATTGGTAGTCCCGGGGGATTTGACCAACAGCCAGACCGTGCGCGAAATCGGCCAGCAGATTGCTGAGGACTGGGGTTCGCTGGACAGCGTCATCCTCAACGCCGGGACCTGTGAATACGTCGATGCCAAGCAGTTCGATGCCTCGATCATCGAACACGTGGTACGCACCAATCTGCTCGCCAGCAGTTACTGCATCGAGGCAGCCCTGCCGCTGCTGCGCAAAGGCAACGCACCGCATCTGGTCGGCGTGGCGAGTTCGGTGACCTATTTGCCGTTGCCTCGGGCTGAAGCCTACGGTGCATCGAAGGCCGGGCTGCGTTACTTGTTCGAATCGCTGCGCATTGATCTTGCGGACGAGGGCATTGAAGTCACTGTGGTCAGCCCGGGGTTTGTCGAGACGCCGCTGACCGCCAAAAACGATTTCCCGATGCCGCTCAGCTGGCCTGTGGATAAAGCCGCGCGGCACATCTTTGCCAAGCTCAAGGATCGACCTCTGGAGATCGCTTTTCCGGCACTGTTCATGGCGGCGCTATGGCCCTTGTCGAAACTGCCCGCGCGCGCGCAACTGGCCATCGGCAAGCGCATGGTGCGCAAGCCACCACCACAGACGGATCCGGCATGAAGATCGCCATCGTCGGGAGCGGCATCGCCGGGCTGACCTGCGCCTACCTGCTCAATCGCCGACACGACGTCACGGTGTTCGAAGCCAGCGACTGGGTCGGTGGTCACACGCATACCGTGGAGGTCACGGTCGAAGGTCGCAAGTACGCCGTGGACACCGGTTTCATCGTGTTCAACGACTGGACCTATCCGAACTTCATTCGCCTGCTGGGCCAACTGGGCGTGCCGTTCAAACCGACCGAAATGAGTTTTTCGGTGACCGATCCGGACACTGGCCTGGAATACAACGGCAACAACCTCAACAGCCTCTTTGCCCAGCGCAGCAATCTGCTGTCGCCGGGGTTCTGGGGCATGCTGCGTGACATTCTGCGCTTCAATAAAGAAGCGCAACGCGACCTCCTGGAGCTGCGCATCGCGGCCGACACCACCCTCGACGAATACCTCAAGGCTGGCGGTTACGGCGAACGTTTCATCCTGCATTACATCGTGCCGATGGGCGCGGCGATCTGGTCGATGCCGATGGCCGAAATGCTCAATTTTCCGCTGCAGTTTTTTGTCCGGTTTTTCAAGAACCACGGTTTGTTGTCTGTCAGTGACCGTCCGCAATGGCAAGTCATCGAAGGCGGTTCAAGCGCTTATATCGCACCGCTGACGGCCGCGTTCAAGGACAGAATCCGACTCGCTTGCCCAGTAACCCGAGTTGACCGCGATGTGCACGGTGTGATGATCCACAGCCCGGTGGGCATTGAGCATTTCGACCAGGTGGTGTTCGCCTGCCACAGCGATCAAGCGTTGAAACTGCTAGCGGTTCCGAGCGATGCCGAACGCGCGATCCTCGGCGCCCTGCCCTACGCCGACAATGAGGTGGTGCTGCACACCGACACGCGCTTGCTGCCGACACGCAAACTGGCGTGGGCGAGCTGGAATTATCGCCTCGGCGGATCCGGCCATACCCAGGCTGCGGTCACTTACGACATGAACATTCTGCAAGGTATCCAGAGCGACACGACATTTTGCGTCAGCCTCAACCAGAGTGCCGGCATCAGCCCGTTCAAAGTGCTCGCCAAATACACCTACGCGCACCCGCAATACAGCCTGGCGGCGGTCGCGGCGCAAAATCGCTGGGCCGAACTCGATGGCGCGCAACACAGCCATTATTGCGGCGCCTATTGGGCCAACGGTTTTCATGAAGACGGCGTGGTCAGCGCTTTACGTGTGGCTGCCGCGTTCGGGGAAACCTTATGAACAGTGCCCTGTACAGCGGCTGGATCGGCCATCGGCGCTTCTCGCCGCGCCAGCATCAATTCCGCTATCGGATCGGCCTGATCTACCTGGATCTAAGCGAGCAGGACGCGGTGCTGGCGCTGTCACCGCTGGCCGGGCGCAGCCGCTTTGCGCCGTTTTCGTTTCGGGAGAGCGACTACCTCAAGACCTATACCGGTCGTGGTGTGCGCCTGATCGATGCGGTGCGCCAACAAGTGGCTGCCGCCATCGGTCATGAGCCGCAAGGCGCGGTCTGCCTGCTGACTCAGGCGCGCAGTTGGGGCCTGTCGTTCAACCCGGTGAGTTTCTTTTATTGCCACGAAGCCGACGGGCAACTGGCGGCGATTGTCTGCGAGGTCACCAACACGCCGTGGCGCGAACGCTATCACTACGTGCTGCCGGCGCGCACGCCGGTCAATCTGCAGGATTTTCATCAGCACTTCGCCGTGGCCAAAGCCTTTCACGTTTCGCCGTTTTTGCCGCGCGATCTCGAATACCGCATGAGCTTCAGCCCCGCCGCGCAAACCCTCGGCGTGCACATGGCCGACTGGCAGGGCGAGCAAAAACTGTTCGACGCGACGCTCAATCTGCAACGCGAAACCCTTGATCGCCACAGCTTGCACCGTCACTTGCGGCGCTTTCCGTGGATGACCGCGAAAACCGCGTTGGCGATTTACTGGCAAGCGCTGCGACTGCTGCTCAAACGCGCTCCGATCTTTGCTCATCAGACTGCCGACGGCAGCTTTCAAACCGCCACTGTGCCTCCCAAGGAGCACCGCCATGAAATCCTCTAGCCTGTCGGTCAGTCGGCTCAGCACTAACGGTTTGACCGGATCGCTGCTGCGCCGAGGCGTATTGCGTCAACTCGCTCAGCTCAAACACGGGCAATTGATGGTGTTCGAAGACGGCGAACAAATGCTCTTCGGTACGCCCGGCAGTGCGCTGCTGGGAGAAATCCACATCACCGATCCAGCAGCCTGGGGGATGGTTGCCAGCAGTGGCTCGATTGGCGCCGGCGAAGCGTTTATTCATGGCTACTGGAGTTCGCCGGATCTGACGGCAGTGGTGCGCGTGTTTGTCAGCAACCTGGAAGTACTCGATGCCATGGAGGGCGGCCTCGCCCGCCTCGGGAGGCCATTGGTGCAAGGCCTGCACTGGCTCAATCGCAATACGCGCAAGGGCTCACAGAAAAACATCGCCGCGCACTACGACCTCGGCAATGACCTGTTCGAGCAGTTTCTCGACCCGACCATGATGTATTCGGCAGCGCAGTTTCTGACGCCCGAAGACACGCTTGAGCAGGCGCAACTGAACAAACTCGAACGGATCTGCCAGAAGCTCGCGCTCAAGCCCAGTGACCATTTGCTTGAGATCGGCACCGGTTGGGGCAGCATGGCGCTTTACGCGGCGCAACATTACGGCTGCCGCGTCACCACCACCACGCTGTCGAAAGAACAGTACGCCTTTACCGCACAGCGCATCGAACAACTTGGATTGCAGCAACAAGTGACGCTGCTGCTCAAGGACTATCGCGACCTCACCGGCGAGTACGACAAACTGGTGTCGATCGAGATGATCGAAGCGGTCGGTCATCGCTTTCTGCCGACCTACTTCAAACAGTGCGCGCACTTGCTCAAGAGTAACGGCCTGATGCTGATTCAAGCGATCACCATTCGCGAGCAACGTTACGAGCAGGCCAAGCGCGGCGTCGACTTCATCCAGCGCTACATCTTCCCCGGCGGTGCCCTGCCCTGTGTGCAGAAAATGCTCGAAGTGGTCGGCCGCGACACCGACATGAACCTGTTGCATATGGAGGATTTCGGCCTGCACTACGCGCGCACCCTGCGCCTGTGGCACGAGAACTTCCGCCGCGCCCATGGCCGTTTGAGCGAATTGGGCTACGACGATTATTTCCTGCGACTATGGGAGTTCTACCTGTGCTACTGCGAAGGTGGTTTCCTGGAACGCACCATCGGCACCGCGCAATTGCTGCTGGCCAAACCGGCCGCGATAACTGCGCCGCTGCTCGGACGCTTCGATGCCTGAACGTATTGCCAATGCCGTGCTGTTCCAGATCGGCTGGCTGACCTGCGTGCTCGGCGGCAACAGTTTGTGGTTGTTGATCGCGTTAGCGGTGCTGGTGATCCATCTGCGCTGGATCAGCAGTTGGGCGGCTGAAGGCCGTTTGATTTTGAGCGTGGTGATTGTCGGCACGGCGGTGGACAGTGTGTTGCGTGGTGTCGGGGTATTCGAGTTTCAGGATCAGTCGCCACTGATTCCGTTGTGGCTGATGCTGCTGTGGGCGCTGCTCGCGACGACGCTGCGCCATTGCCTGCAATGGAGTGCCCGGCCCTGGTGGCTGGCGAGTGTGCTTGGCGCAGTCGGCGGAGCACTGTCGTATTACGCTGGCGGACGCCTGGCCGGGGTGCAATTTCCCTACGGCGAGTTACCGACGCTGATCGGCATCGGCCTGCTTTGGGCGCTGCTGTTTCCGCTGCTGCATGGGATGGCGCGACGACTGGCACATTGAGCGTCTGTCAGACCTTTCACACGCACAGCAGCGACTGCCTTACACTGCCGCCATGAAGACCATTCCCCACCAACAAATCACGGAACCGGCGGTCACTTGTTCGACCTGCGCGGCGTGCTGCTGTCAGCTCGAAGTGATGCTGATCACCGACACCGGCGTACCTGATCGCTTTATCGATACCGATGAGTGGGGCGGCGAAGTGATGCTGCGCCTGGACGACGGTTGGTGCGCGGCGCTGGATCGCGACACGATGATGTGCACGATCTATGAGAAACGCCCGTTGATCTGCCGCGAGTTTGAGATGGGTGCACCGGAGTGCATTGAAGAGCGCCAGGGCATCAGTACTGCCTACCGCTGATTTTTGAGCATCACAAAAACCAATGTAGGAGTGAGCCTGCTCGCGATAGCGGAGTGTCAGTCAATATTTGTGTGACTGACACTCCGCTATCGCGAGCAGGCTCACTCCTACAGGGGTTATGCGTACGGCTTAGAGCGGCATCGTGTAATGCAGCGCGTAACTTTCTACGCCGTCGTTGTCACTGGCCAGGCCAGCGTTGGAATAGTGCGTGGCACGGATCCCGACTTCATGCCCGCCATTGAAGCGCAGACCAAAACCGATACGGTCTTCGAACTGGAAAGAACCGCCGAGGTTGTTGCTTTCATACTTGGTGTTGGAGAACGCAGCCACACCAATGCCCGCTTCGATATACGGTTTGACCGACTGTCCGGCAAACTCGTAAACAAACACCGGCGAGAACGACAGGCTGTTGTTGCTGGAGGTCTTGTCGCCTTCCCAATAGGTATAGGCACCGCTCCAGTAACCGGTCAGGCGACCGACGTCGCTCTGCAGCCAGCTCTTGTCCCAATCGAAATTCATGCCCAAGCGGTACGTCATGGTCGAATCGCTAGTGGCCCCCACCGCAAACTCAACACCTGCCGCTTGTGCAGTAACACTTTGCCCCATCAGTGCGGCCGCAATCGCGGCCAAGCAGAATAGTCGCTTCACGTTGAAACTTCCTTTTCCGGAACGATCGTTTGGTTTTCTAGATAACTCTTCGCTATAGAAGCTGGCGCCTGCTTAGAAGTTCAGCTGATTTTTTAGTTATTTCACAATTTTTTTACAAGTCGAAGTTTTGCACTTCACCAGCGTTTTGTCCGAGCAGTGGCAGGATGTTTTTAAAGTACTCAGGATCGGCGCTGGTCCAGAATCTGACTGGTTGGTTCGGGCCGGCAGCGAGCAAATCACGCTCAGCCAAAAGCCGCTGAAGTTGCCGCGCTACAGCAGCACCGGTATCGATCAGGCTGATGTCCTCGGGGATCATCGACTTGAGCATCGGTCTTAGAAAGGGATAGTGGGTGCAGCCGAGAATGATCGTGTCGCAGCCGCTGGCCAACAGCGGGTCGACATAACTTTTCAGCAGCGCGCGCAACTCGGCGCTGTGCAGATCGCCACTCTCAATCAATTCGACCAGACCGGGACACGGCTGGGTGATCACTCGCACGTCAGTGGCGAAGCGATCAAGCAGCGCCGCGAACTTGGCGCTTTGCAAAGTCCCGGTGGTGGCGAGCACGCCGACTACTCCGCTGCGGGTCGCGGCAGCCGCCGGTTTGACCGCAGGCTCCATGCCGACCAGCGGCCAATCGGGAAAATCACGCCGCAGATCGGCGACACCGGCAACGGTCGCGGTATTGCAGGCCAGCACCAACGCCTTGGCGCCCTGCTCGCGGAAAAACCCGGCCATCACGCTGCAGCGCTGGCGAATGAATTCCGGGGTTTTCTCACCGTAGGGAATGTGCCCGCAATCGGCGACATAGAGCAGCGATTCATTGGGCAGCAAGCGCTGGATTTCCGCCAGCACCGACAAGCCGCCGACGCCGGAATCGAACACGCCGATCGGCGCTTCACGCATGGCGCGAGCCACAGACGCTGCAACCCGGATCACGCTTGACGCGCAGCTCACGGAAACGCGAGCCCAGCGCATCGATCAGCAACAGACGCCCAACCAGCGGCTCGCCGAAACCGACCAACACCTTCAACGCTTCCAACGCCTGAAGACTGCCGACCAGACCGACCAGCGGCCCGACCACGCCTGCTTCGCTGCAGGTCAGTTCGGCTTCGCTGCCGTGGCCGTACAAGCAGTGGTAGCACGGGCTCTCGGCGCGACGCGGGTCGAACACCGACAACTGCCCTTCCAGACGAATCGCCGCGCCGCTGACCAACGGTTTGCACGCAGCCACACACGCAGCGTTGACCGCTTCGCGGGTGGAGAAATTATCGGAGCAGTCGAGCACCAGATCCACCGCTGCCACGGCTGCGGCGAGAGAATCCTCGTCCAGCGCCTGACGATGGGCGATCAATTGAATCTCGGGATTGATCGAGCCCAGACGCTTGAGCGCCGAGTCGACCTTGCTCATGCCGACGCTGTCGGTGTCATGAATGATCTGGCGTTGCAGGTTGGTCAGGTCGACTGTGTCGAAATCCGCCAAATGCAATTCACCGACACCCGCCGCCGCCAGATACAGGGCAACCGGCGCACCGAGCCCGCCGAGGCCGATGATCAGCACGCGACTGTCCTTGAGCTTCAGTTGCCCGTCGATGTCGATGTGTTGCAGCAGAATCTGCCGGCTGTAGCGCAGCAATTCCTGATCATTCAGCACGGCAGGCGCCCCAGACTGATGCGTTGATGACCGCCCAGATCGGTGCGGCTGTGCACTTCTTCAAAACCGCGCGTCAGCAGCAAGTCACGGACGGCTTCGGCTTGATCATAGCCGTGTTCGAGCATCAACCAGCCAGCGGCCTCCAGATGATCCGGGGCCTGATCGACGATCAAGCGCAGATCGTCGAGCCCGTCCTCACCAGCAACCAGCGCGCTGGCCGGTTCGAAGCGCACATCGCCCTCGACCAGATGCGGATCGGCGGCGGCAATGTACGGCGGATTGCTGATGATCAACTGGAAACGCTGACCTTCAAGTGCGCTGAACCAATGGCTGCTCAGCACCGTGGCGTTGTTCAAATGCAGGCGCTGGCGATTGCGCTCGGCGAGGGCCACGGCTTCGAGCACGCGATCCACCGCCGTGACTTTCCACGCCGGACGTTCGCTGGCCAACGCCAGGGCAATCGCGCCGCTGCCAGTGCCGAGATCGAGCACTTTGGCCGGGGTCGCGGGCAGCAATTCCAGCGCCGCTTCCACCAGCAATTCAGTGTCCGGGCGCGGGATCAGCGTGTGTGGCGCGACTTCCAGATCGAGTTTCCAGAAACCCTGCTGACCGAGAATGTAGGCCACCGGCTCACCGCCACGACGACGTTGCAAGTACTCGGCAAACGTCAGCGCTGCTTCACTCGGCACAATGCGCTCGGGCCAGGTGTGGAGAAAACTGCGCGACTTGCCCAACGCGGCGGCCAGGAGCAATTCGGCATCCAGGCGTGCGGTGGGCGAGTCAGGCAGTTCGGCTGCGCGCAACAGGCTGGCAATGATGGTCATTTATTCACCTATCGCGGCGAGTTGGTCAGCCTGGTATTCGGCCAGCAAAGGCTCGATCACCGCCTCAACGCCACCGGCAAGAATTTCGTCCAGCGAGTACAGGGTCAGGTTGACGCGATGGTCGGTGACTCGACCCTGGGCAAAGTTGTAGGTGCGAATGCGCTCGGAGCGGTCGCCGGAACCCACCAGCAATTTACGTTCGCTGGCGATCGCATTCGCCGCCGCTGCGGTTTGCTGATCGTTGAGCTTGGCGGACAGCCAAGCCATCGCCCGCGCCCGGTTCTTGTGCTGGGAGCGTTCTTCCTGGCACTCGACGACGGTACCGGTCGGTATGTGCGTGATGCGGATCGCCGAGTCGGTGGTGTTGACGTGCTGACCACCGGCGCCGGAGGAGCGGAATGTATCGACACGCAAATCCGCCGGGTTGATCTCGATGGCTTCGCGTTCGTCCGGCTCGGGCAACACCGCCACGGTGCAGGCCGAGGTGTGGATACGGCCCTGGGATTCGGTGGCGGGTACACGCTGTACGCGGTGCGCGCCGGATTCGAATTTCAGTTTGCCGTAAACGTTGTCGCCTTCGATGCGGGCGATGACTTCTTTATAGCCACCGTGCTCCCCTTCGTTTTCCGACAGGATCTCCACACGCCAGCCGCGACGCTCGGCGTAACGCGAATACATGCGGAACAAATCGCCGGAGAAGATCGCCGCCTCGTCGCCACCGGTGCCGGCGCGGATTTCGAGAAACACGTTGCGCCCGTCGTTGGGATCTTTGGGCAGCAACATGCGCTGCAGATCGGATTCCAGGGTGATCAGCAATTCCTTGGCTTCGCGGACTTCTTCCACAGCCATTTCACGCATGTCCGGATCGTTGTCCTTGAGCAGCGCCTGCGCGCCTTCAAGATCACTTTGTACGCCGAGCAGCTTTTTATAGCCTTGCACGACCGGCTCGAGTTCAGCGTATTCCTTGGAATAAGCGCGAAATTTGGCCTGATCGGATATGACTTCGCCGTCGCCGAGCAACGCGGTCAGTTCCTCGAAACGGTCCTGGAGGATGTCCAGCTTATTGAGCAGTGACGCTTTCATTGCGGTTTTTTATCCGAAAAGCTATCCGGTGAGCCCTCGAGGGCAAAGAGTTCCTGGGCCATGGCCAGCGCATCGAGGCGGCCTTCGGCAGAAAGCTTTTTCAACTGCACGCTGGGCGCATGCAACAGTTTATTGGTCAGGCCACGGGCCAGTTGCCCGAGCACCTCTTCGGCGTTGCCACCGTTGGCCAGCAGGCGCAGGGCTTTTTGCAGTTCCTCGTCGCGCAGGCGTTCGCTCTGTTGACGATAGGCCTTGAGCACATCGACCGCCGCCAGCTCGCGCAGGCGCACCATGAAATCATCGGCGCCGACCGAGACCATCTCTTCTGCCGCCTGGGCTGCGCCCTGACGACTCTTGAGGTTTTCGGCGACCACTTCGTGGAGATCGTCGACGCTGTAGAGGTAAACGTCGTCCAACTCGCCGACTTCCGGTTCGATATCGCGGGGAACAGCGATATCGACCATGAAAATCGGCTTGTGCTTGCGCAGCTTCAAAGCGCTTTCCACCGCGCCCTTACCGAGAATCGGCAACTGACTGGCGGTCGAACTGATAACGATGTCGCTGCGCACCAGTTCCGCCGGGATGTCCGACAGCAGCACCGCGTGGGCGCCGAACTGCTCGGCCAACAGACTGGCGCGCTCCAGCGTGCGGTTGGCGACGACAATGCGCTTGACGCCGAGCTCGTGCAAATGGCGGGCGACCAGGGTGATGGTCTCGCCGGCGCCGATCAGCAAGGCTTGGCTGCGCTGCAAATCACTGAAAATCTGTTTCGCCAGGCTGACCGCGGCAAACGCTACGGATACCGGGTTTTCACCGATCGCGGTGTCGGTGCGCACCTGTTTGGCGGCATTGAACGTTGCTTGAAACAGTCGCCCCAACAGCGGGCCGATGGTGCCGGCCTCGCGGGCCACGGCGTAGGCCGATTTCATCTGACCGAGAATCTGCGGTTCGCCCAGCACCAGCGAGTCGAGCCCGGAGGCGACGCGCATCATGTGACGAACTGCCGCATCATCTTCATGCACATAAGCACTCGCGCGCAGCCCAACGAGGCTTAAATGGTGATAGTCGGCCAGCCAGCGCAGCACGATATCGGCAGAAAGCTGATCCTGTTCTATATAAAGCTCACTGCGATTGCAGGTCGAGAGGATCGCAGCTTCGCGGCTGTCGGTCAGTCGGCAGAGCTGCTGCAAGGCTTCCACCAACTGCTCTGGCGTAAAGGCCACGCGCTCGCGGACGTCTACTGAAGCAGTCTTGTGGTTGATACCGAGTGCAAGGAAGGCCATTCAAAGTCGCTGATGGTGACGTGAAGCCGGCAATTGTCCTACTTCGCCAGATTCAGAACAACTATTGGATATCTATCGCCCTTATTGTATCCACCTTATGCTGCGATCCATTCTCGTTCATGTACACACCACCCCATGTAGGAGCTGCGAAAGGCTGCGATCTTTTGACTTTGTTTTTTGAAATCAAAAGCAAGATCAAAAGATCGCAGCCTGCGGCAGCTCCTACAGGGCGATCAGCGTAAATTGCCTGAGCGGTTATGTTTGGCCGAAGGCTTGTGTCATGATGATCCGACCGCAGGTTAGTCGTCCTTCTCCTATATGAATAGATCTTCCGCGTTGCTCCTCGCTTTTGTCTTCCTCAGCGGCTGCCAGGCCTTGGCTCCCGTTTCGCCGGACGGTACGCCGCCGGTTGAAGACACCACGCCCGCGCCTGAAAAGCCCAAGGTTTACAGCTCGTTCAGCGAGGAAACCGTTTTCAGCCTGTTGAGCGCCGAACTCGCCGGCCAGCGCAATCGTTTCGACATTGCTCTGGACAACTACGTGACCCAGGCCATCAACACCCAGGATCCGGGCGTCTCCGAGCGTGCATTCCGCATCGCCGAATATCTGGGCGCCGATCAACCGGCCCTCGATACCGCGCTGATCTGGGCCAAAAACGCGCCGGACGATCTCGAAGCGCAACGCGCCGCCGCCGTGCAACTGGCCCGTGCCGGGCGCTATGACGACTCCATGGTTTATATGGAGAAAGTCCTGCAGGGCAAAGGCGACACCCACTTCGACTTCCTCGCGCTGTCGGCCGCCGATACCGATCAGGAAACCCGCAACGGTCTGATGAAAAGTTTTGACCGTTTGTTGCAGCGTCATCCGAACAACAGCCAGCTGATTTTCGGCAAGGCGCTGCTCCTGCAGCAGGACGGCGACAACAAGGCCGCACTGAGCCTGCTCGAAGACCATCCGCCGGAAGAAGGCGAAATCGCCCCTATCCTGTTGCGTGCGCGCTTGCTGCAAATCATGAACCGTGGCGACGAAGCGTTGCCTTTGCTGCAAAAAAGCATCAAGAAATACCCGGACGACAAACGCCTGCGCCTGACTTACGCGCGCATGCTGGTTGAGCAAGACCGCATGGACGACGCCAAGGCCGAGTTCTCCAGCCTGGTTCAGCAATACCCGGAGGACGACGAACTGCGTTACTCACTGGCACTCGTCTGCCTGGAAGCCAAGGCCTGGGACGAGGCCAAGGGTTATCTGGAAGACCTGATCGCCCGCGAAAGCCACGTCGATTCGGCGCACCTGAACCTCGGTCGCATTGCCGAAGAACGCAACGACCCGCAAGGCGCTCTTCTCGAGTACGCCCAGGTCGGCCCGGGCAACGACTATCTGCCAGCGCAATTGCGTCAGGCCGACATCCTGATGAACAACGGCAAGACCGCTGAAGCGCAAAGCAAACTCGCCGCCCAGCGCGACGAGCAACCGGATTACGCGATTCAGCTGTACCTGATCGAATCGGAAACCCTGTCGGCCAACAAACAGGACGACAAGGCCTGGAAAGTCTTGCAGACAGCCTTGCAGCAGTACCCGGACGATCTGAATCTGCTGTATACCCGGGCAATGCTCGCGGAAAAACGCAATGACCTGGCGCAGATGGAAAAAGACCTGCGTCTGATCATCAAGCGCGATCCGGACAACGCCATGGCGCTGAACGCCTTAGGCTACACCCTGTCCGACCGCACAACCCGCTACGCTGAAGCCAAAGCACTGATCGAGCAGGCACACCAGATCAACCCGGAAGACCCGGCCGTACTCGACAGCCTTGGCTGGGTGAATTACCGCATGGGCAATCTGGACGACGCCGAGAAATATCTGCGTCAGGCGCTGGAGCGTTTTCCTGACCACGAAGTTGCCGCCCACCTCGGTGAAGTGTTGTGGACCAAGGGCAACCAGCGCGAAGCCAAACAAATCTGGGGCAAATTCCTCAAGGATCAGCCCGACAGCACCATTCTGCGCAGCACCATCAAGCGCCTGACCGGATCCGAGACTCTTTAACTCATGTTTTTGCGCCACGTTATTGTTTTCAGCTTCATCGCCCTGCTCGCCGGCTGCTCGGGTTTTGGCACTCGTGAATCGGTCGAGGGCCACGGCAGTCCGGCTCAATGGGCTGCGAACAAACAGCAACTGACCGGCCTCGACGGCTGGCAGATCGACGGCAAGATCGGCATCCGCGCACCGAAAGATTCCGGTAGCGGCACGCTGTTCTGGCTGCAACGTCAGGATTACTACGATATTCGTCTGTCCGGCCCGCTGGGTCGTGGCGCTGCACGCCTGACCGGGCGTCCGGGCAAGGTGTCGCTGGAAGTCGCCAACCAGGGTCGCTATGAATCGCAGTCCCCGGAAGCCCTGCTCGAAGAGCAGTTGGGCTGGAAACTGCCGGTGTCGAATCTGGCCTGGTGGGTGCGTGGTCTGCCAGCGCCTGATAGCAAAAGTCGTCTGAATCTGGACGCCGACAGCCGTCTGGCCAACCTCGAACAGGATGGCTGGAAAGTCGAATACACCGCTTACACCGAACAAAACGGTTACTGGTTGCCCGAGCGCATCAAACTGCACGGCACCGACCTCGACGTCACGCTGGTGATCAAGACCTGGCAACCGCGCAAGTTGGGGCAATAACGCATGACCGCTGCACGCCTGACCCTGCCCTCGCCGGCCAAACTCAACCTGATGTTGCACATTCTCGGGCGCCGTGAAGACGGTTACCACGAATTGCAGACGCTGTTTCAGTTTGTCGATTACGGCGATGAAATCACGTTTGCCGTACGTGATGACGGTGTGATTCAACTGCACACGGAGTTTGCCGGCGTGCCGCATGACAGCAACCTGATCGTGCGTGCAGCCAACATGCTTCAGCAACAATCGGGTTGTACGCTGGGCATCGACATCTGGATCGATAAAGTGCTGCCCATGGGCGGCGGCATCGGTGGCGGCAGTTCGAATGCGGCGACGACTTTGCTCGGCCTGAACCATTTGTGGCAGTTGGGCTGGGACGAAGATCGCCTGGCTACTCTGGGGCTGACACTCGGCGCCGACGTGCCGGTTTTCGTCCGTGGTCATGCGGCTTTTGCCGAGGGCGTGGGCGAGAAACTGACCCCGGTGGATCCCGAAGAACCGTGGTATCTGGTGCTCGTACCGCAAGTCTCTGTAAGTACGGCAGAAATTTTTTCCGATCCTTTGTTGACACGTAACACGCCGCCCATTAAAGTGCGCCCCGTTCCCGAGGGAAACAGTCGAAATGACTGCTTGCCGGTGGTTGCAAGGCGTTATCCAGAAGTACGTAACGCATTGGATTTGTTAGGTAAATTTACCGAAGCAAAACTCACCGGAACTGGAAGTTGTGTGTTTGGGGGCTTCCCAAGCAAAGCTGAAGCTGATAAAGTCTCGGCCCTTCTGACAGAGACCCTTACAGGGTTTGTAGCCAAAGGCAGCAACGTTTCGATGTTGCACCGCAAGCTGCAAAGTCTGCTCTAAAGGAACCAGGTGCTCGGCACTTGATGCAACAGATACAGGGGCGTCGCCAAGCGGTAAGGCAGCAGGTTTTGATCCTGCCATGCGTTGGTTCGAATCCAGCCGCCCCTGCCATTTTCTATACTCATCCAGGTTACCCTCAGCCTCTAGGTACTGCGCGTGTCCAAGATGATGGTCTTTACGGGGAACGCTAACCCCGATCTGGCTCGGCGTGTTGTACGTCAGCTGCATATCCCTCTCGGTGACATCTCTGTCGGTAAGTTCTCCGACGGCGAAATTACAGCCGAGATCAATGAAAACGTTCGCGGTAAAGACGTTTTCATTATTCAGCCGACTTGCGCTCCGACAAACTATA
>NZ_JBIUVX010000033.1:0-54491 GCF_044743175.1 Pseudomonas sp. NPDC087690
TGAAATTCATCCTACGCTGGGACAAAGCACACACAAAATCTGCGGCATTATATACTGGCGTCACTGAAACGGAAGCGACACCGCGTTCCGCGCCCAATCCCGGCGCCGCCCACATCGGAAATCCCATGCAACTCAAGAATCCCATCCTCGGCCTGTGCCAACAGTCCACGTTCATGCTCAGTGCCGCCAAAGTCGATCAATGCCCCGACGACGAAGGCTTCGAAGTGGCATTTGCCGGTCGTTCCAACGCCGGTAAATCCAGCGCACTGAACACCCTGACTCACGCCAGCCTGGCGCGCACCTCGAAAACCCCGGGTCGCACACAGCTGTTGAACTTCTTCAAGCTAGACGAAGATCGTCGTCTGGTCGACCTGCCGGGCTACGGTTACGCAAAAGTACCGATCCCGCTGAAGATGCACTGGCAGCGTCACCTTGAGGCTTACCTCGGTGGCCGCGAGAGTTTGAAGGGTTTGAT
Source organism: Pseudomonas sp. NPDC087690 (assembly GCF_044743175.1). Taxonomy (NCBI): domain Bacteria; kingdom Pseudomonadati; phylum Pseudomonadota; class Gammaproteobacteria; order Pseudomonadales; family Pseudomonadaceae; genus Pseudomonas; species Pseudomonas sp. NPDC087690. The sequence goes on from NZ_JBIUVX010000033.1 coordinate 476, forward strand.
TCTGATGATGGACATCCGTCATCCAATGACCGACTTCGACCTGTTGATGCTCGACTGGGCCGTTGCGGCCGGCATGCCGATGCACATCCTGCTGACCAAGGCCGACAAACTGACCTACGGTGCAGCCAAGAACACCCTGCTCAAAGTGCAGTCGGAAATTCGCAAGGGCTGGGGCGATCAAGTCACCATCCAGCTGTTCTCGGCACCAAAACGCATGGGCCTGGAAGAGGCCTACACTGTACTGGCCGGCTGGATGGAACTGGCAGACAAAGGCGCCGAGGCGGCTGAGTAAACAGGGATTAGAAAATTGGCTGTGGTGCGCTCAGGCAAGGCGAAAGCACACTGAAAAGCGGCCGGGGTCGCGCTCGACTTTAGGGTACCTAAATGAGCATTTTTAGCTGTGCTTTCAACGCAATCTGAGCGTGCCACAGCCAATTTTCAGGCAAAAAAAGCCCCGGATTTCATTGGGGAGGGAGAAATTCCGGGGTTTAAATTCCGAACCGCTAGGGCGGGGTTCAGATATCTGCCAACACTTAACACAACATAGGAGCATCGAAGGGCTTCACCAGCCATTCAGTATCTCTGAGTGGTGTACTTCCAGATTAGTTCAGATTTTTTTCAAAAAGCTTTGGAATAATCCCAAGCGCTTTTCGAAATAAGCAGGTTTTACCGGCGTTGCCGCGACATCAGGTCGCGGCAAACCGTGTTCAAAAGGCTCAGTGAGCCTCATCCCAATTGTTGCCCACCCCCACTTCGACCAGCAGCGGCACATCCAGTTTCGCCGCCTCGCTCATGTGCACGCGAATCTCGGCGCTGACCTGTTCGACCAGATCCTCACGAACCTCCAGCACCAATTCATCGTGCACCTGCAGAATGACTCTGGCGTCCAGCCCTGAAGTCGCCAGCCAGTTATCCACCGCGACCATGGCTTTCTTGATGATGTCGGCAGCCGTGCCCTGCATCGGCGCGTTGATCGCTGTGCGTTCGGCGGCAGCGCGTTCCTGCGGCTTGTTCGAATTGATCTCCGGCAGGTACAGACGACGACCGAAGAACGTCTCGACATAACCCTGATCCGCCGCCTGCGCGCGGGTGCGATCCATGTACTCGCGAACGCCTGGATAGCGGGCGAAGTAGGTATCGATGTAAGCCTTGGCCGTCTTGGTGTCGACGCCGATGTCCTTGCCGAGCTTCTGCGCGCCCATGCCGTAAATCAGACCGAAGTTGATCGCCTTGGCGCCACGGCGCTGGTCCGAGCTCACTTCGTTGAGCTCAACCTTGAACACTTCGGCAGCGGTCGCGGTGTGCACGTCGAGATTGTTGCGGAAGGCATTCATCAGGCCTTCGTCCTTGGACAGGTGCGCCATGATCCGCAGTTCGATCTGCGAATAGTCCGCCGCGAGCAGTTTGTAGCCCTTTGGCGCGACGAACGCCTGACGGATGCGTCGACCTTCAGCGGTGCGTACCGGGATGTTCTGCAGGTTCGGATCACTGGAGGACAAACGCCCGGTCGACGCCACAGCCTGGTGATACGAAGTGTGGATCCGCCCGGTGCGCGGGTTGATCTGCTCCGGCAGGCGATCGGTGTAGGTGCTCTTCAGCTTGCTCATCGAACGGTGCTCCATCAGCACCTTCGGCAAGCGGTGATCGTCTTCAGCGAGTTTCGCCAGCACTTCTTCAGCGGTGGACGGTTGACCCTTGGCGGTCTTCTTCAGTACCGGCAGGCCGAGTTTTTCGTAGAGAATCACGCCCAGCTGCTTCGGCGAGCCAAGGTTGAATTCTTCCCCGGCGATCTCGAAGGCTTCGCGCTCCAGCGCGACCATCTTGTCGCCCAGCTCAATACTCTGCACACCGAGCAGGGCTGCGTCGACGTACGCGCCTTGGCGTTCGATGCGCGCGAGAACCGGCACCAGCGGAATCTCGATGTCGGTCAGCACGCTGGCCAGACTCGGGATGGCGCTGAGCTTTTCGAACAAAGTCTGGTGCAGACGCAGAGTGATGTCGGCATCTTCGGCGGCGTACGGGCCGGCCTGTTCCAGCGCGATCTGGTCGAAGGTCAGTTGCTTGGCGCCTTTGCCGGCGATGTCCTGGAAGCTCACGGTGGTGTGATCCAGGTACTTCTGCGCGAGGCTGTCCATGTCGTGACGGGTGGCGGTGGAGTTGAGCACGTAGGACTCAAGCATCGTGTCGAAGGCGATACCGCGCACGGTGATGCCGTTGTTCTGATCGCCGCCGATGGCGCAGTTGGCGAGGATGTTCATGTCGAACTTGGCGTGCTGGCCGACCTTGAGCTTGCTCGGGTCTTCCAGAATCGGCTTGAGTGCGCGCAGTACGGTGTCGCGATCCAGCTGTTCCGGCACGCCGATGTAAGAGTGGGTCAGCGGAATGTACGCGGCTTCGTTGGCCTGCACGGCGAACGACAGTCCGACCAGTTGCGCCTGCTGCGCGTCGATGCCGGTGGTTTCAGTATCGAAGGCGAACAGTTTGGCGTTGTTGAGTTTTTCCAGCCAGACGTCGAAACGTGCCTGATCGAGGATGGTTTCGTACGCGGCTTCAGCAGGCGCGGCGGGCGCTTCCTCTGCTGGCGCGCTGAACAGATCGCCGGCCGGCGCAGGCTCGCTGGCTGCGCTCAATTCGAGACGTTTGGCGTCGCGATCCAGATCATTGATCCAGCTTTTGAATTCCAGCAGCGTGTACAGCTCGTAGAGCTTGGCCGGGTCTTCCGCGCCCATCTGCAGATCGTCGAGTTCGACGTCCAGCGGCACGTCGACCTTGATGGTCGCCAGTTGATAGGAGAGGAACGCCATCTCCTTGTGTTCTTCAAGCTTGGCCGGCAGGGTTTTCGCGCCGCGAATCGGCAGGGTCGGGACGATGTCGAGATTGGCGTACAGCTCGGTGAGGCCGCCGTTGACCCCGACCAACAGGCCGGACGCGGTTTTCGGGCCAATGCCCGGAACGCCGGGAATGTTGTCGGACGAATCGCCCATCAGCGCCAGATAATCGATGATCTGCTCCGGTGCGACGCCGAATTTCTCCTTCACGCCTTCCACGTCCATCGAACTACCGGACATGGTATTGACCAAGGTAATGTGGCCATCGACCAGTTGCGCCATGTCCTTGTCGCCGGTGGAGATCACCACCGGGCGATCCGCCGCCGCGCTGCTGCGGGCGAGGGTGCCGATGACATCGTCAGCCTCGACGCCTTCCACGCACAGCAGCGGGAAACCGAGGGCGATCACGCTCTGGTGCAGCGGCTCGATCTGCACGCGCATGTCGTCGGGCATGCTTGGGCGGTTGGCTTTGTATTCGGCGTACATTTCATCGCGAAATGTCCCGCCCTTGGCGTCGAACACCACGGCGAACGGGCTGTCCGGGTACTGCTTGCGCAGACTCTTGAGCATGTTCAGCACGCCTTTGACCGCACCGGTCGGCAGGCCTTTGGAGGTGGTCAGTGGTGGCAGCGCGTGAAACGCGCGGTACAGGTAAGACGAACCGTCCACCAGGACGAGGGGGGCTTGGCTCATGAGCAGGATCAACCTTTTCGGCGGGTCCGGCGCTAGAATAGCGGGACCGTTGACGACAAAGGGACAAGGTTATCATGCGTACGTTAAATCGCTTGCTGCTGGTCGGTCTGATTGCTGCCTCACCGTTGGCTGCGATGGCGGCGGATGATGCGCCGTCGGGAGATCCTGAAGTCACCATTCGCACGGAAGGCGACAAGACGATTCAGGAGTACCGTCAAAACGGGTTCCTGTACGCGATCAAAGTCACGCCGAAGGGCGCACCACCCTACTTTCTGGTGCGTGCAGACGGGACGGATGCAAACTTCATCCGCTCGGATCAGCCGGATATGCTGATTCCGTCCTGGAAGATTTTCGAATGGAAGTAGATTTTTAATTCACTCGGCGCCGCAATTGGCGGCGCCCGTACTGGCAGTTAAAACATGTCTGTGTTCACTCCCCTGGCTCGGCCCGAGCTGGAAACCTTTCTCGCCCCTTACGGGCTTGGCCGTCTGCTTGATTTCCAGGGGATCGCCGCCGGCAGCGAAAACACCAACTTCTTTATCAGCCTGGAGCAAGGCGAGTTCGTCCTGACCCTGGTCGAGCGCGGTCCGGTGCAGGAGATGCCGTTCTTCATCGACCTGCTCGACGTGCTCCACGAAGCCGATCTGCCGGTGCCGTACGCACTGCGCACCACCGACGGTGTGGCGTTGCGTGAGCTGAAAGGCAAACCGGCGCTGCTGCAACCGCGCCTGTCCGGCAAGCACATCAAAGTCGCCAATGCTCAGCATTGCGCGCAGGTCGGCGAATTGCAGGCGCATCTGCACCTGGCGACCCAGGGCGAGCGCATGATCAAGCGCAAGACCGATCGTGGTCTGGACTGGATGCTGGAGGAGGGCACGGAGTTTCTCTCGCACCTGAGTGATGAACCGCGTGTGCTGCTACAAAAGGCGCTGGATGAAATCACCGAGCGCAAAGAGAAGATCCTCGCGCTGCCGCGGGCGAATATTCATGCCGACCTGTTTCGCGATAACGCGATGTTCGAAGGCACGCACCTGACCGGGCTGATCGACTTCTACAACGCTTGCTCGGGGCCGATGCTCTATGACGTGGCGATTGCCTTGAATGACTGGTGTTCGGACGAGGACGGTTTGATCGATGGACCGCGAGCCCGCGCGTTTCTCGGCGCCTATGCGGCGTTGCGCCCGTTCACGGCGGCGGAGGCTGAGTTGTGGCCGACGATGTTGCGCGTGGCGTGTGTGCGGTTCTGGCTGTCGCGGTTGATCGCGGCGGAGCAGTTTGCCGGGCAGGACGTGTTGATTCACGATCCGCAGGAATTCGAGCAGCGGTTGGCGCAGCGGCAGCAGGTCAATACACCTTTGCCTTTCGCGCTTTAAGATCAAAAGATCGCAGCCTTCGGCAGCTCCTACATGGAATCACCTGTAGGAGCTGTCGAAGGCTGCGATCTTTTTCTATGGGGTTACAGAGATTCCAGGCATCCCGCCAGATCGTTGCCCAACTTCTCCAGCACCTGCTCATAGCCCTGAGCCGTCGCCGGGGTGTATCCGCCCAACGCATCCAGTTCCGCCAGCTTCACCGGCAGGCCAGCCACGAGCGTCTCCGCCAGACGCGGACGCAACGGCGGCTCACTGAACACACACGTCTTGCCCACTTCCTGCAAGCGCTTGCGCATCGCTGCAACATGCTGCGCGCCCGGCTGCACTTCGGCAGCCACGCTGAACACCCCGGTGTGCTTCAGGCCATATGCCTCTTCAAAATAATCAAACGCCTCGTGAAAGACGAAGTACGGCTTGCCTTCAACGCTGGCCAGACGCTTTTTCAAACGCTGATCCAACGCATCCAGACGCTCATCAAATGCCTTGGCGTTGCTCTGATAGCGTTCGGCATTCGCCGGATCAGCAGTGCTGAGGTCAGCCGCCATCTTGTCGGCAATCACCCGCGCATTCACCGGCGATAACCACAAATGCGCATCCAGCGTGCCCGGACGGTGGTCGTGATCATGCTCGTCGGCCTCTTCCGCGTGGGAGTGGCTGTCTTCAGCAAAACGGCGCAGTTTCATCCCCGGCAGATCCTGCACCGCGACGCTCGGCAGCGTACGACCGTTCAGCACGCGCGGCAGGAAACCTTCCATGTCCGGGCCGATCCAGTAGAGCAGATCGACCGATTGCACCTTCCGTACGTCGGATGGGCGCAGGGCGTAATTGTGCGGCGAAGCACCCGGTGGCAGCAGCACTTCGGGAATCGCCACACCGTCTTGCACCGCCGCTGCAATCAACTGCAACGGCTTGATGCTGGTGAGCACTTTGACCTCGGCCTGAGCCGAACCGATCAGCAGAAAACTGGCGACAAAAGCCACAAAAACAGAAAAAAGTCGGGACACGATGACCACTCAAGGAGGCGAGAACGGGTAACATAATAACGTCTCTATCAAAACTCGTCGCCGCCCATGCCTATTACACCGATTGCCAGCCGTCCCCACGACCACTCACATTGCGTGCACAGCGCTTTGTCCGAGGCCGATACCTTGTGCGCCCAGAAAGGCTTGCGCCTGACCGCGTTGCGCCGCCGGGTACTGGAACTGGTGTGGCAGAGCCACAAGCCGCTGGGCGCCTACGACATTCTCGCCGTGCTCAGCGAGCAGGACGGCCGCCGCGCCGCGCCGCCAACCGTGTATCGCGCTCTGGATTTCCTTCTGGAAAACGGCCTGGTGCACCGCATCTCTTCGCTCAACGCCTTCGTTGGCTGCGTGCACCCGGAGCACGCGCATCAGGGCCAGTTCCTGATCTGCCGCGATTGCCACGCCGCCATCGAGCTTGAGCAAAAAGTGATCAGCGACGCGATCATCAACAGCGCCAAAGACGTTGGCTTCATCGTCGAAGCGCAGACCGTCGAAGTCGTCGGCCTGTGCTCCGGTTGCCAGGGGGCTTGATGAGCAATGCGCTGATTCGTCTGGAACAGGTCGCCGTCACGTTTGCCGGGCAGGCTGTGCTGGACAACATCGAGCTGAGCGTCGAACCGGGGCAGATCGTCACCCTGATCGGCCCCAACGGCGCCGGCAAGACCACCTTGGTGCGCGCCGTGCTTGGCCTGTTGAAACCGGACAGAGGCAGCGTTTGGCGCAAGCCGAAACTGCGCGTCGGCTACATGCCGCAAAAACTCCACGTTGATCCGACCTTGCCGCTGTCGGTACTGCGCTTTCTGCGGCTGGTGCCGGGCGTTGATCGTCCGCGAGCCTTGGCCGCATTGAAAGAAGTGGGTGCCGAACACGTCATCGACAGCCCGGTGCAAAGCGTTTCCGGTGGTGAAATGCAGCGTGTGCTGCTCGCTCGGGCGTTGCTGCGCGAACCTGAATTGCTGGTGCTCGACGAGCCGGTGCAGGGTGTTGATGTTGCCGGCCAGGCCGAGCTGTACAGCCTGATCACCCGTCTGCGCGACCGCCACGGCTGCGGCGTGCTGATGGTGTCCCACGATTTGCATCTGGTGATGAGCACCACCGATCAGGTGGTCTGCCTCAACCGTCATGTCTGCTGCTCCGGGCATCCCGAGCAGGTCAGCGGCGATCCGGCGTTCGTCGAGCTGTTCGGCAAGAACGCGCAGAGCCTGGCGATCTATCACCACCATCACGACCACGCTCACGACCTGCACGGTTCGGTAGTCAAAGGGCCAGTTGTTGGCCAACCTCACGTTCATGGAGACAACTGCAAGCATGGCTGATTTTCTGTTGTATGCCCTGCTTGCAGGTCTGGCGCTGGCACTGGTGGCCGGTCCGCTCGGTTCGTTTGTGGTCTGGCGGCGCATGGCCTATTTCGGCGACACCCTGTCCCACGCCGCGTTGCTCGGTGTGGCGCTGGGCTTTCTGCTGGATGTCAGCCCGACCGTTGCGGTGACCGTTGGCTGCCTGCTGCTGGCGGTGCTGCTGGTAACCCTTCAACAGCGTCAACCGCTGGCGTCTGACACGCTGTTGGGAATTCTCGCACCGAGCACGCTCTCTCTTGGCCTGGTGGTACTAAGCTTCATGCATGAAGTGCGGATCGACCTGATGGCCTATCTGTTCGGCGACCTGCTGGCGATCAGCCCGACTGATCTGGCGTGGATCCTCGGTGGCAGTGCGGCGGTGCTGGTGTTGCTGGTGACACTGTGGCGGCCATTGCTGGCGATTACCGTGCACGAAGAACTGGCCAAGGTCGAAGGCCTGCCGGTCGCGGGCCTGCGCATGGCGTTGATGTTGTTGATCGCGGTGGTGATCGCGGTGGCGATGAAAATCGTCGGTGTGTTGCTGATTACTTCGCTGTTGATCATCCCGGCGGCTGCGGCACAGCGTCACGCCCGTTCGCCGGAGCAGATGGCACTCGGCGCGAGCTTGCTGGGCATGCTCGCCGTATGTGGCGGGCTGGCGCTGTCGTGGTTCAAGGACACCCCGGCCGGGCCGTCAATCGTTGTGACAGCGGCCGCACTGTTTCTGTTGAGTTTTGTTCTGCCCCGTCGTGGGGTGTAGACTTGGCCGCTTTTTGCGCAATTAGAGAGTCGCAGGAATGAAGCCGTTCGCCTCCCGTTATCTGCTCCTTGTCGCATTTTCAGTGCTGCTGGGCGCCTGCCAAAGCACGCCGCCGGTGGCCGAAGTCCCCGATGCGCGGGCTACGGCCATTGCACAGCTGGAGCAAAGCCTGGCCAGCAGCGAACTGGCCACCGCCGAAGACCAATTGGCTGCTTTGCAGAAAGAAACGCCAAACGACCAATCCCTTGAGCAATACCAACGGCAGCTTGCCGAAGCGTATCTGCGTCGCAGCCAGATCGTGCTGCAAAAGGGTGATGTGAATGCCGCCGCCACGGCGCTGAGCCGTGCTCGCGCGCTGATGCCGAAGGCGCCGGCGCTGACCGGTGGCGTGAATGGCGCCATCACCGAAGCGCGCAAGGCTGAGCTGGAAAAAGCTGAAGCGGCGCTGTTGGCAGCCGAGGCCAAGCCGAAAGCCAAGGTGATCGATCCGACCGCCGAGAGCACCACGGTGGCGCTGAATATCACCGATAGCCGCAAACTTCGCCGGCAACTGGATGCGATCGCCGCTGACGTGGTGAATTACGAGTGTGGGGTGACCATTCAGGCACCACGGACGAATGACTATCCATGGTTGTCGACGTTGCTGACCAAGCGGGTCAAAAAGCTCAACCCGGATTTTGAGCTGAAGATCGAGAAGCAGATTGTGCGCACCGTACCGGCGCAGATGGTTCTGAGCCCGCGTAAACCTTAAAAAGCATCGCGAGCAGGCTCACTCCTACATTTGATCTCGGTGTGACACCCATTCTGTGTTCACCGAAGATCTCCTGTAGGAGTGAGCCTGCTCGCGATAGCGTCCTGCCAGTCAGCAAAATCCTTAAGCCGGAATGGCTTTGGCCTTAGGCTCGCGATCCCAAACCCGATGCTGCCCGATCGCCGCAAAGAACGGCTTGGTCAACGCCGGCACATCCTTGCCCTGCAGTAATCCAGCATCCGCTTCCAGTTTCAGCAAATCCTGCAACTGCTTGGCATCGCCGTGCAACGCAATCGCCTTCAAGTGCTTGTACGCCTCCAGCACGTAGTGCAACGCCACGCCGTCGCCGCTCAACGCCTTGACCGACGCCGCGCCACCCGGCACGAACACAGCGTCAAAAATCACTGACGGCATGCCTTCCATCGAAGCATCCACTGGCAACATTTTGCCGTCAGCGGTCTTCACCGGCGCTGAAGTTGGGCCGAGCAACTTGGCATGCGCGCCTTCAGCTGCCAATGCCTTCTTCATCGCATCAATCGCGGCACCATCGACGCCGTTGGCAGCAAGAATCGCCACTTTTCGGGTTTTGATATTTTCTGGCAGCAAGTTAGCCTGACTCAATGACGGCGAGTGATCGAAAGACACCTTGCGCGTATCCACCGTGCCTTTGGTAGGCGCAGGCAGACCCAGATTAGCCGCCACCCGCTTGGCCAGTTCCAGATCGATGTTGGCCAGAATCTCGTTCACTTCCCGCGCACGGATGAACTCGCGCTCAACCTTGCCCAGCTCGAAGCTGTAGGCGGCAATGATGTGCTCTTTCTCGTGGTCGCTCATGCTGTTGAAGAACAGCGTCGCCTGGGAAAAGTGATCGCTGAACGACTCGCTGCGCTGGCGGATCTTGTTCGCATCGATGCGTTCCGGATAACTCTCGAACCCACCGTCCTGCGCGGCCGGCGGCGTTTCTTTTGGCCAGCCGCCATCAATCGAGTTCGGCTCGTAAGAGGCGCGGCCCTTGTCGATCACCGTGCGGTGCTGCGCATCGCGCTGACCGTTATGGAACGGCGCCACCGGGCGGTTGATCGGCAGCTCATGAAAGTTCGGCCCACCGAGTCGGCTGATTTGCGTGTCGGTGTAGGAAAACAGCCGACCTTGCAGCAACGGGTCGTTGGAGAAGTCGATGCCCGGCACGATGTGGCCAGGGCAGAACGCAACCTGCTCGGTCTCGGCAAAGAAATTGTCCGGGTTACGGTTCAAGGTCATTTTGCCCAGCGGCGTGATCGGCACGATTTCTTCTGGGATCAGTTTGGTCGGATCGAGGATGTCGAAATCGAAGTCATGCTCGTTTTCTTCCTCGATGACCTGCACGCCCAACTCCCATTCCGGGTAGTCGCCCATCTCGATCGCTTCCCAGAGGTCGCGACGGTGGTAGTCGGTGTCTTTACCGGCGAGCTTCTGCGCTTCGTCCCAGACCAGCGAGCAAGTGCCGGCGGTAGGGCGCCAATGGAATTTGACGAAGCGCGATTTGCCCTCGGCGTTGATCAACCGGAAGGTGTGCACGCCGAAGCCCTGCATGCTGCGCAGACTTTTCGGGATCGCACGGTCGGACATCGCCCAGATGACCATGTGCGCCGATTCCGGCACCAGTGAGACGAAGTCCCAGAAGGTATCGTGGGCCGAGCCGCCGGTAGGGATTTCATTGTGCGGCTCGGGTTTCACCGCGTGGACGAAGTCGGGAAACTTGATTGCGTCCTGAATGAAAAACACCGGCATATTGTTGCCGACCAGATCGAAGTTGCCTTCATCGGTAAAGAACTTCACGGCGAAACCGCGCACGTCTCGTACGGTGTCACCGGAACCGCGCGGCCCCTGCACCGTGGAAAAGCGCACGAACACCGGGGTCTTTTTCCCTGGGTCCTGTAGGAAGCCGGCCTTGGTCAGCGTCGAATGGTTCTCGTAGGCCTGAAAGAAACCATGGGCGCCAGTGCCGCGCGCGTGGACGATGCGCTCCGGGATGCGTTCATGGTCAAAATGCGTGATCTTTTCCCGCATGATGAAGTCTTCCAGCAACGACGGTCCGCGCGGGCCGGCCTTGAGGGTGTTCTGGTTGTCGGCGATCTTCACGCCTTGGTTGGTACGCAGGGCCTGGCCGGTGGCGTCGGAGCGAAACTTCTCGAGGCTGTCGAGTTTGGCGTTGGTGTTGGCGCGATCCGGCGTGTCGGTTCCGGCCATCTGGCTTTTGTCGGACGTAGGCTTCTTGCTCATCAGTCGTAAACTCCTCGGTTGACCCCGATGCTTGCCGGGGACTCTTGAGTGGTTCCCGGGCACGGCACCCAGGGTTTTCAAGTCGCTTACTTAGTGACTGATGGGCTGCTTTGGACGTTCCTTTTTTATGACCTTTGATCTTGTTATTGCCAAATCGAAGGTTAATTGCGAAATAAATGCTAAGAACCTCTATACGGACAGGCTAAAATGCGCGCCCGGCTAACCGCTGATCCTTTTCTAACGCGCCCCACAAGGTTCGCTACGTGATCGAGTTTCAAAACGTCCACAAGACTTACCGCGTCGCCGGTAAGGATATTCCCGCGCTGCATCCGACCAGTCTCTCTATCGAGAACGGGCAGGTGTTCGGCCTGATCGGCCATTCCGGCGCGGGCAAAAGTACCCTGCTGCGTCTGATCAATCGCCTGGAAGACTCCAGCGGCGGCAAGATCATCGTCGACGGCGAAGAAGTCACCGCGCTGGACGCCAACGGCCTGCGCCGTTTCCGTCAGCAAGTCGGGATGATCTTCCAGCACTTCAACCTGCTCGCCTCCAAAACCGTGGCCGACAACGTAGCGTTGCCGCTGACCCTGGCCGGCGAACTGTCGGGCAGCGACATCGACAAGCGTGTTGCCGAGTTGCTGGCGCGGGTCGGTCTGTCTGACCACGCCAAGAAGTACCCGGCGCAATTGTCCGGTGGCCAGAAGCAGCGCGTCGGCATCGCCCGCGCCCTGGCAACCAAGCCGAAGATTCTGCTGTGCGACGAGGCCACCAGTGCCCTCGACCCGCAGACCACCGCATCGGTTCTGCAATTGCTGGCCGAGATCAACCGCGAACTGAAGCTGACCATCGTCCTGATCACCCACGAGATGGATGTGATCCGTCGCGTCTGCGATCAAGTGGCGGTGATGGATGCCGGCGTGATCGTCGAGCAAGGTTCGGTGGCTGATGTGTTCCTGCATCCCAAGCACCCGACCACCAAGCGCTTTGTTCAGGAAAGCGAGCAGATCGACGAAAGCGAGCAGCGCGATGACTTCGCTCACGTGCCGGGGCGCATTGTGCGTCTGACCTTCCAGGGCGAAGCGACCTACGCGCCGTTGCTCGGTACCGTCGCCCGGGAAACCGGCGTCGACTACAGCATCCTCGCCGGTCGTATCGACCGCATCAAAGACATTCCGTACGGGCAATTGACCCTCGCCGTCACCGGTGGCGACATGGAAGCGGCTTTCGCCCGCTTCACCGCCGCTGACGTTCACATGGAGGTATTGCGCTAATGGAAGACCTGATCAGTTTCTTCACCAACATCGATTGGTACGAAATCTGGCTGGCCACCGGCGACACCATGCTGATGCTTGGCGGTTCGCTGCTGTTCACCGTGCTGCTCGGCCTGCCGCTGGGCGTGCTGCTGTTCCTCTGCAGCCCGCGCCAGTTGCTGGAAAACCGTGGCCTCTACGCGTTCATGTCGTTGGCGGTGAACATCCTGCGTTCGCTGCCGTTCATTATTCTGTTGATCGTGATGATCCCGTTCACCGTGCTGATCACCGGCACGTCGCTGGGCGTGGCCGGTGCGATTCCGCCGTTGGTGGTGGGTGCGACACCGTTCTTCGCGCGTCTGGTGGAAACCGCGCTGCGTGAAGTCGATCGCGGCATCATCGAAGCGACCCAGTCGATGGGCGCGACCACGCGGCAGATCATCATGAACGCCTTGCTGCCGGAAGCCCGCCCGGGCATCTTCGCGGCGATTACGGTGACGGCGATTACACTGGTGTCCTACACGGCAATGGCCGGTGTGGTCGGCGCCGGTGGTCTGGGTGACCTGGCGATCCGTTTCGGTTACCAGCGTTTCCAGACTGACGTGATGATCGTCACCGTGGTGTTGCTGTTGATTCTGGTGCAAGTGCTGCAGATGGTCGGTGATCGACTGGTCGTGCATTTCTCGCGCAAATAAGCGGTTTTGTAATCAAGAGATGAGCCGGCCATTCGCTGGCAGGCGCCAGACGGGCGCCTCATAAGGAGTTAGCTGAATGAAAAAACTGATCGCTGCTTTCGCTGCCGTTGCGGCATTCTCGGCCCACGCCGAAACCCTGACCGTGGCTGCCACTCCGGTGCCGCACGCGGAAATCCTCGAGTTCGTGAAGCCGGCGCTGGCCAAAGAAGGCGTGGATCTGAAGGTCAAGGTCTTCACCGACTACATTCAGCCGAACGTACAGGTCGCCGAAAAGCGTCTGGACGCCAACTTCTTCCAGCACCAGCCGTACCTCGATGAGTTCAACAAGGCCAAGGGCACCAACCTGGTCGCCGTGACCGGTGTGCACCTGGAGCCGCTGGGCGCTTACTCGAGCAAGCTCAAGGATCTGAAGGATCTGCCAAGCGGCGCCAACGTGGTGATCCCGAACGACGCCACCAACGGCGGCCGTGCGCTGTTGCTGCTGGCCAAGGCTGGCGTGATCACGCTGAAGGATCCGACCAACATCCTGTCGACCGTCAAAGACATCGCGCAGAACCCGAAAGACCTGAAGATCCGTGAACTGGAAGCCGCGACCATCCCGCGCGTGCTGACCCAGGTTGATCTGGCGCTGATCAACACCAACTACGCGCTGGAAGCCAAGCTCGATCCGTCCAAGGATGCGCTGGTGATCGAAGGCAACGACTCGCCGTACGTGAACATCCTCGTGTCCCGCGCGGACAACAAGGACAGCGACGCGATGAAGAAACTCGCCGCTGCGCTGCACAGCCCGGAAGTGAAGCAATTCATTACCGAGAAGTACAAAGGCGCGGTATTGCCGGCGTTCTGATTCGGGTTGCTGCAATGAAAAAGGGGCGCATTTATATGCGCCCCTTTTTTTGTCTGATGCTTGGCTTTAGAGCTGTTGTGAAGCGACCCCTCACCCCAGCCCTCTCCCGGAGGGAGAGGGGGCCGACCGAGGTGTCTTGCGTTCTACATCGACCTGAAAGATCCAGTCGATTATGGATTCGGCACAGCACATCGACCTGAAAGGTCTTGGCGATTATAGATTCAATGCAGGACGTTCAATTCGGTGTGGCTCCCCAATATCCCCCAATCAGTCCCCTCTCCCTCTGGGAGAGGGCTAGGGTGAGGGGCTTTTGCGTTTAAAAGATTACTTGCGGTTTAGCATGACCGGGAGTTGCGCCACCAATTTGGCGTTGTTCAACGGTGCCCGAATAAACCCACGCTGGGTGCCATCCGGGCCAATCACCGCGAGGTTGCCGCTGTGATCCACGGTGTAATTCGGCTTACTGGTATCCGCCGGAATAAACGGAATACTCACCGCATTCGCCACCTTCTGCAGCTCTTCAATCGAGGTCGGTGTCAGGCCAACAAACTGTGGATCAAAGTAGCCCAGATACTGCTTCAACTGCTTCGGGTTATCGCGGTTCGGGTCAACGCTGACCAGTACGATCTGCAACTTGTCCACAGCGTCTTTTGGCAATTCACTCTTGATCTGCCGCAACTGCGCCAATGTGGTCGGGCAGATGTCCGGGCAGAAGGTGTAGCCGAAGAACAACAGGCTCCACTTACCCTTCAACTCATTGATCGCCACCGGTTTGCCGTCCTGATCGGTCATCGTCACGTCCGGCAAATTACGGCTCTGCGGCAGCAGAATGATGCCGGCATCGATCAGCGCAGTCGGGTCGCCCTGGCCCTTGCCGCTCAGCACTTTGTTGACGGTAAGCCCCAGGATCAGCGCGATCACGGCGACGAGGATGAAGACGGTTTTCTGGGTTCGAGTCATAGGTTCAACAGTAAGTAGTGGTCTACGAGCAGGGCGATGAACAGCAGAAACAAGTACCAAATAGAGTACTTGAAGGTGTTGATCGCCGCGTGCGGCCGAGTGCCACGGTACAGCACCACGGCCCATTGCAGAAACCTTGCGCCCAGAGCGAGCGCGCAAATCAGGTAGAGCACGCCGCTCATGTGGATCACGTACGGCAGCAGGCTCACCGCCAGCAACGCGAAGGTGTACAGCAGAATGTGCACTTTGGTGTAGTGCTCGCCGTGGGTAACCGGCAGCATCGGGATGTCGGCCTTGGCGTATTCCTCTTTGCGATGGATCGCCAGCGCCCAGAAGTGCGGCGGCGTCCAGGCGAAGATGATCAGCACCAGCAGCAACGGTTCGGCGCTGACGTGGCCAGTTGCAGCCGTCCAGCCCAGCAGCGGTGGCGCAGCACCGGCGAGGCCACCGATAACGATGTTTTGCGGCGTCGCGCGTTTGAGAAACCCGGTGTAGATCACTGCGTATCCGAGCAGCGAAGCCAGCGTCAGCCACGCCGTCAGTGGATTGGTGAATGTCAGCAACAAGGCCTGACCGAGCAGCGCCAGCACCAGCGCAAAAGTCAGCGCCGCCGCCGGCGAAACCCGTCCTTCAGCCAGCGGCCGTTTATGCGTACGCGCCATCACCGCATCGATGCGCCGATCGACCACATGATTGACCGCCGCCGCACCGCCGGCACACAGGGCAATCCCCAGATTGCCGAACACCAGCACCGTCCACGGCACCCCGGCGCGGGTCGCGAGGAACATGCCGACCAGCGAGGTGATCAGCATCAGCACCACGACTTTCGGTTTGGTCAGTTCCAGATAATCACGCCACAGCGCTTGGGCGGGACGTTCGCCAATCAGAATCGCCACGGCGTTTCTCCTTTTATTGTGATGGGCGCGGCAGAGTGTTTGCGCGGGCTCAGGCGCCAGCGTGCGAGCACCGGTTGTTTGACTCGGACCAGACTGGTGCGCGCGTGATAGTTGACCAGCACCATGGTCAGCAATAGCGCGGCACCGCCAGCGTTATGCGCAACCGCCACTGGCAGCGGCAGATGGAACAAGACATTGCTGATGCCGAGGGTGATTTGTGCGGTGAGGGCGATCAATACCAGCCCGGCCAGCCGCGTCATGCCGACCACTTTTAGTTGCCAGGCCAAGCCGAGCAAAACCAACGTTACCAGCAAAGCGCCAATACGATGAGTCAGGTGAATCGCCGTGCGTGCATCACTGTCGAGTTGCCCGCCGAGATAGTTCGGGCCGATGTGTTGGGTCAGGTGAAAGCCATTGGCGAAATCCGCTGGCGGCAACCATTGCCCGTGGCAGGTCGGAAAATCGATGCACGCCACTGCCGCATAGTTGGAACTGACCCAGCCACCCAGCGCGATCTGCCCAATCACCAACAATAATCCCGCCGTTGCCCAATACTGCAACCGCTTGGGCACGGTCAGCGCCGGCAGCACGCCGGACAATCTAAGCGTCAGCAAAAACAGCAGACTCAACGTCGCAAACCCGCCGAGCAAATGTCCGGTGACCACTTGTGGCCAGAGCTTGAGCGTCACCGTCCACATGCCGAACGCCGCTTGCGCGAACACCACCGCCAGCAGAAATAGCGGCAGCTTCAACGGCTGCCCCGGATGACGACGGTTGACCCACGCGCGTCCGGCGAGAATCGAAATCAGCAGGCCGAGGGTGCCGGCGAAGTAGCGGTGGATCATCTCGTTCCAGCCCTTGTGCGCCTCCACCGGCGAGTCGGGGTAATGCAGTTCGGCATGGGCCAGTTGCGCTTCGCTTTTCGGCACGCTGATAAAGCCGTAGCAACCCGGCCAGTCCGGACAGCCGAGGCCGGCGTGGGTCAGGCGCGTGTAGGCGCCGAGCAGCACCACAATCAGTGCCAGCAGGGTGGCAAACAGCGCGAGGCGAAATCCAGGTTTGGCCATGACGATGCCCTTATCCGATGTTCGACAGTTTCAGCAGGTGCCGCAGGTCGTTGAGCAGATCCTTGCCTTTCACATTCGGCTCGTAGCGCAGCACGAGGTTGCCGTGCGGGTCGATGATCCACAGCTGCGGAGTGGCCTTGTCGCCAGTGGTCTTGCTGAACACGCCAGCATCCAGCGGATAGCGTTGCAGCTGTGGATATTCGCGAGTGAGTTTGGCCTCGTAATCGGCGCTCACCGGTTGCGCCACGGCGAGGGCATGGCTGGCGCGCCCGGCCTCGCGACCAAGACCGATCTGGATCTGCCGCGCCAGATACACCAGTTGCTGGCAATCCACCGCGCAATCCTTCGGCGCAGTGACCAGCATCTGCCAGCGTGCATCATCGGCTTGTACGCCGAGGTCGGCGCGGGTCTGGCCGTTGCCGATCAGTTCGCCGTGATAGCTGCGACCTTCGGGCACCCAGAACTGCAATTTGTACATGCCGGTGGCGAGCAGCATCGGGCCGACCACGCCGAGCACAATCAGCAACAACTGAATGCGCCCGCGACGGCGGCTGGCAGCAGGTTTCGCCTCAGACATGCTGGGTGGATTCATGGCCGTTCCCATGGTGTTTCTCCTTTGCGTTGTGCAAGCCCAAATAGATGTAGAGACCGAGCAGGGCGGTGGCCATGGCGAACCACTGCACGGCATAACCGAGGTGTTTTTCCGGGCCCATGGCAACCACCGGCCAATCGGCCTCGTAGCTGGCCGGGCCGGGCTCGGCGCGTAGTTCGTAGGCGAAGCCGTCGCGTTCCAGGGTTTTCCACAGCTTGGCCGGGTCGACGGCGGTGATGCTTTGCGGCCAAGTACTGCTGACCGGGTCGGCGTGCAACTGGAAAGTCGCGCCGGGAGCGACGTAGACCCAGGCATCGACATTCAGGGCCTCTGCCGGTGTGGAAAATTGCGGCGGCACGCGGCGATCCGGCCACGGCAACCAGCCGCGATTGACCATCAGCCACAAACCGCTGCGTTGATCCTGAAACGGTTGCAGCAACTCGACACCGACCTTGCCGTTACGCTGGCGGTTATCCAGCAGCAAACTGTGCGCGGCATCGAACTGGCCTTGCAGATGCACACGGCGATAGGCCGGATCGGCGCTGCTCAGCAACTCGCCGCTGGCCATCGGTTCGGCCGCGCGGCGTTCGGCGTAACTGGCGAGCAGGGCGGTTTTCTCGGCGCCCCGGCTCAGTTGCCAGAAGCCCAGCGACACCAGCAGCGGCAGCAACAACGCCACCACCACGGTCGGAATCACGCCCGGGCGAAAGCGCTTCATGGCTGCGCCACAAAGTCAGTCGTTGCGCTCGCTATACTCAACTGCATCGCCTGTCCCCCGGAGTTCTTCCCATGCTCAAAACAGCGATCGTCCTGATGCTGATTGCCACGGTGATCAGCCTGTTCAGCGGCCTGTTTTTCCTGGTCAAGGACGACAGCAGCTCGAATCGCCTGGTCATCGCCTTGAGTGTTCGGGTGGCATTGGCCGCTGCCACCGTCGGCTTGATCGCCTGGGGTTTTTACAGCGGCCAACTGGTGTCGCACGCGCCTTGGTAATGCTGATCCTCAGAGTACGTAAACGAAGATAAACAGGCCGATCCACACCACGTCGACGAAGTGCCAATACCAGCTCGCCGCTTCGAAGCCGAACTGGTGCTCGTTATCGAAGTGACCCTTCATGATCCGCATCAGCATCACAAACAGAATGATTGTGCCGATGGTCACGTGGGCGCCGTGGAAACCGGTGAGCATGAAGAACGTCGCGCCATAAATGCCCGAACCGAGGGTCAGGCCCAGTTCGTGATAGGCGTGGATGTACTCCTCAGCCTGGAAACCGAGAAACGCGCAGCCGAGCAGCACAGTGATCGCTAGCCAGATTTTCAGCGCACCGCGATGGCCCTTCTTCAGCGCATGGTGGGCGATGGTGATGGTCACACTGGAGCTGACCAGCAGAATCGTGTTGATCAGCGGCAGGCCCCAAGGGCTGATCACTTCTTTGGGCGGCGGAAACAGTTTCGGGTCCGGCGTGTGCAGCAGCGGCCAAGTGAACTGGAAGTTCGGCCAGAGCATGTGGGCGATGCCTTTCGGCCCTTCGCCGCCGAGCGCCGGGCCGGAAATGTGTCGTACGTAAAACAGCGCGCCGAAGAAGGCGACGAAGAACATCACCTCGGAGAAGATGAACCAGCTCATGCCCCAGCGAAACGAGCGATCCAGTTGTGCGCTGTAAAGTCCCGCGCGGCTTTCCTTGATCACCGTGCCGAACCAGCCGAACAGCATGTATGCCACCAGCAGGCCACCGACGAAAAAGATCAGCGGGCCGTGGGATTCCGGGCGTGCAGCCTTCAGATCGTTGAACCAAGTCGCGAGGCCGTACACGGTGACGAGCATCCCGACCGTGGCAATGATCGGCCATTTGCTCTGGGCCGGAACGAAATAATGCTCATGAGTTGCCATTTATTGTTCTCCTTATCGGGCACGCTCAACCGCCAGTGTTTACAGCCACCGGCGGATGTCGGGCGGTGATATCGAACAGCGTGTAGGACAGCGTCAGGTGCTTCACATCCTTGGGCATGTCGCGGTCAACAATGAAGCGCACCGGCATCTCGATCTGCTGACCGGGCTGCAGCACCTGCTGGGTAAAACAAAAGCATTCGGTCTTGTGGAAATACGCCGCGGCGTTGCTCGGCGCGATGCTCGGCACGGCTTGCGCACTCATCGGTTTGTCGGTGGGATTTCGTGCGATGAAGATCATCTCGTTGACGGCGCCAGGGTTGGCGGTGAGTTCGTCATGCTTGGGGTAGAAGTCCCACGGCATATCGGCGGTGTTGGTCGACAGAAACTGCACGCGTACCTGGCGCGAAGTATCGACCACTTGCTCACCCTCGTACTGCCCACCGGTCTTGCCGTTGATGCCGAAGGCTTTGCACATCACGTCGTAGATCGGCACCAGGGCAAAGCCGAACACAAACATCGCCACCACGACCCCGAGCAGGCGGGTGACGAGTTTTTTCATCGAGATCGAGTCAGCCATGATTCGTGCCTCTCATCAGATCCCTTGTGGGAGCGAGCCTGCTCGCGAAGCAGACAACTCGGTGCACCAGATGAACCGCGTCATCGTTCTTCGCGAGCAGGCTCGCTCCCACAGGGAGATCTGTGTTCATTTCACTTCCGGCGGTGTGGTGAAGGTGTGATACGGCGCCGGCGACGGCACGCTCCACTCCAGACCTTCCGCACCATCCCAAGGCTTGGCCGGTGCAGGCTCGCCACCCCGAATGGTCTTGATCACGATGAACAGGAAGAAGATCTGCGTGGCACCGAACATGAACGCGCCAATCGACGAAACCATGTTGAAGTCGGCGAACTGCAGGTTGTAGTCCGGAATCCGTCGCGGCATCCCCGCCAGTCCCACGAAGTGCATCGGGAAGAAGGTCAGGTTCATGCCGACGAACGACAGCCAGAAATGCAGCTTGCCGAGGGTTTCGTCGTACATGTGCCCGGTCCATTTCGGCAGCCAGTAATACGCCGAGGCGAAGATGCCGAAGATCGCCCCCGGCACCAGCACATAGTGGAAGTGCGCGACCACAAAGTAGGTGTCCTGATACTGGAAGTCTGCCGGGGCGATGGCCAGCATCAGCCCGGAGAAACCGCCGATGGAAAACAGGATCACGAACGCCACCGCGAACAGCATCGGCGTCTCGAAGGTCATCGAGCCTTGCCACATGGTGCTGGCCCAGTTGAACACCTTGACCCCGGTCGGCACCGCGATGAGCATGGTCGCGTACATGAAGAACAGCTCGCCCACCAACGGAATGCCGACCACGAACATGTGGTGCGCCCAGACGATGAACGACAGGAACGCGATGCTCGCCGTGGCGTAGACCATCGAGGTGTAGCCGAACAGCGGTTTGCGCGCGAAGGTCGGGATGATCTGACTGACCGCGCCGAACGCCGGCAGGATCATGATGTACACCTCAGGGTGCCCGAAAAACCAGAACACATGCTGGAACAGCACCGGGTCACCGCCACCGGCAGCACTGAAGAAACTGGTGCCGAAGTGGATGTCCATCAGCATCATCGTCACGCACCCGGCCAGCACCGGCATCACCGCGATCAGCAGGATCGCGTTGATCAGCCAGGTGCAGACGATCAGCGGCATTTTCATGAGGGTCATGCCGGGGGCGCGCAGGTTGAGGATGGTCGCGATCACGTTGATCGCGCCCATGATCGAACTGATCCCCATCAGGTGGATGGCGAAGATGAAGAAGGTCACGCTTTCCGGCGCATAGGTCGTCGACAGCGGCGCGTAGAAGGTCCAGCCGAAATTCGGCCCGCCACCGGGGGTGAACAGGGTCGACACCAGCAGCAGAAACGCCGCCGGCAGCAGCCAGAAGCTGAAGTTGTTCATCCGGGGCAGGGCCATGTCCGGCGCGCCGACCATCAACGGGATCATCCAGTTGGCGAGGCCGACGAATGCCGGCATCACTGCACCGAAGACCATCACCAGACCGTGCATGGTGGTCATCTGGTTGAAGAACGCCGGTTCGACGATCTGCAAACCGGGCTGGAACAACTCGGCGCGGATCACCATGGCGAACGAGCCGCCAAGCAGGAACATCAAAAACGCAAACCACAGGTACAGCGTGCCGATGTCCTTGTGGTTGGTGGTCAGCACCCAGCGCATCAGGCCTTTGGCGGGGCCGTGGGCGTGGTCGGCGTGACCGTGGTCATCGATGACAGCGCTCATGGCCGGTCTCCTTTACGTGAGTGGGCGGGGCGGGCCGGGGCGCGCTGCCCCGGCCGGTTCACGAGGTACGCGATAGACCGGCTCATTTGCTTTCCGCCTGTTTCAGCTCCAACACTTCTTTTGGCGTGACCATGTCGCCCTTGTTGTTGCCCCAGGCGTTACGTTCGTAGGTCACGACCGCTGCGATATCGACTTCCGACAGCTGTTTGCCGAACGCCGCCATGGCGGTGCCGGGTTTGCCGTGGAAGACAATGCTCAAGTGATCCTTGATCGGGCCGGTGGCAATTTTCGAGCCCTTGAGCGCCGGGAACATCGGCGGCAGGCCTTGGCCTTCGGCCTGGTGACAGGCAACGCAGGTGGTGTGATAAACCTTGTCGCCGCGCTCCTTGAGTTCGTCGAGGGTCCAATCCTTGCTGGTCAGCTCTTTAAGCTGCGCGGCCTCGGCTTTGCGCTCGGCCAGCCACTTGTCGTAGTCGGCCTTCTCTTTGACCTCGACCACGATCGGCATGAAACCGTGATCCTTGCCGCACAGTTCGGCGCACTGGCCACGGTAAAGCCCGGGCTTGTCGACACGCGTCCAGGCCTCATTGACGAACCCCGGGATCGCATCGCGTTTGACCGCAAACGCCGGCACCCACCAGGAGTGGATAACGTCGGCGGAGGTCACGAGGAAGCGCACCTTGGCCCCGGTCGGCAGCACCAATGGCTTGTCGACCTCAAGCAAGTAGTGCTCGCCCTTGGCTTCCTTGTTGTGGATCTGCTCGGCGGGAGTGGCCAGGTTGCTGAAGAACTCGACGTCCTGGCCCAGGTATTTGTAGTGCCACTTCCACTGATAACCGGTGACCTGGATATCGATGTCCGGCTCACTGGTGTCGTACATCTTGATCAGCGTCGCGGTGGCGGGAACGGCCATGGCCACCAGAATCAGCAGCGGCACGACGGTCCACATGATTTCGACGCCGGTGCTTTCGTGGAATTTTGCGGCGACCTGCCCGGTAGAACGGCGGTGCACCATCATCGACCAGAACATGGCGCCGAAGACGATGACCCCGATCACCACACAGATCCAGAAAATGGTCATGTGCAGGTCGAATACTGCGTGACTGATTTCAGTCGCTCCAGGCGCCATATTCACAGTCCAGGCGGCGTTGGCCTGGCTGAAAATCGACCACAACAGGAGGCCCATCCAGACGTGTGGATGTCGCATCATTGCGGGTTCCCCTTATCGTTCTTGTTATCCCGCCGGCTTTCGCCTGCGGCAAGGGAGCGGCTGCATCAGACTACGAACTTGAATCGCCGGGCCTTGCTGCGGGTGCAGTCGGGCGTCATCAGCTAACTCCATTCACTGGCGAGTATAGACAGCGACGGGAAATTGCAATGTGCGCACGTAAATGATCTGAAACAGCGGGTGCTTGCATTCGAGGGCACGAATGGAGAAGGATGCAGACGAGTGGTGGCAAATCGATATAACGCAGTTGCATCAAGGATGAAATAATTATGACAAATGCGTCTTAGCATTTTTCGTAAGCCAGCTAACTTATGTCTTCCCTATTTCATTGCCTTGTTTCCTGGAGTTTTCATGAACACCGCCGCATTGCGCGAGCAGATCCAAACAGCCCAACAACACGAGAAAGACACTGGCCTGCTGACCCGTCAGCTGGAAAGCAAGCTGCCGCATCTACACCCGTCGATCCAGTTACCGGAAGCCGACGCCAATGGTGTGCTGACGCGTTTTGTCGCCGCCTACATCGATGAAGTGCCAGACCTGCTGGATGCAGCCAATGAAGTCGCCAGGGAAGCGGGAATCGAATCGCAGATCAAACCGGTGTTGAAAATCGCCGAGCAGTATTTCCTCCAGCCGCCAGCCATCATGGCCGGGCACGTTGGCCTGGACAGCCTGCTCGACGAAGCCTATCTGGCGCACCGTTTTGTCGAAGAGGTCAACGACCTGTACATCAAGCATTTCGGCCAGCCACTGATCCCCCTGGACATGACGGTCGCCAACTTGATTGCTCACCAATTGATCGGTGAGGAATTTGCCAACCAGCTGGACGAAGCGGTGCATCACGCCATCGACGAGATGCTCAACGACGAGAGTTTTGCCTTGGAATCGGTAGAAATCTACCGTGACAAACTCAGCAGCCCGGACACCGGCGCCGCGTGGAAACGCTGGCCGTGCATGAGCCGCCGCCTGGGCGTGGGGCTGGAGCTGGATCAGCCTGCTGCCTGAGTTACACACAATCCAATGTAGGAGTGAGCCTGCTCGCGATGGCGATAGATCATTCAACATCTCTGTTGACTGACCCACCGCCATCGCGAGCAGGCTCACTCCTACAGGGTTTGAGTTCAACCCGGAGATTTAGCCGGCAGCACCGATACCGGTAGTCGTCCGAATCCGCCCTTCAAGCCTGCGCTTCAACCCCCGCGACTCGATCAACAGCTTCGAGCCCTTCGCCGCATTCGCCCGGCCCCATTCTTCCAGCAACTCCAGACACGAATGGTCGATGTAGCTCAGGTTATTGAGCGGCACATGCACCGTGGTGCCCACTGGAATACTGCCCAGCACCTGCGTCAGCGCCGGAACCTTGAGGAAAGTCGCCGCACCGACCAGGCGCAATTCCATCTCACCGTCCTGCGGCAGATCGATCAGGCTGATCTTCAACCGCGAAGCCTTGAACGCCAGTTTCAACAGGGTCAGACCGAAACCGAGCAGCACACCGGTCAGCAGGTCAGTGAAGATAATTGCCAACGCCGTCGCCGCGTAGGTGAACATCGGCATCCGTCCATATCGGCCCAGACCGCGAAAGGCTTTCAGGTCGACCAGTTTGAAACCGGTGTACACCAGCACCCCCGCCAGACTCGCCACCGGAATGCTTTGCAGCACGCTCGACAGCAACAGCACGAACGCCAGCAGCCACAGGCCATGGAAGATCGTCGAGTAACGCGTGGTCGCACCGGCCTGAACGTTGGCCGAACTGCGCACGATGACCCCGGTCATCGGCAGCGCGCCGACCAGACCGCAGAGCATATTGCCGACACCTTGCGCCGACAGTTCTCGGTCGAAATCCGAACGCACGCCGCTGTGCATGCGATCCACCGCAGCGGCGGACAACAGCGTTTCGGCGCTGGCGATAAACGCCACGGCGAACGCGGCGATCAGCAACGTCGGGTCGGCCAGACTGAGCAGGTCCGCAGGTCTCAGCCAATCGATGGCTTCCGCCAGATTCGCCGGCACCTCGACGCGTTTGACCTGCAAGGCCAGCAGCAGACTCGCCGCGGTCGCCAGACCGACACCGAGCAGCGCACCCGGAATGAACCGCAGCGCATGCGGGCGAAATTTTTCCCACAGCCACATCACCGCAATCGTCGACAGCCCGAGCAATCCGGCCTGCCAGCCGAACGACGGCAAAGCTTGCGTGACTGCCGCCGGGAACGCCGCAAGGTTATCCAGCCCGGAAGGTTTCGGCGATGCATCGAGCATCACATGCACCTGTGAGAGCACGATCAACACGCCGATCCCGGCGAGCATGCCGTACACCACCGCTGGCGCCGTAACCCGAAACCAGCACCCGAGCTTCAAGCGCCCGGCGACCAGTTGCAGAAAACCGGCGAGCAGCAGAATCGGCCCGAGCATCTCGATGCCGTGCTGGCGCACCAGCTCGAACACCAACACCGCCAGACCTGCCGCCGGGCCACTGACTTGCAACGGCGAACCCGCGAGCCAACCGACCACCAGACCACCGATGATCCCGGTGATCAAACCCTTGGCCGGCGGTAACCCTGAGGCAATCGCAATACCCATGCACAGCGGCAGGGCGACCAGAAACACAACCACTGAAGCGAGCAGCTCCCGTGGCAACACCGCTTTCAATTGAGCCGCACGCATGGCGATTCTCCCGAAGTTTTCTTCAGGCATGGCAAGGCCGGGTCGCTGAATCAGCGACCGGCGTCAAACCACACAGATGTTTAGGAGGATTTAGAAGCGCGCTTTGGGCGTCGCCACCGGAATCGGATGGCTGCCGTCGAGCGGCAGGAAGCGTCCCTGATCCGCGTCGTAAGCTTTGATTTCGCTGGTTTCGATGTTGTAGACCCAGCCATGGATGAACAGATGACCGTTCGCCATGCGCGAGGCTACCGAAGGATGGGTACGCAAGTGCTGCAACTGGGCGATGACGTTTTCCTCGGTGAGGATCGGCATGCTTTCTTTTTCGTCGGCACAGTGACAGTTGTCATGCACCATGGTTTTCGCGACTTCAGCGTGGCGCAGCCAGGCTTTGACCGTCGGCATCTTTTCCAGGCTGTCCGGATTGAGCACAGCACGCATGGCACCACAATCGGAGTGGCCGCAGATGATGATGTGCTGCACACCGAGGGCCAGCACCGCGTATTCGATCGCGGTGGAAACGCCGCCGTTCATCTGGCCGTATGGCGGGACAACATTGCCCACGTTACGGGTCACGAACAGATCGCCCGGCGAGCTCTGGGTGATCAGCTCGGGGACGATGCGCGAGTCGGCGCAGGTGATGAACATCGCTTTTGGCGCCTGGGCCGTGGCGAGTTTCTTGAAGAGTTCTTCCTGCTGCGGAAAAACCTCATGATGAAAATGCAAAAAGCCGTCTACGATCTGTCGCAGCGCTGCATCGGCGGATTCCGCTTCAGGGGTTTGCGCCGACACAGCCAACGGCTGTTTATCCTTGTCACTCATGATTCATCCTCTTAGGCGGATTCAGGGAGTCTTCCCCGGTATTCCGGTATGAAGCCAGTGGCTGTTTAAAACTATCCGGGTCATCCCGACCCGTCAGTCACTCGATGAACAAGGTAGCCGCCGAAACTTAACTCAAACTGAATCAAACGCTCTAGAACGTGTGTTCCAGGTCACAAAAACGTGACTGGGTGTTTTCGGCGGAAGGATTCCAACCCCTCAACCATAGGCCAATTGTCGCTAAATCAACGACATCTGGCGACCCGGCGGACAGAAGGCAGTGCAATCGAGGTTGTAGCCTTCGCGGTGATTTAAACCAAGACGTTTAATTACCTTCGAAAACCTCTGAGCCAACAGATCGGCGAACGGTCCTTCACCGCGCATGCGTGCGCCAAAACGGCTGTCGTAGAGCTCGCCGCCACGGCTCTGGCGG
This sequence comes from Pseudomonas sp. NPDC087690, assembly GCF_044743175.1. Taxonomy (NCBI): domain Bacteria; kingdom Pseudomonadati; phylum Pseudomonadota; class Gammaproteobacteria; order Pseudomonadales; family Pseudomonadaceae; genus Pseudomonas; species Pseudomonas sp. NPDC087690. The sequence continues at coordinate 27,124 of NZ_JBIUVX010000033.1, forward strand.
ATCAGGCTCAGCACATGCGCCGCCCGTTGCGGGTAGTGCGCGGCCAGCCACTCTTCGAACAGCGGCGCCACCTCCAGCGGCAGACGCAGCATCATGTAGGCCGCACTTTGCGCCCCTGCGGCGTGGGCCTCGGTGAGCAGGTTTTCGATTTCGCTGTCGTTGATCATCGGAATCATCGGCGAACACAGCACACCGACCGGAATCCCCGCTTCGCGCATGACCCTGATAGCGCGCAACCGCGCCTTGGGGGCTGCCGCTCGCGGTTCGAGGATACGTTTAAGTTCGTCGTCCAGCGTGGTCAGGCTGATCATCACTGCCACCAGTCGTTGTTCGGCCAACTCGGTCAGCAGGTCGAGATCGCGCAGAATCAGCGAGCCCTTGGTGACGATGGTCACCGGATGCCTGTAGCGCAGCAGCACTTCGAGGGTCTGGCGGGTGATCTTGTGTTCGCGCTCGATCGGCTGATACGGATCGGTGTTGGAGCCGAGATTGATCGGCGCACATTGATAACCGCGTTTGCTCAGTTGCTCTTCCAGCACCTGGGCGGCGTTGGTCTTGGCGATCAGCCGGGTTTCGAAGTCCAGACCCGGCGACATGTCCCAATAGGCGTGACTGGGCCGCGCATAGCAGTAGATGCAGCCATGCTCGCAGCCGCGATAGGGATTGATCGAACGATCGAAGGGTAAATCCGGCGAAGTGTTGCGGGTGATGATGGTTTTCGCGGTTTCGATCATCACCTCGGTGTTCTGCGTCTCGGGCACTTCCTGATACCAGCCATCGTCCTCGGCTACCGAGCGGTTCGGCGCGAAGCGGTTGTGCGGATTGGTCGCGGTGCCGCGACCGCGAGGTGGTAATGCAGTAGACATGAAAAAACGCCCCGATACTGTATATGCACACAGTATCGGGGCGTTGCGCATCTGGCTAGTGCCGTTGGGCGACTGGTCAGTTGTGTTCTGTTACCTGACCGAGATCATCATTGGAGGTATGTTTCATGTCCTCCTTGCGCAGTTCGGCGACATCGGCGGCAGTCACCGGCGCGCCCTTGTTGCCCCAACTGCCACGGATAAAGCTCACCACATCCGCCACTTCCTGATCCGACAGGCGCCAGGCGAAACCGGGCATGGTGAAGGTCGACGGTGCCGTGTGCGTCGCCGGCAACGTACCGCCCTTGAGCACGATGTGGATCAGCGATGTCGGGTCTTCCGATTGCAGCACCGGATTACCGGCCAGCGCAGGGAATACCCGGGTGTAACCGTGGCCATCGGTGCGGTGGCACGCGGCGCAGTTGTCGATGTATACCGAAGCACCGCGCTGACTATCATCGCCGTTCCACAGGGCTTTCGCCGCTGTCTCGTCGTACTGATGCGGCTGATCGTTCGGATCGGTGGCCGGCAGTGACTTGAGGTAGCGGGCAATCGCCGTCAGGTCGGCGTCGGTCATGTATTGCATGCTGTGGGTGACCACATCGCTCATGCCGCCGAACACCGCGCTGCGATCGCTGCGTCCGGTCTTGAGGAATTGCACCAGTTGCTCCTCGCTCCAGCTGCCGAGGCCGTCCTTGTGATCGCCGCGCAAACTCTTGGCGATCCAGCCTTCCAGCGGCGCACTGCCGGCGAGGAAGTTGCTGCCATCGGCCGCGCTGAGGGATTTTTCCTGCATGGTCAGCGCCCGTGGCGTGTGGCAGGCGCCGCAGTGGCCGAGGCCTTCAACCAGATACGCGCCACGGTCGATCACCGGGTCGGCGCTCGTCGCTTTATAGTCCTCGACCTTCGGCGCAAACATCCAGCGCCAGCCCATCAGCGGCCAGCGCATGCTCAACGGCCACGGAATGTCACTGGCCTTGTTCTCCTGCGCGACCGGTTCAACGCCGTGCATGAAATACGCGTACAGCGCCTGCATGTCGGTTTCGCTGACGCGGGCGTAGGACGGATACGGCATCGCCGGGTACAACGTACTGCCGTTCTTGGCGACACCATGGCGCACGGCCTGATCGAAATCCTCGAAGCTGTATCCACCAATACCGGTTTTATCCGGGGTGATGTTGGTCGAGTAGATCGTGCCGATCGGGGTTTCCATCGGCAGGCCACCGGCGAACGGCTTGCCGTCCTTGGCGGTGTGGCAGGCTACGCAGTCACCGGCGCGGGCGAGGTACTCGCCCTGTTTGATCAAGGCGTGATCAACTTCAGCCGCATGGAGTGCGGCGCTACCGAGCAGCGCCAAAGTCGCGATAACGAGATTCTTCATGGTCATCGCTCCTTAAGCCTGCACCAGCGGGCCGGGGTTTTTCAGGTATTGCTCGCGGATCGCTTTCGCCGACCAGTAGGTCAGTGCGGCAACCAGGCCCGTCGGGTTGTAACCCAGGCCTTGCGGGAAGGCCGAGGCGCCCGGCACGAAGACGTTGTGCACGTCCCAGCTCTGCAGATAACGGTTCAGCGCGCTCTTCTTCGGATCGGTGCCCATGATCGCGCCGCCGTTGAGGTGGGTGGTCTGGTAGGACGCGGTGTTGAAGTGGTCGCCGACTTTCTTGCCGATCACCGCAATTGCTTTCGGCCCCATCGCTTCGGCGACCTTGCCCATTTTCTCGACCATGAAGCGGTTCATCTTGATGTCGTTTTCCTGCCAGTCGAAGGTCATTCGCAGCAGCGGCAAGCCGTAGGCGTCGCGGTACACCGGATCGAGGTCGAGGTAGTTGCCACGGTAGGACTGATGCGCGCCGTGAGCGTCCATCGACACCTGGTGGGTGTAGTAATCGGCGGTGGCGCGTTTCCAGTCACTGCCCCACGCGGGAGTGCCCGGCGGGTTCGAGGTACCGGCAATCGGCCGGCTGCCGGCCTGGTTGACCCACATCGGCGAGCCGCCGACGAAGCCATGGGGACCGTGGTCGAAGTTGTCGGCGTTGAAGTCGTCCAGCGCCACGCCGTTGCCGCCGGCGCCGATGAAGTTGTTGGTGTGGGTGTCCTTGTCGAAGAACGCCTTGATGGTCGCCATGTTCTGGTAGGCGAAGTTACGCCCGACCACGCCTTCGCCAGTGATCGGGTCGTACGGCTTGCCAATCCCGGAGAGCAGCATCAGACGCACGTTGTGCAACTGGAACGCGCCGAGGATCACCAGATCCGCCGGTTGTTCGATCTCGCGACCCTGACCGTCGATGTAGGTCACGCCGGTGGCTTTGGATTTCGTGCTGTCGAGGTTGACGCGCAGCACGTGCGAGTTAGGCCGCAGCTCGAAATTCGGCAGCGGCTTGAGCGCCGGCAGAATGTTCACGTTCGGCGAGGCTTTGGAATACATGTAGCAGACATAGCCGCTGCAGAAACCGCAGAAGTTGCACGGGCCCATTTGCGCGCCGTAAGGATTGGTGTACGGCCCTGACGTATTCGCGGACGGCAGGTTGTAGGGTTTGTAACCGACTTCTGTAGCCGCTTTGCCGAACAGCTGTGCGGACACGGTGTTCTTCTGCGCTTCCAGCGGGAACGGGTTGGAGCGATCCGGCGCGTACGGGTTGCCGCCCTTGCCCTGACCGACCAGTTGGCCTTTCACGGTCCAGGCCTGGCCGGAGGTGCCGAAGACTTTCTCGGCGAAATCGAAGAACGGCTCCAGTTCTTCATAACTGACGCCGAAGTCCTGGATGGTCATGTCCTTGGGGATGAAGCTTTTGCCGTAGCGCTCTTCGTAGTGGCTGCGCATGCGCAACTCGATCGGATCTACGCGAAAGTGCACGCCCGACCAGTGCAGACCGGCGCCGCCCACACCATTACCCGGCAGGAACGCACCCAACTGGCGGTTCGGCAGAGCAATGTCGTTGACGCTATGACGGATGGTGACGGTTTCTTTCGAGATGTCTTGAAAGAGTTTTTTGCGCACGCTGTAGGTGAGTTCGTCGATCACCTGCGGATAGTTGCCGTCGGGGTAGGTGTCCTGCATCGGCCCACGCTCCAGCGCCAGCACGTTGAGACCCGCTTCGGTCAGCTCCTTGGCCATGATCGCGCCGGTCCAGCCGAAACCGACGATGACCGCGTCTACTTTCTTCATTACCGTTGCCATGCTTACGCCCTCTCGCCGCGAATCGAAACTGCCGGGAAGGGGTATTGCTCGTTGCGTTCCACCCAATCCATGAAATCGGCGCGGGCGCCGGGGAAGCCGATCATGGTCCAGCCGACCATGCCTTTGTTGCCACCGTGGATCGGGTCGCAGAAGAACCCTTCCTTGGTGTTTTGCAGCAGCAGATTGAAGAAAATCTTCGCTGGAACGGCGTCGAATTGCGCTTTTCCGGCTTCGAGTTGCTTGAGCAAATCGTCTCGGGTAGCGCTGTCTTGCTCAGCAAATACTTTACCGTTGAGGGATTTTGCCCACTGATCCGTGGCGGCGATGCCGAGGCGATAAATCTCTTTGGGCACCAGTTTGCTCTGCCAGCCCATTTCCGGAGCGGCGTCGGCATTGAACGGGCCTTGCATGTACCACAGGGCACCAGCGGCGTACGGCGTGTTCATCTGACGGTCGATGTATTCCGGCACACCGGCCTCTAGCGCTCCCGGGCCCTGGGCATCGTTGGGGATCAATTGCGCGACGGCGGCATTGATGAATGCCCATTCCTCAGCCGTGAAATAGTTCGGCTGGTAAACACCGGCGTCGGTGCGAGCCGGTTGCGCGGCCGGTGCAGCAGGCGCGGTTTCGGGCGCCGCTTGCAGCACACTGCTGCCCAGGCTGGTGCCGGCCAGGGTGACCACTGGAATCAGGGTCAGGGATTTGCGTAAAAACTCACGCCGCGGGTTGTCTCGATCTTCATCAGACATGGGGGTGCACCTCATCAGGCATTAGGGGACAGCCGTTTCTGCGAACGGCTTGAGGATTTTTCGTCGAGACGGATCCGGTCTGGCCCGGAAAAAGGGGACGCGTCTGCAACATGATGTGACAAATGGTAGCAGGCTAAGCTTCCGGATAAACCGATTCAGCGGAAAAAAGACCTGTTTTCTTAACTGCAATGGTCGAAAGCGTGCGGATTCACGTTTCTTTGACAGCCGCCTCACAGGGCTTTGACCGCGCAACGCCGAAGCTGCGTTTCCCCTCATCGATGAATCCCGACACGGTCACCCCAGCATGTCCCGAGTGCGTTTTTTCCCTGCCTTGTGTTTATCGTTTCTAGCACTGTTGTACTGGCTGCCGGCCCAGGCTGCGACGCCAGCGACAGCCCGACCCGCTGATTGGGCGCAACCGGTCGAAGTGCAATACAACCTGTTCCAAATCTCACCGACGCTCTATCGCAGCGCCTTGCCCGATGGCGGCGCGGTGCCGTTGCTGAAAAATCTCAAGGTCGCCACGGTGATAAATTTCCTGCCGGAAGCGGATAGCGACTGGCTGTCGGAGCCTGGCATCAATCAACTGCAACTGCCGTATCGCACCAACCACGTCGATGACGCCGATGTGCTGAAGACGCTACGTGCCATTCAGGCTGCCGAAGCCAGCGGCCCAGTACTGATGCATTGCAAGCACGGCTCCGATCGCACTGGCCTGATGGCAGCGATGTATCGCGTGGTGGTGCAGGGCTGGAGCAAAGAAGACGCCTTGAGCGAGATGACCCAAGGTGGCTTTGGTGAGAGTGGGCACTTTCGCGACAGCGTGCGCTACGTGATGCAGGCCGATGTCGACAAGCTGCGCACGGCGCTGGCCAATGGTGATTGCAGCACCAGCGCGTTCGCCACTTGCTCGATGAAGAGCTGGTTTCAGTCAGTCAATCTGAAGTGAATCCAACCTCCCACGGCTTTGCGCTGTGGGAGGTCATGTCGCGACTCAGTCTTCAGTCTTCTTCTTGAGCTTCGGATTCGGAAAGAACTGCACCGCTTGTACGGTCTTGTCCGTCGCAGGTTTGCTGATAGCGCTGGTGTTGACCCGCGTGCCCAACTCTTTGGGCACCGAAAGCCCTTGCTCATTGAGCGTGTCGGAGTAACCGCAAGCGACACATTCACGGTGCGGCACGCTGTCTTCGTTCCACATCATCAACTTGTCCGGCTCGCTGCACGCCGGGCATACAGCCCCGGCGATAAAGCGTTTCTTGGTAATCACAGGCCCGTCACTCATGCTGCCGCGTCCTCACTCAGGCCGCTGTGGCGCAACAGTGCGTCAATCGACGGCTCACGGCCACGGAAGTCGACGAACAGCACCATCGGTGCCTGCGAACCACCGCGCGCCAGAATCGCTTCGCGGAAAGCACGGCCGGTTTCAGCGTTGAGCACGCCGTCTTCTTCGAACTTCGAAAAAGCATCTGCCGAAAGCACTTCAGCCCACTTGTAGCTGTAGTAACCCGCCGCGTAACCGCCGGCGAAGATGTGCGCGAAGCTGTTCGGGAAGCGGTTGTACGCTGGCGGACGCATCACCGACACCTCGTCACGCACGCCTTCGAGCACTTGCAGCACGCTGCGGCCGTCACCGTGGGTGGCGTGCAGTTCGAAGTCGAACAGCGAGAATTCCAGCTGACGAACCATCATCAGGCCGGACTGGAAGTTTTTCGCCGCGAGCATTTTTTCCAGCAGGTCCTGCGGCAGCGGTTCGCCGCTTTCGTAATGACCGGAAATCAGCGCGAGGCCTTCCGGCTCCCAGCACCAGTTTTCCATAAACTGGCTTGGCAGCTCGACCGCATCCCACGCCACGCCGTTGATGCCGGAAACACCGGCCTGATCAACACGGGTCAGCAAGTGATGCAGGCCATGGCCGAATTCGTGGAACAGCGTGGTCACTTCGTCGTGGGTCAGCAGCGCAGGCTTGCCGCTGTCGGCCGGGGTGAAGTTGCACACCAGATTGGCCACCGGACTTTGCAGAACACCGTCGACGGTGCGACGACGGTCGCGGGCGCCGTCCATCCAGGCACCGCCACGCTTGTTGGCGCGGGCGTAGAGGTCGAAGAAGAAGCGGCCGACGTGCTGGCCGTTTTCCTTGATTTCGAACAGGCGAACATCCGGGTGCCAGGTGTCGAAGCCTTTCTGTTCGGCGATCTCGATGCCGTACAGGCGCTGAACGATGGCGAACAGACCGCCCAGTACTTTGTCGATCGGGAAGTAGGCGCGCAGGGTTTCCTGGGCGACGCTGTAGCGTTGCTCACGGAGTTTTTCGCCGTAGAAACCGCTGTCCCAGCTTTGCAGATCGGCGCAGCCCTGTTCGGCGGCGTAGGCGCGTAGCTGTTGCAGATCCTGTGCGGCAAACGGTTTGCTGCGCTTGGCCAGATCACGCAGGAAGCTCAGCACCTGATCGCTGGATTCGGCCATTTTGGTGGCCAGGCTCAGCTCGGAGAAACTGGCGAAACCCAGCAACTTGGCCAGTTCCTGACGCAGATCGAGGATCTCTTCCATCACCGGGCCGTTATCGTTCTGACCGGCGTTCGGGCCTTGATCCGAGGCGCGGGTGCAGTAGGCGGCATAGACTTCTTCACGCAGCGCACGGTCTTGCGCGTAGGTCATCACCGCGTAGTAGCTCGGGAATTCCAGAGTGATCAGCCAGCCGTCGAGGCCTTTGGCTTGCGCGGCGGCAGCCATTTGCGCCTTGGCCGAGTCGGTCAGGCCGGCGAGCGCGGCTTCGTCGCTGACGTGCTTGGTCCATGCCTGCGTGGCATCGAGCAGTTGATTGGAGAAGCGGCTGCCCAGCTCGGACAGTTTGCTTTGCACTTCGGCGTAGCGTTTCTGTTCGGCTTCCGGCAGGTCGATACCCGACAGACGGAAGTCACGCAGGGCGTGTTCCAGAATAGTCTTCTGCGCCACGTCGAAACCGGCGGCTTGCGGGCTGTTGGCCAGCGCTTCATAGGCCTGGAACAATTCGCGGTTCTGGCCCATCTCGGTGGAGTAGGCGCTCAAGGCCGGCAGGCACGACTCGTAGGCTTCGCGCAATTCAGCGCTGTTGCACACGGCGTTGAGGTGGCTGACCGGGCTCCAGGCAGCACCGAGGCGGTCATTGAGTTCGTCCATCGCCAGAACCAGACCGGCCCAGGTAGGGTTCTGAACCTGAGTCTTGAGGATTTCGGCAATGGCGGCGCGGTTGTCGGCCAGGATCGTTTCGATGGCGGGCAGGACGTGTTCGGCACGGATCGTGGAGAACGGTGGCAGGTCGTAGGACTGCAGCAGAGGGTTGTTCACGCTCACGGTTGGCACCTTGGCTGGGGAAACATTGCCCCATCTTAATTACAATCGGCATTCACCGCAGCTATCGGCGACAGAGAGAGAAATTATCGTGTCCCTTCGCAAGTACCAGAATCACACCCCACAGTTGAGTAAAGGCGCGTTTGTCGACAGCTCGGCGGTGGTGATCGGCGACGTCGAAATCGGCGAAGACAGCTCCGTCTGGCCGCTGACCGTGATCCGTGGCGACATGCACCGCATCCGCATCGGTGCGCGCACCAGCGTGCAGGACGGCTGCGTGTTGCACATCACCCACGCCGGCCCGTTCAACCCCGACGGCTTCCCGCTGCTGATCGGCGATGACGTGACCATCGCCCACAAAGTCATGCTCCACGGCTGCAGCGTCGGTAGCCGCGTATTGATCGGCATGGGCAGCATCGTCATGGACGGCGCGGTGGTCGAGGACGATGTGATCATCGGCGCTGGCAGCCTTGTGCCACCGGGCAAACGCCTGGAAAGCGGCTTCCTCTATGTGGGTAGCCCGGTGAAACAGGTCCGTCCGCTGACCGACAAGGAAAACGCGTTCTTCACTTACAGCGCGGCCAACTACGTAAAGCTCAAGGACCTGCATCTAGCCGAAGGCTACGACACACTCTGAATCGAATTTGCGACTGATCAGGAATACTCATGCATTACCAAACCGTACTGTTCGACCTCGATGGCACCCTGACCGACCCGCGTGAGGGCATCACCCGTTCCATTCAGTTTGCCTTGGCCAAACTCGGCATCGATGAACCGGACCTGACCAAGCTCGAACACTTCATCGGCCCGCCACTGTTGCAGGCGTTCATGCAGTTCTACGATTTCGATGAAGCCAAGGCGTGGCAGGCGGTGAACTTCTATCGTGAGCGCTTTAAGGTCACCGGCCTGTACGAGAACCGCGTGTTTGAGGGTGTCACGCCGTTGCTGGAAACCTTGAGCGGGCAGGGGCGGCAGCTGTATATCGCTACCTCGAAGCCATGGGAATTCGCCCGCGAGATTGCCCGGCATTTTGATTTCGCCCGGCACTTCAAGGTGATTTACGGCAGCGAACTGGATGGCACGCGGACCAACAAGGTCGAGCTGATTGCCCATCTGCTGAAAGAGGAAGGGCTGGATCCGGCGAATACGCTGATGATTGGCGATCGCAAGCATGACTTGATCGGGGCGCGCAGCAATGGGCTGGATGCGGCGGCAGTCGGTTATGGGTTTGGCAGTTTTGAAGAGTTGAACGCTGAGGCGCCGGCTTATCACTTTGAAACGCTGGATCAGTTGCATCAGGCCTTTTTGCAGCGCTGATTAGATTGAAATCGCGAGCAGGCTCACTCCTACATTTAGAGCGCATTGCCCTGTAGGAGTGAGCCTGTTCGCGATGACTTACTCCCAATCAACTCAACTGTTTGGATCTGCCAACATTTTCAAAGCCGCCTTTCGCTCAGCCCCCGGCAACCCACCCAACCGCTCAACCTGCGCATAAAACCTCAGCCAATCCCCCCCAGCCTGCCTGAACAACGCCGCAAACGCCGGCACCCACTGGTCATACAACCCAAACGGCAACAACCGCGCATTGTTCAACGGCGCATTCACCCAGGCGTCATAACGCTTGTCCCCGGCCCACTGGCTGTCCCTCATCATTCGGTATTCGCGGCGAAACAGCTCGAACTCCGTCGCTTTGCGTTCGCGCATTTGTTCAGCGGGCAATGCCTGCGCATACAGCTTCTCCAGCCGTGACCGCACATCCAGCACCAATTCAATAAACTGATCGCGCTGCTTCAGCCGTGAATCGGTATCCACCGGCAACCCGCGAAACGCCCGCCACTGCCGGGTGCCTTCCTGCTCGACAAACGTGGCGAAGGACTCGTTGAACTCGGTGTCGTCCTTCACATAAAAGCGTTGATGAGCCAGCTCGTGAAAGATCAGCGTGGCCAGGCGTTCATCACCCCAGCCCATCATTGAATTAAGAATGGGATCGTTGAACCAGCCCAGCGTCGAATAGGCCTCAACGCCGCCAATCGACACGTCCATGCCTTGCAAGCGCTGGATCGCCGCCTCACCTCGGGCCGCACTCTGGCTGTAGTAACCCCGATAAGCCACGCAGCCGGCAATCGGGAAGCAATGGTTCTGCGGCGTCAGGGAAAACTCCTGAGTGGCGAACACATTCCACACCACAAACGGTCGGCCAATGTCGGCATACAGGCGATAGCTCTGGTTGTCCGGCAGGTGCAGATGCTCGCTGGCGAACGCCCGGGCCTTTTGTGACTGGGCCAGGTGCGTGCGTAATTTCGCATCGCGGCTCGGGTCGGCAATGATTTTTTCCACCGGCTCGCGCGCCCGCAGCAATTGCAGCTGGCCGCTGGCCAACTGGCTGTAATAGCTGACGCTGGCGCAACCGTTGAGCAACAAAAACATCACACTCGGAAACAAAACCCGAAAAACGCGATCAAGTAACCCAAGGCTTGGAAACGGCCTGCTCAAAATAAGAAATCCCCCGGAGAGTCTGCCCGCAAGACTATCCCGCCTAAAGGAGCATCGCTATGCGCATGTTGATGTTGTCAGGGGGCCTGCTGACGCTGGCCGGTTGTGCCAATTTCGGAATGCCCGAACCCGACCCTTCGCAAGCCTGGATCGATCTCGATGCCCGGCAACAGGATACGGCGCTGCAAGCGCTGCAAGTCGATACCCGGGCGACCACCGACAAACGCTACTTCGAAGTGCAGCCCGGTAGCCATGAGCTGAAGGTGCGTTATCAATTTCCGGTAGAGGCGACCAATATCGGTCCCGATGCCGAACCGCTGTGGCGCGATTGCCAGTTGAGTGTGAAATTCAAGGATTTCAACGCGGGCCAGCGTTACCAGTTGCAGGCCGGCAGTATCGGATTCCGACCTTGGGCCAAGCTTTATGACGAGCAGCGAAAAGTGGTAGGCCAGGGCACGCCGGCAGGCTGTCAACGCACCTGAACGGCGCTATGCTGAGTGTCCGGGCCAGTGGATATTCATCATGCGCAAATTGCTTTCATTGATCGTTGCCAGCCTTTTGGCCGGTTGTCAGACGCCGCTGCCTCCGGTCGATCCGCAAATGGCCTGGGTCGACTTTTCGACGCCGACGCCGGGCGGCAAATTACTGATGGCTGAGCGTCTCGACAATCAACGGCTGAATGACGGGCGCTACTTTCAGGTCACCCCCGGCAGTCACGAGCTGCGCGTGCGCTTCGACTTTGAAGTGTTTGGCGGGGGCGGCGCATTGATGACCGGGCCGGTAGAGCGCCTGTGTTACCTGTACATACGCTACGACCATTTCGAGGCGGGGCAACGTTACCTGCTGGAGGGGCGTTCGCTGGCGTTCACCCCGAGTGCCCGGCTTTATAACGCCAGACGCGAGATCGTTGCTGAAGATCGCCAATACAACTGCATCAACTGAAGCGCCTCAGCTATCGTTCTTCTGGTAGATGATAGCTTTGGTGCCGTTCTCACATGAACCGACCACCATGGCGATGTCATGCTTTGCTGCTTCTTCCTTGCTGACAATTTCCAGTGTGTAGGACGGCACTGCTTTAGCCTGGATCTTGACTTCGATCTCTTTCTTGAGTTCTTCGCAGTCTTTGGGTGCGGCAAAAACCGAGGTGGCCAGTGCACTGCAGAGAATCGCCAAGCCGATACGTTTCATGAGTGAAGCTCCCTGAGGCAGCGCGCACGGGCGTGCGCTGAAGCTGCTGTCATTGATTCGACCATACTTTTACCGCGAGGGTTCTGACTTCGCTCACAAGTTGTTCTGAAGGTTTAAATCTTGGGAGATCTGCAGATTGCTATCGCGAGCAGGCTCACTCCTACAGGGAATCCTGGTCGCTCACAATAATTGTGTCCGCTGGAGATCAACTGTAGGAGTGAGCCTGCTCGCGATAGCGCCAGACCGGTCAACCCAAAATCAACTGACCAGCGAAGCCTCAAGCGTAATCTTCGCATTCAGCACTTTGGATACCGGGCACCCTTCCTTGGCCTTGTTGCTCAGCTCTTCAAACTGCGCCTGCGTCGCCCCCGGGATTTTCGCCTTGAGGATCAGCTTCACCGCCGTGATCGCGAACCCGCCATCCACTTGGTCGAGGGTCACTTCCGCATTGGTATCGATGCTGTCGGCCTTCAGGCCCGCATCGCCCAAAATCATCGAAAACGCCATGGAGAAACAACCGGCATGCGCAGCGCCGATCAGTTCTTCCGGGTTGGTGCCCTTGCCGCCTTCGAAGCGCGCCTTGAAGCCGTAGGGTGCTTCTCTGAGGACACCGGTTTCGGTGGAGATCGAGCCGATGCCGGTTTTCAGATCGCCTGCCCAATGTGCGGATGCTTTCTTCACGATAGCCATGTCTGCCTCCTCAAGATCTGACGCGGAAACGCCGCGTCGTCGTGGTTTTTGCTTGCAAGGCTTCTGAGGATAGACGTCGGAACAAAGTTCAGCCCGTCTGAATCGTTGACTTTTTTAGTAGGAAATATCTTCGCTGCTATTGAAACTCGGGTATATGCCCTCATTGCATGAAACACGCTTATGGATTCGGCAGGGTTTCGTTCGCTAAGAAAAACCTGCCGCCTCACTCGGAGACGCAGGTTTATGAAGCAACTGTCCGACGTAAAATTTTCCACCCTCGATCTGGTGCCGGTGCGCGAAAATGGCAGCCCGGCGCAGTCGCTACGCAACTCGCTGGACCTGGCGCAGCACGTCGAAAAATTTGGCTACACGCGGTTCTGGGTGGCTGAACACCACAACATGGACGGCATTGCCAGTTCCGCGACCTCGGTTTTGCTGGGTTATCTGGCGGGTGGCACGTCGACCATTCGTGTCGGCTCCGGTGGCGTTATGTTGCCTAACCATGCGCCGCTGGTGATTGCCGAGCAGTTCGGTACGCTGGAAAGTTTGTATCCGGGGCGGATTGATCTGGGTCTTGGCCGCGCGCCGGGATCCGATCAGATGACCGCTCGTGCGTTGCGCCGGGAACGCTCCGGCAGCGCTGATGATTTTCCCGAAGACGTCGCCGAACTGGTGCGCTTCCTCGGCCCGCGTACCCCGGATCAGCGTGTGATCGCGATGCCGGGCACGGGCACCAATGTGCCGATCTGGTTGCTCGGTTCCAGTCTGTTCAGTGCGCAGTTGGCCGGTGAACGCGGTTTGCCCTACGCCTTTGCCTCGCATTTCGCCCCGCGTTTCATGCACGAGGCGATCCGCGTCTACCGCAATCACTTCAAGCCGTCGGCGGTGCTCGACAAGCCGTACGTGATGCTCGGTGTGCCGTTGGTGGCAGCGGATACCGATGAACACGCCGATTATCTAGCGACGTCGGTGTATCAGCGCATTCTTGCGTTGATGCGTGGGCAGAGCCTGGTGCAGCGTCCGCCAGTGAAAACCATGGAAGGCTTGTGGTTGCCGCATGAGCGTGAGGCGGTGGGGGATTTCCTTGGGCTGGCGATGGTCGGTAGCCCAGCGAAAATCCGCGCGAAGCTGGAGGTGTTGGTGGAACAGACTCAAGCGGATGAGCTGATTTTCACCAGTGATCTCTACGAACACGCTGATCGTGTGCATTCGTACGAGTTGTTGGCGCAGGTTATGAAGGGCTGAAAGGCACCCTCACCCTAGCCCTCTCCCAGAGGGAGAGGGGACTGACCGGGTTGAATGTTCGAGGTACGCCGACCTGAAAAATCCAGTCGTACTCAGGTTCTGATACAACCCACGATCTGCCCCCTCTCCCCCTCGCCCCCTTGGGGGAGAGGGCTGGGGTGAGGGGGATCAATCTCAAACACACCACAAATCTTTCAGACACAAAAAAGCCGACGCCTTCACGTCGGCTTTTGCATTTCAGGCGCGATCAACCGCGCTGGTAAACGATTTCCTTGGTGCCACCTTCGCAGGTGCCAACGACGTCGCCGCCAGCCGCTGCGCCCTTGTCGACAATCTCCAGCGAATACCCGGAAACGCCCTTGGCATCCAGCTTCGCCGCAATCTCGCTTTTCAGCTCTTCACATGGCTTACCGGCAGCAAACGCACCACCCGCAAGGCTCAACAAACCTACTGCCAACATGAACTTCTTCATCGGTCGCACTCCCTGGTCGGATTGAAAGAGGCGGGCATCAGGTCATCCACCCGATGCACTCACCCTGTAGCGCTTTGCCATTCCTATGGCACTCGGCCAGCGCGCAAGTTCAGAAGACTAGACCAAACTCAGCTGCTGGCAATGCGGAAGCCGACTTTCAGCGTCACCTGAAAGTGCGCAGCCTTGCCGTCCTTGATGTGGCCACGGGTGTCGACTACTTCAAACCACTCAAGATGCTTGATGCTCTTGTTGGCTTCGGCCAGCGCGTTGTTGATGGCGTCTTCGATGCTGCTGGCGGACGAACCGACCAGCTCGACTTTCTTGTACGTGTGATGGTCACTCATGGCGATCTCCTTGGCGTGTGGATTTGAGACTAGCAGTGAATCTGCACTGTGGATTTCGGCGCCCCTGCGCGGACGAAGTTCAGAATTTCTGCACTTTCTCAAACCGCTGAAGTCCCAACCAACACACGCCACTCATCACCAATGCAGGAGAGCCACCATGGCCAACACCTCTTTACGTAAAGCCTCGTTGCAAAGCATGGAAGCCGAGATCGAGAGTCTGCTCAAGTCGTTGGAAAGCCTGAAGGACGACGCTTCGGACGAGTCGCGCAAGACCCTCAAGGCGCTGAAAAGCAATGCTGAAAGCGCGCTGAAACATTCGCGTCACCTGCTCAGCGACGCCTATGAAGAAGTCAAAGTGAAAACCCGCGAGACCGGGATCGCCACCCGCGACTACGCCCAGGAACATCCGTGGACGACGGCCGGTGTGGCGGTTGGTGCGATCGGCTTGCTCGCCGCTTACTTGCTGTTCAAGCGCGGCGAGTGATCGCTCTGGCGCAGCTCGTTCTTGAGCCATTGCGCCAGTTGCCGGGCGCGCCCGTCAGCGGCGCGCTTGGGTAGCCACAACGCCAGTTGCGCCGGGGTTTCACAAAAGCCCCAGGGCGCAACCAGGCGACCGGCCTTCAAATCTTCCATCACCAATGGTTCCGGCGCGATTGCCACACCAAGACCCGCGACCGCTGCCTCCAGCAAATAATACAAATGCTCGAAACCCTGTCCCGACTTCAATGCTTTGGCATCGAGGTGGTTTTGTTGCGCCCAACTCGGCCACGCCTGTGGACGAGAGGTCGTGTGCAGCAGCGGTTCATCGAGCAGCGCCGAGGCTGGTGCGGTTTGCAGGCGTTGATAGCCACTGAACAGCGGGCTCATCACCGGGCCGATGCGTTCTGCGGCCAATTCGTAAACTTGCATATCTGCCGGCCATGGCGGCTCGGCGAACAGCAGCAAAGCGTCCAGACCGGGACGTCGTGGATCGAGATCGCCTTCGCCGGCTGACAGGTGCAGGCGCAAGTCTGGAAGATCGGCATTCAAGCGCCCCAAGCGCGGAATGAACCAGCGTGCCAGCAGACTTCCGGAGCAACCCAGGACGAACGGTGCATCGGCGGTGTTCTGCGTGAGTTCAGCACAAACACTGCGCAAGCGATCAAAAGCCTCACCGCTGGCATCGCGTAAACGCAGGCCGGCATCTGTGAGTTTCAGGCCGCGCCCGTCCTTGACGAAGAGACTGACACCCAAGTGCTCTTCCAGCACCTTGAGCTGACGACTGACTGCGCCATGGGTGACGTGCAGTTGCTCGGCGGCCTGACTGACGCTGTTCAGCCGGGCGGTGGCTTCGAACGCACGCAAGGCGTTCAGCGGAGGAAGATCGTGGCTCATGGTATCTGTGAGTTTTCCTGACAGGTTGTGGCGATCTTATCGGTTTTCAGCCTGGAAGGTCAGGGGTAGAGTGGTCGTCATTGTCTTTTGACCCGAATTCACCTGGAGCAACTCATGACCCAGACTTCGAACACTTCCAATCTGCGCAACGGCCCGGACGATAACGGCCTGTTTGGCTCGTTCGGTGGCCGCTACGTAGCGGAAACCCTGATGCCGTTGATCCTCGACTTGGCCCGCGAATACGAAGCGGCCAAGGAAGATCCGGCCTTCAAAGAAGAATTGGCCTATTTCCAGCGTGACTACGTCGGACGTCCGAGCCCGCTGTACTTCGCCGAACGCCTGACCGAATTCTGCGGCGGCGCGAAGATTTATCTGAAGCGCGAAGAGCTGAACCACACCGGCGCGCACAAGATTAACAACTGTATCGGCCAGATTCTGCTGGCGCGGCGCATGGGCAAAAAACGCATCATCGCCGAGACTGGCGCCGGCATGCACGGCGTGGCGACTGCCACAGTTGCAGCACGTTTCGGTCTGGATTGCGTGATCTACATGGGCACCACTGACATCGAACGTCAGCAGGCCAACGTGTTCCGCATGAAGCTGCTCGGCGCTGAAGTGATTCCGGTGGTGGCCGGCACCGGCACCCTGAAAGACGCGATGAACGAAGCCCTGCGTGACTGGGTGACCAACGTCGACAGCACCTTCTACCTGATCGGCACCGTGGCCGGCCCGCACCCGTACCCTGCGATGGTTCGCGACTTCCAGGCCGTCATCGGCAAGGAAACCCGCGACCAGTTGCAAGCGCAGGAAGGTCGTCTGCCGGACAGCCTGGTGGCGTGCATCGGTGGCGGCTCCAACGCGATGGGCCTGTTCCATCCGTTCCTCGACGACAAGAGCGTCGAGATCATCGGCGTTGAAGCGGCCGGTTACGGCATTGAAACCGGCAAGCACGCGGCGAGCCTCAACGGCGGCGTTCCGGGTGTGTTGCACGGCAACCGTACTTTTCTGCTGCAGGACGACGATGGCCAGATCATCGACGCCCACTCGATTTCCGCCGGCCTCGACTATCCAGGCATCGGCCCGGAACACGCGTGGTTGCATGACATCGGTCGCGTTCAGTACACCTCGGTGACCGACGACGAAGCGTTGGATGCGTTCCACAAATGCTGCCGCCTGGAAGGGATCATTCCAGCACTGGAAAGCGCTCACGCCTTGGCTGAAGTATTCAAACGTGCGCCGAAGCTGCCGAAGGATCACCTGATGGTGGTCAACCTGTCGGGCCGTGGCGACAAAGACATGCAGACCGTCATGCATCACATGGAACAGTCTAAGCAGGAGAAACACTGATGAGCCGCCTGCAAACCCGTTTTGCCGACCTCAAGGAACAGAACCGCGCCGCGCTGGTGACCTTCGTCACCGCCGGTGATCCGGACTACGACACTTCGCTGGCGATTCTCAAAGGCTTGCCGGGTGCTGGCGCCGACGTGATCGAGCTGGGCATGCCGTTCACCGACCCGATGGCCGACGGCCCGGCTATTCAACTGGCGAACATCCGTGCCTTGGGCGCCAAGCAGAACCTGGTGAAAACCCTGCAAATGGTTCGCGAGTTCCGTGAAGGCAACAGCGACACGCCGCTGGTGCTGATGGGTTACTTCAACCCGATTCATATGTATGGCGTTGAGCGCTTCATCGCTGACGCGAAAGAGGCCGGCGTCGATGGCCTGATCGTGGTCGACATGCCGCCTGAGCACAACGCAGAACTCTGCGACCCGGCGCAGGCTGCAGGTCTCGACTTTATTCGTCTGACCACGCCGACCACTGACGACGCGCGTCTGCCGAAAGTGCTCAATGGCAGCTCAGGTTTTGTTTACTACGTGTCGGTAGCCGGTGTGACCGGTGCCGGCGCGGCGACGCTGGAGCATGTTGAAGAGGCGGTCACTCGTCTGCGTCGTCATACCGATCTGCCGATCAGCATCGGTTTCGGTATCCGAACCCCGGAGCAAGCGGCATCCATCGCGCGCCTGGCCGACGGTGTTGTGGTGGGCTCGGCGTTGATCGATCACATCGCCAACGCGACCACGCCAGCGCAAGCCATCGACGGTGTGTTGAGCCTGTGCTCGGCACTGTCCGAAGGTGTGCGTAAGGCCCGCGTCAGTTGAAGGTAAAGTTCCTGATACAGAGGAATTAGCACCTCAAAGCGCAGACTAAATGAGCAAGACCGAGGGCTTCAGAACATCGTTCTGCAGCCCTTTTTGCCGTTTGTGCCGTGAGGAAAGACCCGATGAAAATGCCGAAACGTCTGATTGCCGGACTGGGCGTGCTGATGATCAGCGCGACGCCGCTGCTGGCCAGTGCCGACCCGCGCGATGATCACGACCACGGCGGCCCGCAGCAGGGCCATTACGATAACCGTGGCGACAATCACGGTGACGATCACCGTGGCCCGCAGAACGATCACCGTGGTGGCCCGCCGCCGCGCGACTTCGGCCCGGTGCGCCAGACCATTCGTGACAATCATGGCTATTTCGTGCGCGGTGCGCCGCCGCCTCCGGGGATTCATCTGGAGCGTGGCCGGCCGTTGCCGCACGGCTATTACGGCGAACGTCTGGATAATCGCGCATTGGGTCGCTTGCCGGTGTATCCGGGCTACGAATGGCGTCGGGCCGGCGGCGATATCGTGCTGATCGCAGTGGGTACCGGGATCGTTTACGAGATTCTCGACGGGGTTTTGTATTAATCCTTAGTCAGTCAAAAGATCGCAGCCTGCGGCAGCTACTACATGGGATTGTGTAGGAGCTGCCGCAGGCTGCGATCTTTTGCTTCAGGGCAGTTCCAGGCCCCCAGAGGCCTTGTGCAATTGGCGCAAATGCGCGCCAATCTGCTTCACGTTCTCCTCACTCGCCGCAATCTCCGCAGCGCGCTTCGGCTCCAGCAACTTGCGCACCTCCGCGTCCAGATCACCAGACAGCACCAGCAGTTTCTTCTGCCGCTGACTGCTTTCATCCTCCAGCCGCTTGAATTCGCTCGGCTGCGGCAAGCCGTAACCACGGCTATCGAGCAACTCCGCCGGGCGACTGAGGAAGCCGCTGTTGGCGAGAATTTCCTGCAACGTTGCGTTGGCCTTGTCCATGCCACCGTTCTCCAGCTCCCGCGCGCCGAGGTAACGCTGTTTGACCTCGTCTTGCGCCAGTAGCAACTGGCGGCGGTAACTGGCCTGCTCCAGCAACAACAACGCGGCGCTGGTGCGCAAGTCTGCCCGCTCGAACCACTCGCGGCGTTCTTCGGCAGTCAGCGAAAGCCATTCCTCGACGGTGGTCTGCTTGATCGGCAACTGCTTCTTCAACACATCGAACATCGCCTGATAGCGATCGCGGAACGAGTCGAAACGATAACCCAGACGCAGGGCTTCTTTCGGGTCATCCAGCACACTGGTGTCCGCCAGACCACGGCCCTTCATCACTTCCAGCAAGCCGTTGGGCATGATGCTGTCCAACCCGACGAACTGGCTGTTGTCACTGCCGCTGCGCAACAGTTTCAGACCTTCTACCGCGCAGTTGTTGGAGAGGAAGAAGTAGTTGCCGTCGTAGCTCCAGTGCATTTCGGCCGCGTGCTCGACCACGCCTTCAATCTCGTCCCGCGACAGGTTGATCGGTACGGAGGCGAGGCTGCGCAATTCGGTCTTGGTGTATTCGTCGATGACCTGCGCCAATGGCAGCACGAACAGCCGCGACGGGTATTTGCCGACCAGCCCGTCCCAGCTCGACAACTGCACATCACCGACAAAGGCGCGGTACGACAGCACCAGATGCTGATCGAGATCGAGCCGGCAGTCCGGCCCGCGTGGTCGGCCCGGTGCACAGATCACCAGACGCAACATGCTGTGGCCCCAGCGGCTGACCCAGTTCTGATTGGCCTCGGCCAGCAGGTAGTCGACGGCGTAGACCCGTTCCGGATCGACTTGCCCTAACGGTTGCTTGGCAAAATCGTTACCGGCATTGAGAAACGCGAAGGTCTTGCTGCAAGTGTCTTTCTCCGCTGGCGCCCAGCCGAAGTGTTGCTGGTAATAGCGATACAGCGCCGGGCGACGGCAGGCATAGCTTGGGTCGAGGAGGAAATACTCCATGTTGACCGCGACGAACTCCTTCGGGCTGGAGATCTCGTACAGATCGGGGCTGCGCGCGATCTGCCGGTTGTGCTGTTCGCGCTCACCGCGCCGGCCGACGTATTGCTGCCAGCCGGCGAGGTCGAGCAGGCGCGGGTCATCGCTGAGGGTGAAGCGCCGGCCATTCTGGCCACGGCATTCGTCGGGAATGCCGATCAACCCGGCGCTGTTGAAACGTCGGGTGCAGCGCTGGATCAGCGTGCGCTCGGCACTCGGCCACAGGCGCGCGCGGTCATAAATGTGGGTGATTTCGTGCAGCACCGTGGCGAGCAATTCCTGACGCACAGTGCCGTGGGGGCGATTGGTTTTTTCTTTGGCCGCGCTGCCGTCGGTGAGGCCCGCCAGCAGTTTGCGATTCAGATCGAGTTCGGAAACCAGCGTGGCCTGGCCGTAGGCATTGGCGGGCATGTCGTCGGTCCAGCCGACATCGATGCGTCGATCCAGCCGCTCGATAAAGCTCGGCGGCAATTTCTGCATGGCCTCATCGATCAGCGCTTGGCTGGCCTGTTGTTGGGCGGGGCTCAGCCCCTCGGTCTTGAGCCGCAATTGCAGGCCGGCGTGGGCGCTGTTGCCAAGCAGCAACAACGCCCCGGCCAGCAGCCAGGCGCCGAGTGACCTCACAGTGCGAGGATGGCTTCGGCGAGCACCTGATCGCCGGCATCGCGCGCTTCCGGCACGCGCGTGCGCAAGGTGTTGAGCGCGGCTTCCAGGTGCGCGCCACGGATATCACCGTTGGTGGCGACGAAACTGGCGGCGTCATCGTGGGCTTCGCGGATGATTTTCGAGTCGCGGATCGACGTGGTGGTATCGGAGGTGAAATCGATGGTGCGCTGGGAGGCACGAACGATGATGTTACTGGTGGCTACCAGGGTGTGCGCCTGGGCCACGTCGGCCAACAAAAACAGGCCAAGGGCGGCAGCAATCAGCGGGCTACGCATGGAACGACTCCGAAAGGACAGGGATAGCTATTGGACGAGAATTGCCTCTGCCAGTTCAAGGTCGCTGACATGAAGTTTTGGCCGGGTTTTGCGCAGGTAATGCAGCGCTGATTCCAGCCGTGCGCCTCGCCATTCGCCATCAGTGGCCACGAATGCGGCGGCATCATCATGGGCCGCGAGCAGCAGTTTACGGTCGAAAGGGGCAGAAGACACCATGCTGGTGGCGTAACCACTGACGACGGTGCCTTGTGTTGATGCATTAAAAGCATCAAAGGCATCGACCGACGTCGTCCAGCAGGCGGTGAACAATACGGAAGGGATCAGCAGATTTGGAAGAAAGCGCATTGGACTCGATTACGGTTGGCGAGCCCAAAGGCTAGCGCAATGCCCGGGCCAGAGCCAGCGCCAAAGCATCGGGACACGTCCGCACGTGCCCCGAGATACCGCAATCGCTTAGATCGTCAGGATGGCCTGAGCGAGCTGTGCATCGGTCGCTTGCAGCTGTGGCGCCTGGTGGCGGATGTGGTCGAGCGCGCTTTCCAGTTTCACGCCGCGGATCTCGCCCTGGCTGGCGACGAAGCTGGCCGCGTCGTCACGGGCAGCGAGAACGATTTTGTCGTCACGGAAGGACGAAGTGACGTCGGAAGTGGCGTCGGACGATGATTTTAGTGCGCCAACCACGGCGTCGGTGGTGACGATGAAGCTGGTGGCGCTGGCGTTGGCAGCCACGGCCAGCAGGGCGGCAGCGCTGAGCAGACGAAGACGGGACATAGGTTAACTCCTGTGGATAAACCGTATTGAAAGGTGGCTCGGTATCTGAGGAGTCAGACGCCTGTTGCGCATCATTCGCCACGTTCTGTGTGGATATTAGGCGCAGATGCGTTCGCCAAACCAGCATCCAGACGAAAAATCGTAAGAGCTGCCGAAGGCTGCGATCTTTTGCTTTGGATTTTCAGGATCGAAAGATCGCAGCCTTCGGCAGCTCCTACAATTGTAATGGTCTGATTTAGAATTATATGAACTGTACTGGTTAAGCTTTTTAAGATCCCAAAACGACAAAACCCGTCGTGGTTTCCCACGACGGGTTTCGTTTGTTCAATTCGGGTTGCTGGCGGTGGGTCTAACGACCAGAGCCAGCGACGCTACTTAGCGCCAGAACGGCTTGCTCAGCTCTTCGTAGCGTTGTGCTTCGCTGATACCGGCGTCAGCCAGCAGACGCGAATCCAGACGGGCCAATTGGTGGCGGCTGGAGATGCGGCGCTGCCACAACATCAGGTTGGCGATAACGCGCAGAGGCAGGGAAGCCTGGGTGTTTACAGCTTTGTCTTCGAAGAACAGCTCGGAACTGAGTGTACGTTCCATGGTTGACATCCTTCCGCTTGTGGCGGGATCAGGTAGTGGTTTGACTGGTGCCCATGATCCTCTCGTTTGCATAGTCTCTCTAGATACAGTTCAACTGTATTGTGAGTGACCAGTTAACTGTTTATACGGGGTGTACGGGTCGAAATAGAGCAAACTGTACCTATCTGCACTCAAGTGGTGCATTTTTGCGTTATTTGCTAGGTGAAGTAGGTAAATGCTGTAGGAAATGACCAGTACAGCAGTACAGTTTTTGTCAGGCGGGAGGTTTGCGAGAGTCCGCTGATGCAAACTGTGTTTGCATCAGCGGTTTATCTGTGTGAATTACACAGCGAGCATGCGTCCGGTTTCTTCCAGATTCATGTGCCAGCTCAAGGCTTCACGCAGGATGTGCGGGGTGTGACCACCGATTGCGCAGGCCGCCGTGAAGTAATCGTTCAGTGCCTGACGGAAGTCTGGGTGCACGCAGTTATCAATAATGACCCGCGCACGTTCCCGTGGCGCCAGGCCACGCAAGTCGGCCAGACCGACTTCGGTCACCAGAATGTCGACGTCATGCTCGGTGTGGTCAACGTGGCTGACCATCGGCACCACGCTGGAAATCGCGCCGCCCTTGGCGATCGACTTGGTCACGAACACCGCCAGATGCGCGTTGCGCGCGAAGTCGCCGGAACCGCCAATGCCGTTCATCATCCGTGTGCCGCAAACGTGGGTCGAGTTGACGTTGCCGTAGATGTCGAACTCCAGCGCCGTGTTGATCCCGATAATGCCCAGACGGCGCACTACTTCCGGGTGGTTGGAGATTTCCTGCGGACGCAGCACCAGTTTGTCCTTGTACTTCTCCAGATTGCCGAACACGTCGCTGTTGCGTCGCTCCGACAACGTGATCGAGCTGCCCGACGCGAAGCTCAGCTTGCCGGCGTCGATCAGGTCGAAGGTCGAGTCCTGCAGCACCTCGGAGTACATGGTCAGGTCTTCGAACGGTGAATCAATCAGGCCGCACATCACCGCGTTGGCAATGTTGCCGATCCCGGCCTGCAGCGGGCCGAGCTTATTGGTCATGCGCCCGGCGTCGACTTCCTGCTTGAAGAAGGTGATCAGGTGCTCGGCGATGGCGTTGGTATCCACGTCCGGCGTGGACACGGTGGACGGCGAATCCGACTGTTGGGTAATAACGATGGCGACAATCTTCTCCGGCGGAATCGGAATTGCTGTGCTGCCAATGCGGTCGTCGACTTTTACCAGCGGGATCGGCGTGCGCGTCGGGCGGTACGTCGGGATATAGATATCGTGCAGACCTTCGAGGTTGGCGTTGTGCGCCAGGTTGATCTCGACGATTACCTGCTTGGCGAAAATCGCGAAGCTCGCCGAGTTGCCCACCGAGGTGGTCGGCACGATATGGCCCTGTTCGGTGATGGCCACGGCTTCGATGACGGCGATGTCCGGTAGCTTCAGTTGCTGGTTGCGCAGTTGCTCAACGGTTTCCGAAAGATGCTGGTCGATGAACATCACCTGGCCGGCGTTGATCGCCTTGCGCAGGGTGCTGTCGACCTGGAACGGCATGCGCCGCGACAGAACACCGGCTTCGGTCAGTTGCTTGTCGAGGTCGTTGCCCAGGCTGGCGCCGGTCATCAGGCTGATCTTCAGCGGCGTGACCTTGGCGCGCTCGGCCAGTGCGTGAGGGACGGCCTTGGCTTCGCCGGCACGGGTGAAACCGCTCATGCCGACGGTCATGCCGTCCTCAATCAGAGCAGCTGCGTCGGCGGCGCTCATCACTTTGTCCAACAACGAAGGCAGGCGAATACGGTCACGGTACATGGATTATTATCTCGGGAAGCGAGTAGCAGGATGCGCAGTCTAGTGAATTTGACGGGCGCCTGTCCCGCTACCAAGGTCGCAAACGAGGCGTCTATTCAGCGGGTTTCAAGTAAAACACCGTTACTGGATCTGCAACAACGCGGCATATTGTCCGACTGTTTGCGCAAACAAAAACGCCCCGACGAGTCGGGGCGTTCGGTGCTGCAGCGGGGAATTATTCGACCGCTTTGACCATGTCTTCGATGACTTTTTTAGCGTCGCCGAAGACCATCATGGTCTTGTCCAGATAGAACAGTTCGTTGTCCAGACCGGCATAGCCGCTGGCCATCGAGCGCTTGTTGACGATGATGGTCTTGGCCTTGAACGCTTCGAGAATCGGCATGCCGGCAATCGGCGACTTCGGATCGTTCTTCGCGGCCGGGTTGACCACGTCGTTCGCGCCGAGCACCAGCACCACGTCGGCCTGGCCGAACTCGGAGTTGATGTCTTCCATCTCGAACACCTGGTCGTAAGGCACTTCGGCCTCGGCGAGCAGAACGTTCATGTGGCCTGGCATACGACCGGCAACCGGGTGGATCGCATACTTCACGGTCACGCCACGGTGGGTCAGCTTCTCGGTCAATTCCTTCAGCGCATGCTGTGCACGCGCTACTGCCAAGCCGTAACCCGGGACGATGATCACGGTGTCGGCGTTGGTCAGCAGGAAAGTCGCGTCGTCAGCCGAACCGGATTTCACCGGACGGGCTTCTTTCGCACTGGCAGGGCCTGCATCGGCCGTGTTGCCGAAACCGCCGAGCAGTACATTAAAGAAGGAACGGTTCATCGCCTTGCACATGATGTACGAGAGGATCGCACCGCTCGAACCCACCAAGGAGCCTGCAATGATCAGCATCGAGTTGTTCAGCGAGAAGCCGATACCTGCCGCCGCCCAGCCCGAATAGCTGTTGAGCATCGACACCACGACCGGCATGTCTGCACCGCCAATCGGGATGATGATCAGCACGCCCATTACGAATGCCAGCGCCAGCATCAGCGCGAACGCGGTGAGGTTGCCGGTGAACATGAAGGTCAGGCCGAGTGCCAGCGTAGCCAGACCCAGCACCGCGTTCAGTTTGTGCTGACCGGCGAACTGTACCGGTGCGCCTTGGAACAGGCGGAACTTGTACTTGCCCGACAGCTTGCCGAAGGCAATCACCGAACCGGAGAAGGTGATTGCACCGATGGCGGCGCCGAGGAACAGCTCCAGACGGTTGCCCGCCGGAATCGAGTCGCCCAGCTGTTTAACGATGCCCAGCGATTGCGGCTCAACCACCGCCGCGATCGCGATGAACACAGCCGCGAGGCCGATCATGCTGTGCATGAAGGCGACCAGTTCCGGCATCTTGGTCATTTCAACGCGTTTGGCCATGATCGAACCGGCGGTGCCGCCGACCAGCAGGCCAACGATGACGTAACCGATACCGGCGGTTGCAAGTTCAGCGCCGAGCTTATAGATGAGGCCGACGGTGGTGAGGATCGCCAACGCCATGCCGAGCATGCCGAACAGGTTGCCGCGCCGCGAAGTAGTCGGGTGCGACAGGCCCTTGAGGGCCTGGATAAAGCAGATCGACGCGATCAGGTAGAGCGTCGTGACGAGATTCATGCTCATTACTTCGGCGCCTCTTCTTTTACTTTCGGGGCTTTCTTCTTGAACATCTCAAGCATGCGGCGGGTGACCAGGAAGCCACCAAACACGTTGACCGCCGCCAATGCCACCGCGAGGGTACCCATGGTTTTGCCCAGCGGCGTGACAGTCAGTGCAGCAGCGAGCATGGCGCCGACGATCACGATCGCCGAAATGGCATTGGTCACCGCCATCAATGGCGTGTGCAGCGCAGGCGTAACGTTCCAGACCACGTGGTAACCGACATAAATCGCCAGCACGAAGATGATCAGGTTGTAGATACCGGGGGTGATAAGCTCTTCCATCGTCAGAAACCCTGCTTAGGCGTTTTTGCGGATGACTTGGCCGTCGCGGCACATCAGGCACGCGGCGACGATGTCGTCTTCGAGGTTGACGTCGAACTGGCCTTCTTTGGTGAACACCAGCTTGAGGAAGTCCAGCAGGTTGCGTGCGTACAGTGCCGAGGCGTCTGCAGCGACTTCGCCGGCCAGGTTGGTCGGGCCGCAAATGGTCACGCCATTCTCGACCACGACCTGATCGGCCACGGTCAGCGGGCAGTTGCCACCCTGAGCCGCCGCGAGGTCGATGACCACCGAACCCGGTTTCATCTGCGCCACGGTGTCCGCGCTCAACAGCGTCGGCGCCTTGCGGCCCGGAATCAGCGCGGTGGTGATGACGATGTCGGCCTGCTTGGCGCGTTCGTGCACAGCCTGGGCCTGACGTTGCATCCAGCTCGCCGGCATTGGCCGCGCGTAACCGCCGACACCGACGGCGCATTCGCGCTCTTCATCGGTCTCGTAAGGCACGTCGACGAACTTGGCGCCGAGGGATTCGATCTGCTCTTTCACTGCCGGACGCACGTCGGACGCTTCGATTACCGCACCCAGACGTTTCGCCGTGGCAATCGCCTGCAACCCGGCCACACCGGCGCCGAGAATCAGCACGCGCGCCGCTTTCACGGTGCCCGCAGCGGTCATCAGCATCGGCATGAAGCGTGGGTAGTGGTGAGCCGCCAGCAACACAGCCTTATAGCCGGCAATGTTCGCCTGCGACGACAACACATCAAGACTCTGCGCGCGCGAGGTGCGCGGCGCGGCTTCGAGGGCGAACGCGGTAATGCCGCACTCGGCCATCTTGGCGATGGTTTCGTTGTTGAACGGGTTGAGCATGCCCACCAACACCGTACCGCGCTTGATCAGCGTCAGTTCGGCATCGCTTGGGGCGACCACCTTGAGAATCAGCTCGGCGCCAAACGCATCATTGGCACTGCCAATGGTTGCGCCTGCCGCTTCATAGGCACTGTCGACCACACTGGCGTTAACGCCGGCGCCGGTTTGCACAGTGACCTTATGACCTTGGCTGATCAGCTTTTTAATGGTTTCCGGGGTTGCAGCAACCCGTGTTTCACCGGTCTGGGTTTCGAGAGGAACACCAATGTGCACGTCAAATCTCCTGCGTGATCTTATTGAGTAAACCCATGCACTACGGATGGTGCGACTGGGGCG
>NZ_JBIUVX010000033.1:54499-58612 GCF_044743175.1 Pseudomonas sp. NPDC087690
CGGGGCGCGGCATTTTGCAGGCGAACTTTATGCCCTTCAAGGGATTATGACGGGTGACGGAAAATTAACTACAAGTCATGCCGTGACCGAATGTCGCAGATGACCAGCTGAATCCCTTGCAGGCCGTGCCTTGTAAGGATTCTGGTCGAATATGGAAAAATTTCTCATCGGTGGCGTGAATAGGCAGCAATGCGTCGCCAATGAAGGCTCAAAGCCACGTCGTCAGGCGCTTGTGGGACGTCTGTACGACTTTCGGATACAGTCTGTCGAATTGCGACAATTACTTATATCTGTAGGGCTTTGATTTTCCTGACTACGGGGTTAGTTATCGCTGTAAGCCTTTATCCTTCTAGGCTGTAGCTCTGTGCCTGAGTTACCAGCCAATCACGAAATGCCTTTAACGACGCTGATTCGACCTTTCGTTCGGGAATTATCAGGTAATAGGCCTTGATGCTGGAGAGTGCCTGCGGGTTGGCAATCACCAGGCGTTTCTCTGCCAATTCACGCTGAATCAAGAACGGTGGAATCAGCGCGATGCCCATGTCGTGCATGGCCGCTTGGGCGAGCATGGAGAATAGCTCGTAGCGCGGACCTGTCATGTCGCGGGGGATATTCAGGTGTCGCGAGTTGAACCACTGGCGCCAGGCGTAAGGGCGGGTGGTCTGTTGCAGCAGCGGTAGTTCGGCAATCTCGTCGGCGGTCAGAAGCGTCTTGTTGCCGAGTAGGGCGGGGCTGCACACCGGCATCGGATTTTCGCCCATCAGCCTATGGGATTCGGTACCTGACCAGTCGGCATCGCCGAAGTAGATCGCGGCATCGAATTCGGTATCCGCGAAGAGAAACGGGCGGGTGCGGTTGGTCAGGTTGACCGTGACTTCCGGGTGCTTGAGCTGGAAATCCTTGAGGCGCGGCAGCAGCCATTGCGTACCGAAGGTTGGCACCACCGCCAACTCGATCACATTGGTGCCTTGCTGGCCCATCACCGACAACGTGTCGCGCTCCACTGCGTCCAGTTGCGTGGCGACCCGACGACTGTAGGAAAGTCCTGCTTCGGTCAGCTTCACCCCGCGTCGCGAGCGTCGGAACAGTTCCACGCTGAGGAACTCCTCTAGGCTGGCGATCTGTCGGCAAATGGCGCCCTGGGTGAGGGAAAGTTCTTCGGCAGCCCGGGTAAAGCTCTCGTGGCGTGCAGCGGCTTCAAAGCTGATCAGGGCCGTGGTGCTGGGGATCTTCCTGCGCATGTACGTCAACCTCACTAATGCGCCGCATAAAAGGCATTTCGCGACGTTTCGGAGTGAGAAATTAGCACAACAGAATGCGAAATCCTCGTTTGCCGCGACGGCGAACCACGCCTAGGATCAATGCCACGTTAATTCAGCCGATTTGCGAGGACATACTCATGGGCGGTAAAGCTAGCTTCAACTGGATCGATCCCCTGCTGCTGGATCAACAGCTCACTGAAGAAGAGCGCATGATTCGCGACACCGCCGAGCAGTTCGCTCAACAGAGTCTCGCACCGCGTGTTCTTGAAGCCTTCCGCCATGAGAAGACTGATCCGGCGATCTTCCGCGAAATGGGCGAAGTCGGCCTGTTGGGTGCGACCATCCCTGAGCAGTACGGTGGCAGCGGCCTCAACTATGTCAGCTACGGCCTGATTGCTCGCGAAGTGGAGCGCGTCGACTCTGGCTATCGCTCGATGATGAGCGTGCAGTCGTCGCTGGTGATGGTGCCGATCAACGAATTCGGCACCGAAGCACAGAAACAGAAATACCTGCCGAAACTGGCGTCCGGTGAATGGATCGGCTGCTTCGGCCTGACCGAGCCAAACCATGGCTCCGACCCAGGTGCGATGATTACCCGTGCACGTAAAGTCGACGGCGGCTACAGCCTGACCGGCGCAAAAATGTGGATCACCAACAGCCCGATCGCCGATGTGTTCGTGGTCTGGGCCAAAGACGATGCCGGCGACATCCGTGGTTTCGTCCTGGAGAAGGGCTGGAAAGGCCTGAGTGCTCCGGCGATTCACGGCAAAGTAGGCCTGCGTGCTTCGATCACTGGTGAGATCGTCATGGACAACGTGTTTGTACCGGAAGAGAACATCTTCCCGGACGTGCGCGGTCTGAAAGGTCCGTTCACCTGCCTCAACTCTGCGCGCTACGGCATTTCCTGGGGCGCACTGGGCGCTGCCGAGTTCTGCTGGCACACCGCTCGCCAGTACACGCTGGATCGCCAACAGTTCGGTCGCCCATTGGCCGCTACTCAGTTGATCCAGAAGAAACTGGCCGACATGCAGACCGAGATCACGTTGGCCCTGCAAGGCTGCCTGCGCCTGGGTCGCATGAAGGACGAAGGTACTGCTGCGGTCGAAATCACTTCGATCATGAAGCGCAACTCCTGCGGCAAGTCGCTGGACATCGCCCGCATGGCGCGCGACATGCTCGGCGGCAACGGTATCTCCGACGAATTCGGCGTGGCCCGTCACCTGGTCAACCTGGAAGTGGTGAATACCTATGAAGGTACTCATGACGTTCACGCACTGATCCTTGGGCGTGCGCAAACCGGTCTGCAGGCGTTCTATTAATAGGAGAGCGACCATGGGCGCGCTGTCGCATCTGCGGGTACTGGATTTATCGCGCGTGTTGGCCGGGCCGTGGGCCGGGCAGATCCTCGCCGACCTTGGCGCCGAGGTGATCAAGGTCGAGCGTCCGGGCAATGGTGACGACACTCGCGCCTGGGGGCCGCCCTTCCTTAAAGACGCTTATGGCGAGAATACCTCGGAAGCGGCTTATTACCTGTCGGCCAACCGCAACAAGCAATCGGTGACCATCGACTTCACCCGTCCTGAGGGGCAGAAGCTGGTGCGCGAGTTGGCGGCCAAGTCGGACATCCTTATCGAGAACTTCAAGGTCGGTGGTCTGGCGGCTTATGGGCTGGACTATGAGTCGCTGAAGGCGATCAATCCGAACTTGATCTATTGCTCGATTACCGGGTTCGGCCAGACCGGGCCTTATGCCAAGCGCGCTGGCTATGACTTCATGATTCAGGGGCTGGGCGGGCTGATGAGTCTGACCGGTCGTCCCGAGGGTGATGAAGGTGCCGGGCCTGTGAAGGTCGGTGTGGCACTGACGGATATCCTCACGGGGCTTTATTCGACTGTCGCGATTCTTGCGGCGTTGGCTCATCGCGATCACGACGGTGGTGGTCAGCACATCGATATGGCGTTGCTGGATGTGCAGGTTGCGTGTCTAGCTAACCAGGCGATGAATTATCTGACCACGGGCAATGCGCCTAAGCGTCTGGGTAATGCGCATCCGAATATCGTGCCTTATCAGGACTTTCCTACGGCTGATGGTGATTTCATTCTTACCGTGGGTAATGACGGGCAGTTCCGAAAGTTTGCCGAAGTGGCGGGGCAGTCGCAGTGGGCTGACGATCCACGGTTTGCTACTAATAAACTGCGCGTCGCGAACCGGGCGGTGTTGATCCCGCTGATTCGCCAGGCGACGGTGTTCAAGACGACTGCCGAATGGGTTGCCGAGTTGGAGCAGGCGGGTGTGCCTTGTGGGCCGATCAATGATCTGTCGCAGGTATTCGAGGATCCGCAGGTGAAGGCGCGTGGTCTGGCGATAGAGCTGCCGCACGCACTGGCGGGAATGGTGCCGCAGGTGGCCAGTCCTATCCGTATGTCGCAGACACCGGTTGAGTATCGTCGTGCCCCGCCTTTGTTGGGTGAGCATACGCTTGAGGTTCTGCAGGGTGTGCTGGGCTTGGGCGCGGGTGCGGTGGCAGAGTTGAAGGCGGCTGGGGTGCTCTAAAGATCCCTTCTATATAGAAGGGATCACGTTTGCTTCCTATATATAGGTGCATTTGGTCGTTATTTAACCAATCTGCAAGTGTTTGAAAGAAAAGCGAAATTAACGGTTGACGGCAGATTTGAGATGTCTATAATTCGCCCCACTTCCGGCGCAGTCGAAACGGAAAACTCCTTGAGGTTCAATGAGTTATGTAGGTTTCGGCGGCAGGTTGCTTCAGTTCATCGAAGCCAAAAGGAAGTTGAAAAAGAGGTGTTGACAGCAGCGTGTAACGCTGTAGAATTCGCCTCCCGCTGCAGAG
>NZ_JBIUVX010000034.1:2500-39726 GCF_044743175.1 Pseudomonas sp. NPDC087690
GGAAGCTGAGCAGCTCGAAGTAACGCCACATCAATGCATCAGGAATCGAAACCAGCTTGCTGTACATGACACCCGGTGCTTCCTGAATGCCGACATAGTTGCCCAACGACTTGGACATCTTCTTCACACCATCCAGACCCTCAAGCAACGGCATGGTCAGAATGCACTGAGCCTCTTGACCATAACCACGCTGCAGCTCGCGCCCCATCAGCAAGTTGAACTTCTGATCAGTACCACCCAACTCCACGTCCGCGCGCAGAGCCACCGAGTCATAACCCTGAACCAGCGGATACAGAAACTCGTGAATAGCGATTGGCTGATTAGTGGTGTAGCGCTTGTCGAAGTCATCGCGCTCAAGCATGCGAGCGACGGTGTATTGCGAAGTCAGGCGAATGAAGTCCGCCGGCCCCATCTGATCCATCCAGGTGGAGTTGAACGCCACTTCGGTTTTCGCCGGGTCGAGAATTTTGAACACCTGAGTTTTATACGTTTCGGCGTTTTCCAGAACCTGCTCGCGAGTCAGCGGCGGACGCGTGGCGCTCTTGCCGCTCGGATCACCGATCATCCCGGTGAAGTCACCTATAAGGAAGATCACCTGATGCCCCAGCTCCTGGAACTGGCGCAGCTTGTTAATAAGCACTGTGTGACCCAGGTGCAGATCCGGAGCGGTCGGGTCAAAACCAGCCTTGATACGCAGCGGCTGGCCGCGCTTGAGCTTCTCGATCAGCTCGGACTCGACCAATAGTTCTTCCGCACCACGTTTAATCAGCGCTAGCTGCTCTTCAACCGACTTCATAACAGACCCGCAAGGCTCAGATTCAAAGGGAACCAACCATACAAGATCGCGCACCAATTACAAGTTTTGCCCGGCGCACGGACACCAATCCACAGACGCGATGTCTGCAGACTTGCTTCAGAGATGATTTGGTTATATTTTATACAGTTATTTCATCTTCATCATGTCATTCATCTTTTCCAATTCATCATTTTTCAAAGTCAAAAATTACTTATGACCACAGAACCGTCTAAAGCGCCCCCGCTTTACCCAAAGACCCACCTGCTTGCTGCAAGTGGAATCGCCGCCCTTCTTAGCCTGGCTCTCCTGGTATTCCCTTCCAGTGATGTTGAAGCCAAAAAGACGACCCTGAGCCTTGAACTGGAAAGTCCTGCTGAACAACTGACACAAGATCAAGACGCCGCTGACGCGGCTCAAGCCACAAATGAGCCAGTAGCTTCACCGTTCGCCCAGATCGAAAACAGCGACGAAAATACCCCGCAAACTGCTGAAACCGAACCCGCACCTGCGCCGGCAACGGAAAAAGCAAAGGCTCCCGGTCACCGCGAAGTCGTTGTCGCCAAGGGCGACACACTGTCCACCCTGTTCGAAAAGGTCGGCCTCCCAGCCGCTTCCGTGCACGAAGTGCTGGCCAGCGATAAACAAGCCAAACAGTTCAGCCAACTCAAACACGGCCAGAAACTCGAATTCGAATTGAGCCCGGAAGGCCAACTGACCAGCCTTCACAGCAAGGTCAGTGACGTCGAAACCATCACTCTCACCAAGAATGACAAGGGCTACGCCTTCAACCGGGTCACGGCAAAACCTACCGTTCGCACCGCTTATGTCCACGGCGTGATCAATAGCTCGCTCTCCCAATCCGCCGCCCGCGCAGGCCTGTCTCACAGCCTGACCATGGATATGGCCAGCGTCTTCGGCTATGACGTCGACTTCGCGCAGGACATCCGCCAGGGCGACGAATTCGATGTGATCTACGAACAGAAAGTGGTCAACGGCAAGTCGGTCGGCAACGGCCCGATCCTGTCCGCCCGTTTTACCAACCGCGGCAAGACCTACACCGCTGTGCGTTACACCAACAAACAAGGCAACAGCAGCTATTACACGGCTGACGGCAACAGCATGCGTAAAGCGTTCATCCGTACTCCGGTGGACTTCGCCCGCATCAGTTCAAAGTTCTCCATGGGCCGCAAGCACCCGATCCTTAACAAGATCCGCGCTCACAAAGGCGTCGATTACGCTGCGCCGCGCGGCACACCCATCAAGGCTGCCGGCGACGGCAAAGTCTTGTTGGCGGGCCGCCGTGGTGGCTACGGCAACACCGTGATCATTCAGCACGGAAACACTTACCGTACGCTTTATGGCCACATGCAAGGTTTCGCCAAAGGCGTGAAAACCGGCGGCACCGTCAAGCAAGGCCAGGTGATCGGCTACATTGGCACCACCGGTCTTTCCACCGGCCCGCACCTGCATTATGAGTTCCAGGTCAACGGCGTTCACGTAGACCCATTGGGTCAGAAGCTGCCAATGGCCGATCCAATCGCCAAAGCCGAACGCGCTCGCTTCCTGGCGCAGAGCCAACCGCTGATGGCGCGCATGGATCAAGAGAAGGCCACCATGCTGGCCTCGAGCAAGCGTTAAGCCATGGCCCGGTATATCGGCGTGATGTCCGGAACCAGTCTCGACGGTCTGGACATTGCCCTGATCGAACAGACCCAGGCGATCAAACTGGTCGCCACGCACTACATTCCCATGCCTGCTTCCCTTCGCGCCGAGCTCCTTGGCTTGTGCGCCAGCGGCCCGGACGAAATCGCCCGCTCGGCGATTGCTCAGCATCACTGGGTGAAACTCGCCGCGCAGGGTATTCACACCCTCCTTGATCAGCAGCAACTCAAACCTGAAGATATACGGGCGATCGGCAGCCATGGCCAGACCATTCGCCACGAACCGGCGCGCGGCTTCACCGTGCAGATCGGCAACCCTGCTCTGCTCACCGAGTTGACCGGCATCACCGTAGTCAGCGACTTTCGCAGCCGCGATGTCGCTGCCGGCGGTCAGGGTGCACCTCTGGTTCCCGCCTTCCATGAGGCGTTGTTTGAAGAGAGTACCGGCAATCAGGCAGTCTTGAATGTCGGCGGTTTCAGCAATCTGAGTCTGATAGAGCCGACCAGGCCTGTAGCCGGTTTCGACTGCGGCCCTGGGAATGTTCTGATGGACGCCTGGATTCAGCAGCAGCGCGGTGAAAACTACGACCGTAATGGCGACTGGGCGAGATCAGGCGCTGTTGAGCCAACCCTGTTGCAGGCGCTGCTCAGCGATCCATTCTTCGTCACCAAAGGCCCGAAAAGCACCGGCCGCGAAGTGTTCAACCTGCCTTGGCTGGAACAACACTTGTCACGGTTGCCAGCCTTCGCAGCAGAAAACGTACAGGCCACGCTGCTTGAGCTGACGGCCCTGACCATCGTCGAGTCGCTGCAAAGCGCACAGGGCGACACGCAGGAGCTGCTGGTTTGTGGCGGCGGCGCACACAACGCCACACTGATGAAACGCCTGACCCAGTTGCTGCCCAACACAACGGTTGCCAGCACCGCGACCCACGGCGTTGATCCGGACTGGGTCGAAGCCATGGCCTTCGCCTGGCTTGCCCATTGCTGCCTTGAAGGCATCGCCGCCAACCGGCCAAGCGTCACAGGCGCCAAAGGTCTTCGCGTACTCGGCGCCATCTACCCCAACTGAATAAAACGCAAGCAACAAAAAACGCCGCAGAACCGTAAGGCTCTGCGGCGTTTTGTTGTCTGTAGCGAAAAACGATCAGATCGAGAACGACGACCCGCAACCACACGTGGTGGTGGCGTTCGGGTTCTTGATCACGAATCGCGAACCTTCCAGACCTTCCTGGTAATCCACTTCAGCACCGGCCAAGTACTGGAAGCTCATCGGATCAACCACCAGACTCACACCTTCGCGCTCGACAATGGTGTCGTCATCGGCCACATCTTCATCGAAGGTGAAACCGTACTGAAAACCTGAACAACCGCCGCCCGTAACGAATACGCGCAGCTTCAAGCGATCATTCCCCTCTTCATCGACCAGGCTCTTCACCTTGTGCGCGGCACCGTGGGTGAATTGCAAAGCCGTGGGGGTGAAGGATTCGACGCTCATGCTGACTATCTCCCGGCGTTACGCCGCCATAATGCGTGATGACGGGCATTATCCGCTTGTCCTAGAAAATCGGTCAACTATTGTTACGGTATATCAATAAACCCGATGAGCTGCTCAGCATGCAAAAAGGCCCGTTCAACGGGCCTTTTTACTGTGCAGCTTAAAGTGTTACGGCAACATACCAGCGTGGGACAGGCCGAAGCGCTCGTCCAGCCCGAACAGGATGTTCATGTTCTGCACCGCCTGACCCGAGGCGCCTTTGACCAGATTGTCGATCACTGACAGCACTACAACCAGATCCCCATCCTGTGGACGGTGAACGGCGATACGGCACACGTTGGCGCCACGTACGCTACGGGTTTCCGGATGACTGCCGGCAGGCATCACGTCGACGAACGGTTCGTTGGCATAACGCTTTTCAAACAGAGCCTGCAGATCTACCGAGCGATCGACCACGGTCGCATAGAGCGTGGAATGAATGCCACGAATCATCGGAGTCAGGTGCGGAACGAAGGTCAGGCCAACGTCCTTACCTGCGGCACGACGCAAACCCTGGCGAATTTCCGGCAGGTGACGGTGACCTTTTACCGCGTAAGCCTTCATGCTTTCCGAAGTCTCAGAGTACAACGAGCCTACAGCCGCACCGCGACCGGCACCGCTGACACCGGATTTGCAGTCGGCAATCAAACGCGAAGCATCCGCCAGACCAGCCTCAAGCAGCGGCAGGAAACCCAGCTGCGTAGCGGTTGGATAGCAACCCGGCACGGCGATCAGACGCGCTTTCTTGATCTGCTCGCGATTGACTTCCGGCAGACCGTAGACCGCCTCATCAAGCAGCTCAGGCGCGCCGTGCGGCTGACCGTACCACTTGGCCCATTCTTCGGCGTCTTGCAGACGGAAGTCTGCCGACAGGTCGATGACTTTGGTGCCCGCCGCCAGCAGTTCGCCCGCCAGTGCGTGAGCCACACCGTGTGGCGTGGCGAAGAACACCACGTCGCAAGCGCCGAGGGTTTTGATGTCCGGCACACTGAAAGCCAGGCCGTCATAGTGACCGCGCAGGTTCGGGTACATGTCAGCCACGGCCAGACCTGCCTCGGATCGGGAAGTGATCACAACCACTTCTGCCTGCGGATGTTGCGCCAACAGACGCAGCAGTTCGACACCGGTGTAACCCGTGCCGCCGACGATACCGACCTTGACCATAAACCTGCCCTCAACGAACCCACTGGAAAGCCGTCGATAATAGGGGCCGCGCGCCCCTGCGACAACCGTCAAGGTGACGTGCGGGCGCTCAAGCCTCTACTATCCGGCTTACCGTGATTAAGGAAATAACTAAAAATGCTCTATCTATGGATCAAGGCTTTCCACATTGTCAGCATCGTTTGCTGGTTTGCCGGACTGTTCTACTTGCCGCGACTGTTCGTGTATCACGCGCAAAGCGAAGACTCGATCAGCAAGGAACGCTTCAGCGTCATGGAGCGCAAGTTGTATCGCGGCATCATGGGCCCGGCGATGATCGCTACGCTGATCTTCGGTGGCTGGCTGATTTACCTCAATCCGACCATCTTCAGCATGGGTGGCTGGATTCACGCCAAACTGACCCTCGTCGTCTTGTTGATCGGCTATCACCATATGTGCGGCGCGCAGGTAAAACGTTTTGCCCGTGGCGAAAACACCCGCAGCCATGTCTTTTATCGCTGGTTCAATGAAGTCCCGGTTCTGATATTGCTGGCTATCGTAATTCTGGTCGTGGTCAAGCCGTTCTAACTTCAACAAGTACAGATCTCTGGGGTGTTCATCATGTCGCTGCCTGCTCTGCTCGAACAACGTTTGCGTTTGCCTGTAGTTGCAGCGCCGATGTTTCTGATTTCCAACCCCGAGTTAGTGCTCGCCTGTTGCCGCAACGGCGTGGTTGGCAGCTTTCCGGCACTTAACCAGCGCGAAAGCAGCGGCTTCAAAGCCTGGCTGGAACGGATCGAAGCGGGACTGGCGACACTGGACAACCCGGCGCCGTACGCGGTGAACCTGATCGTTCATAACAGCAACCCACGCTTGCAGGCGGATTTGAACATTTGCGTCGAGCATAAAGTCCCCATCGTCATTACCAGCCTCGGGGCGGTGAAGGAGTTGGTCGATGCCGTGCACAGCTATGGTGGCCTGGTCTTCCACGACGTCACCACTCGGCGACATGCCGAGAAAGCCGCCGAAGCCGGTGTCGATGGATTGATCGCCGTTGCCGCCGGCGCAGGTGGCCATGCCGGCACCTGGAGCCCGTTTGCACTGATCGCCGAGATCCGTCAGTTCTTCGACAAGACACTGTTGCTTGCAGGATGTTTGAACCACGGCCACGAGATTCTCGCCGCACAGCTGCTTGGCGCGGATCTGGCCTACTTCGGCACGCGATTCATCGGCACCACGCAAAGCCATGCGCCTGACGCCTACAAGGAGATGCTGCTGACAGCCAAGGCTGCGGACATCATCCATACCCCAGCGGTGTCGGGCGTTCCGGCCAGTTTCATGCGCCAGAGCCTGGAGGCGGCCGGTTTCGACATGGCAACTCTGCAAGGCAAAGGCGAGGTGAATTTCGGCGACAAACTCAAACCGGTCAGCGACGAAGCCAAAGCCTGGAAGACCGTATGGTCTGCCGGCCAAGGCGTCGGGCAGATCGACGACCTGCCAAGCGTCGATCAGTTGATCGCTCGCCTTGACGCTGAATACCGGCAGGCCCAGCAACACGCAGCGCAACTGCCACAACGCTGGCCACGTAAAAATCAGGCCAGTCTCTGAAGGACTGGCCTTACACTGACGACCTTTCAATCTATTCGCGACAAGGATGCCTCGGCCATGAGCGACACCCGTTACAAGATCGTTTTCGACGGAGCTCTACAGCCCGGTGTCGACATCACCACTGCCAAACTCAATCTGGCGAACCTGTTCAAAAGCGAAGTAGCCGCCATCGAGCGACTCTTCAATGGCAGCGTCGTCGCGATCAAGCGCGATCTATCCCACAGCGATGCGCAGACCTACCTGCAAGCGCTGAACAAGACCGGTATCAATGCCCGCATCGAAACCGAAACCCCCATCGAACTGAATCTGGCGGACGTGCATGAACACGCCGCTGCCGCGATGGAACCGAGCTCACCGTACGCGCCACCTCGAGCGAACGTCGGCGAAAGCCTGCCTGCGTTCGCTACGCTCAAACCGTTTGGGGTGGAAGGCCGGATCGGACGTTTACGCTACCTCGCCTGGTCGATGGTACTGACGCTGGTGACCCTGCCGATTATCGGCATCTTTGCGTTGATCGCGCTGGGACTTGTCGGCGCCGACTCCACCAGCGGCCTGATCATCGGCGGCATCGTCGCGGTCTTCTTGTTTTTGGCACTGCTCATCGTCAGCATCATGTTCAGTGTTCAACGCTTGCATGATATCGGTTGGTCCGGCTGGCTCTGGTTGCTGACACTGGTGCCTTTCGTGGGCAGTTTCTTCCCGTTTGTGGTCATGATCGTACCGGGTAATACCGTCGCCAACCGCTATGGCCCCCCGCCGCCACCGAACAGCACTGCGGTCAAGGTCCTGTGTTCCCTGTGGATCGTGTTTATCGCCCTGTTTTTCGTCAGCGGCATCCTCGGCGGAATCTCGGCTATCCAGCAGGAATACGAAAGCAATCTGGAAAGCAGCTACGAAAGCGGCTCGGTGACCACCGACGAAATCGACGTGGAAGTCGAACCCGCAGCGAATTCCGCCGACGATGCAGCCGAAGCGGCGCAGGCCCCTGTAGACTCTGCGAAAGAATGAACAGCGCTCCCCGCCGTGACACCCGCGTCGTCGGCGCGGAGCTGTTGCGATGGAGAATTGCATGACCCGTTACGCACTGATCACTGGCGCTTCCAGCGGCATTGGCCTGGCCATGGCTGAAGCGCTGGCCCGGCGCGGCCGCAGTTTGATTCTTGTGGCTCGACAGCGTGATCAGCTGGAAAGCATTGCGATCGAGTTGACCCAACGTTTTGGTGTCGAGGTGCTGTTCCGCGCCTGCGACCTGGGCGAACCATTGCGCTTGTCCGGTTTTCTGCTTGAGCTGGAAGAAGGCGACCGGCAGATCGATTTACTGGTGAACTGCGCCGGCATTGGCACTTGCGGGCCGTTCCTTGCTCAGGACTGGATGACCGAGCAGGATCTGATCGAGGTGAACATCCTCGCCCTCACCCGTCTGTGCCACGCGATCGGCAACAGCATGGCGCTGCAGGGTGGCGGGCAGATTCTCAATGTCGCCTCAATGGCCGCGTTCAACCCGGGCCCGTGGATGAGCACTTACTACGCCAGCAAGGCATATGTTCTGCACTTCTCCGAAGCCTTGCGGGTCGAACTCAAACAGAGTGCGGTGAATGTCTCGGTACTCTGCCCAGGCCCGACCCGTACGGCTTTTTTCCGCACGGCACAGCTCAACAGCGAAAAACTCAAAGACAGCAAGTTAATGATGAGCCCAGAGGAAGTCGCGCTATACACCGTACGCGCCCTCGACAAGAACCGCGCGATCATCATCCCGGGGCGACGCAATCGATGGTTCGCCTTCCTGCCCAGATTGGGGTCGCGCTGGCTCAATCGCACCATTGTCGGCATGGTCAACAAGGCTTACTGCCCGCGCTGAAATGCCCTACAGGTAAAACACTGGGCGGGATAAGCCGCCCTGCGTACACTCAGACCAGCCCAAACAACGGAGAAAACAGCAGTGGATACTCTGTTCACCAAGATCATCAACCGGGAAATCCCGGCCAAGATCATTTACGAAGACGACCAGGTTCTGGCCTTCCACGATATCGCTCCTCAGGCACCGGTGCATTTTCTGGTGATCCCGAAGAAACCGGTGCGCACCCTCAATGACCTGACCGAAGACGACAAGGCACTGGCCGGGCATATCCTGTTCACTGCACAACGTCTGGCGCTGGAACTGGGTTGCGAGGAAGGCTTCCGTGTGGTGATGAACTGCAATGAAAAGGGTGGGCAAACCGTTTACCACATTCATATGCACGTACTCGGTCAGCGCCAGATGAACTGGCCACCGGGCTGATACCCAGCAAACCTGTGTGTAGGAGCTGCCGAAGGCTGCGATCTTTTGATCTTCGAGTATCAAAAACAAGATCAAAAGATCGCAGCCTTCGGCAGCTCCTACATGAAGCAAAAAGCACATCCAGTGTTACTGATGACCCAGCGCAAACCTTCCCCGGCCGATTCGGTTAAACTGGCCGCCGAGATTCTTCCCGGAGGTCAGCATGACTACCCAACGTCACTACTCGCCCATTGACCGTCTGCTGCTGCAAGCCGATGCCGCCATGCGTACCCTGTTGCCCTTCAGTGGCCAGCCGTACCGTCCGTCGCCGGCGATTTTGCAGCCGGACACGCAAATGAGCGATGAAGACACCCGCCACGTTGCCGGGCTGATGCGCATCAACCACACTGGTGAAGTCTGCGCCCAGGCGCTGTATCAAGGGCAAGCGCTGACCGCCAAGCTGCCGCAAGTGCGCGAAGCCATGGAGCACGCCGCCGAAGAAGAGATTGATCACCTTGTGTGGTGCGAACAGCGCATTCACCAGTTGGGCAGTCATACCAGCGTGCTCAATCCGCTGTTTTACGGGATGTCGTTCGGCATTGGCGCGGTGGCCGGATTGATCAGCGACAAGGTCAGCCTGGGGTTTGTTGCAGCGACCGAGCATCAGGTGTGCAAGCATTTGAATGAACACCTGGAACAATTGCCGGCTGAGGACGAGAAGTCCCGGGCGATTCTGGAGCAGATGCGCATTGATGAAGAGCATCATGCGGAGAGTGCGCTGGAGGCTGGCGGTTTCCGTTTTCCGGCGCCGGTGAAGTTCGGGATGAGTATTCTGGCTAAGGTGATGACCAAGAGTACTTATCGGATTTGAGAAGTGTATTGCCGGACAGGGCCCCATCGCTGGCAAGCCAGCTCCCACAGGGGTCTTTGTTTCAACAA
This sequence comes from Pseudomonas sp. NPDC087690, assembly GCF_044743175.1. NCBI lineage: Bacteria > Pseudomonadati > Pseudomonadota > Gammaproteobacteria > Pseudomonadales > Pseudomonadaceae > Pseudomonas > Pseudomonas sp. NPDC087690. The sequence goes on from NZ_JBIUVX010000034.1 coordinate 12,439, forward strand.
TAAAAAAGGCGACTGTCCTGAGACAGTCGCCTTTTTTTGTGCCCGGGAATCTTAGGTCGGCATGTTGCGCGCGTAGAAGATTTCGAGCATTTCGTGTTTCACCCGGTCAGTCACCTGAGCGCGTTGCTCCGCAGACAGGTTGCTGGTGGCGTCGCCGAACAGGTAGTTGTCCAGTTCGAAGTTCTTCAGCAGCATTTTGGTGTGGAACAGGTTTTCCTGGTACACGTTCACGTCGGTCATCTGGTACGCGTCGCGGGTATCTTCGGACAGGTAGTTCTGGATCGAATTGATCTCGTGGTCGATGAAGTGCTTGTTGCCTTCAACGTCACGGGTGAAGCCACGCACACGATAATCCACAGTCACAATGTCCGAATCGAACTGGTGAATGAGGAAATTGAGCGCTTTGAGCGGTGAAATGACACCACAGGTCGACACATCGATGTCCACACGGAAGGTTGCAATACCGTCGTCCGGATGGATTTCCGGGTAGGTGTGCACCGTGATATGACTCTTGTCGAGGTGGGCCAGGATAATTTCGGGCAACGGGCCCGGCGACTCTTCGATCTGGCTTTCAGTCGGGGTTACCGGCTCTTCAGATATCAGAATCGTGACGCTGGCGCCCTGAGGTTCATAGTCCTGACTGGCAATGTTCAGGATGTTGGCACCAATGATCTCGACAACTTCTGTGAGAATCTGCGTCAGGCGTTTCGCGTTGTACTCTTGATTGATGTACTCAACGTAAGCCTGCTGGTCTTGCGGGGTTTCCGCGTAGCAGATGTCATAGATGTTGAAGCTCAAGGTCTTTGTCAGGTTATTGAACCCGTGGAGCTTGAGTGTGCATTTCACCGTTAAAAACTCTCTATGTATGCGGCCCGGCCGCGTGATCAAGCATGCCCGTCAAGTGCGAACAACGCACCTGCGTAGGACGGTTAACACCTCTTCGCGATGGCGATTTTGGTTATCTGTTCAGGCGGATGACCTGTCGGCTGACCGATCACTGCCCTGAAAAAAGTGGCGCATTATGCAGACGTCAGCGGGGGATCGCCAGAGTCTGCACTGCTTTTATGATAGTTGAATGTCGGTTCAACCGAGTTCGACGATTTCGTAATCGTGAGTGATCGCCACGCCAGCCGCGCCGAGCATGATCGAGGCCGAGCAATACTTCTCTGCAGACAACTCGATCGCACGTTTGACCTGGGCTTCTTTCAAGCCACGGCCCTTGACCACAAAATGCATGTGAATCTTGGTGAACACCTTCGGATCTTCGGTCGCGCGCTCGGCTTCAAGGAAGGCTTCGCAGCTCTCAACGGCCTGACGCGACTTCTTGAGAATGCTGACCACGTCGAAATTGCTGCAACCGCCAACACCGAGCAGGAGCATTTCCATCGGGCGAACACCCAGATTACGACCACCGGCGTCCGGCGGACCGTCCATCACTACGACATGACCGCTGCCGGATTCGCCGAGGAACATGGCTTCGCCAGCCCATTGGATGCGTGCCTTCATCGCCAAGACTCCACTGTAGAAAAAAGGGTCGCCAGCTTAGCACAGGGCTTTGCCCGGACAGCGGCGGCGTTCCTAGGACGGATGCCTCTGCGGTGTAGGTAATTTCTCGAATTTTCGACGAAGTGTCTGTTAAGCTGGCGCCAATTCACTGGCGCCCATGCCAGCTGTGTAGCGACCGCCTTCAGCGCCTCATAAAAAAATCAAACATCACCGTGCAGTCTTTTCGGGATACAACCATGGTTGCTATTACCCCCACACCCAAAATCAAGAACCTCGACAAGCTGCTGATGCATTGTCAGCGCCGTCGTCATGCAGCCAAGAGCAACATCATCTGTGCGGGCGATCGTTCGGACACGCTGTACTTCATCATCAAGGGTTCGGTGACGATCCTGATCGAGGACGACGACGGTCGCGAAATGATCATCGCCTACCTCAACGCCGGGGATTTCTTCGGTGAGCTGGGTCTGTTCGAACAAGCCGGCCAGGAACAGGAACGCAGTGCCTGGGTGCGCGCCAAGGTCGAGTGCGAAACTGCGGAAATCAGTTACGCCAAGTTCCGCGAATTATCGCAGCAGGATCCGGACATTCTTTACGTACTCAGCGGACAAATCGCACAACGCCTGCGCAACACCACGCGCAAGGTCGGCGACCTGGCGTTCTTCGACGTCACTGGCCGGGTAGCCCGTTGTTTGCTGGAGCTGTGCAAACAGCCGGACGCGATGACCCACCCGGACGGCATGCAGATCAAAGTGACGCGTCAAGAGATTGGGCGAATTGTCGGCTGTTCAAGGGAGATGGTCGGTCGCGTGCTCAAGGATCTTGAAGAACGCAACCTGGTCGATGTGAAAGGCAAGACCATGGTGGTCTTCGGTACGCGTTAAACGTACATTTGCGCCAGCATCAAACGATACAGCTCATCGAGACGCGCCAAGGCCTGTGGCGCGTTGAATTTTTCATGCAGGGCAATGTGGCTTTGCGCCCGCACCCGCTGCTCCAGGCCGCACGCTTCGTTGAAGCGATTGACCGCCGCCACCATCGACTCACGCTCGTTATCCATCAACATCGCTCCGTGAACCAGACCGACCGGACGCTGCCCGCCCTGACTCTGGCGCCAGCGCTGGGCGGTGCCGACCATTTTCCGGCCGTCGAGGTTGACGTTGAAGCGACCGTCGCAGAATGCGCCGTCGATTTCGCCCAACGACGAGGTACCACCCAATTCATCCAGCAACTGACAGATCGGATCGCAGAGGCGGTGGTAGCCGGTTTCTATGCGGTTCAAATCGCCTTCGCTGCGCGGTGGTGCGTAGACCAGAGCGATATTGATAGTGGCGGCAGATTGCGGCACGGGTTCGCCGCCGGTTTCGCGTAGCAGGACGGGCCAGCCAGCAGCGGCGGAGACTTCGCAAGCGTGCTCGAAAGCGGGGAGACGATTGAGGCGGCGCGGCATGACCAGGGCGCGATCACTGGGTTGCCAGAACAGCAGGCCGAATTCTGTATCGCCGGCGCAGACCGAGGCCAGCAAGTCTTGCTCGGCCTGGAGGCCGGCTTCGATGGTCAGCGGGGTTGGCAGCGACATAACAGGCTCCGGCAACATAAGAATCTTCAGCGGTTTCGATGGCCCCATCGCGAGCAGGCTCACTCCTACAGGGGGAACGCATTCCAAGTGTAGGAGTGAGCCTGCTCCGGGCGGCGTTCCGACGATGGCGTCGACTCGGCCTGAAGCGAATCAGTCGAGGGTCGAACCGCTGATCGACACGCCGCGCTCCGGGAAGAACAGACGCTGCAGTTCAGTGCCCGGATTTTCCGCACGCATGAACGCTTCACCGACCAGGAACGAATACACGTCGCTGATTTCCATCAGTTCGACATCGGCACGATTAAGAATGCCGCTTTCGGTGATGACCAGACGATCACGTGGAATCCGTGGCAGCAGGTCGAGCGTGGTTTCCAGACTGACGTCGAAGGTGTGCAGGTTACGGTTGTTGACCCCGACCAGCGGCGTGTCGAGGGTTTTCAACGCGCGCTCCAGCTCATCGCCATCGTGCACTTCGACCAGCACATCGAGACCGACGCTTTTGGCGACGGCGGCAAGCTCAGCCATTTTCACGTCATCCAGCGCGGAGACGATCAGCAGCACACAGTCGGCGCCCAAGGCGCGGGCTTCAACGATCTGGTAAGGATCAATCATGAAGTCCTTGCGGATCACCGGCAGGCTGCAGGCGGCGCGCGCCTGTTGCAGGTACGCATCGGCGCCCTGGAAGTAATCGATGTCGGTCAGTACGGACAGACAGGTCGCCCCGCCCTTCTCGTAGCTTTTGGCGATATCGGCCGGAACGAAGTCCTCGCGGATCACGCCTTTGCTTGGCGAAGCCTTTTTGATCTCGGCAATCACCGCCGGCTGCTTCTTCTTTGCCTGCGCCAGCAATGCCTGGGCAAAACCACGAGGTGCATCGGCCGCCTTGGCCAGACTTTCCAGCTCGCTCAGGCTGACGCGGGCGCTACGCTCGGCGACTTCCTGAACTTTGCGGGCCAGAATGTTTTCCAGAACCGTCGGTACACTCATCCCTCATTCTCCACTCTGAATACCGCGGTAAAGGCACCCAGCTCCTCGAGTTTTTCCCGAGCGAGGCCGGTGTGCAGCGCGTCGTGCGCAAGCTCGACGCCCTGTTTCAAACTGCTGGCCACGTCGGCGGCGTACAGCGCGGCGCCGGCGTTGAGCACAATCATTTCGGCAGCTTTCTGGCCGTTTTCGGTTTTGCGCTTGCCGAGGGCATCGCGGATCAGCGCCAGCGACGCCTCCGGGCCTTCGACCGACAGACCGTGCAGGCTCTGGCTTTTCATGCCGAGGTCTTCCGGCTCGACCCAATATTCAGTGATTTCATTGTTCTTCAGCTCAGCGACGAAGGTCGGCGCGGCGAGACTGAACTCGTCCAGACCGTCCTTCGAGTGCACCACCAGCACATGCTTGCTGCCCAGACGCTGCAAGACTTCGGCCAAGGGCCGGCACAGCGCCTTATTGAATACGCCCACCACCTGATGCTTCACACCGGCCGGATTCGTAAGCGGGCCGAGCATGTTGAACAGCGTACGCAGGCCGAGATCGCGGCGCGGACCGGCGGCGTACTTCATGGCTTTGTGGTGAGTCTGGGCAAACATGAAACCGATGCCGACGTTGTCGATGCAACGCGCGACCTGCACCGGCGTCAGGTTCAAATAGATACCGGCGGCTTCGAGCAAGTCGGCGCTGCCGCTCTTGCCCGATACAGCGCGGTTGCCGTGCTTGGCGACGGTGCAACCAGCAGCGGCAACAACAAAGGAAGAAGCGGTCGAGACGTTGAAGATGTTTGCACCGTCACCGCCGGTACCGACCACATCGACCACGCCATCAAGGGTCTTCAGTTCAACCTGATCGGCCAGCTCACGCATCACCGAGACCGCGCCGACGATTTCATCGATGCTCTCGCTCTTCATGCGCATGGCCATCATGAACGCGCCAATCTGCGCGTCGGTGCATTGGCCGGTCATGATTTCGCGCATCACGTCGCGCATTTCATCGGTGCTGAGGTCGAGGTGTTCGACGATACGGCTCAGGGCTGTCTTGATATTCATGGAAAGTCCTTAGCGCGTGCCGCCGGTTTGTTTGAGGAAGTTGGCAAACAGTTCATGACCCTGCTCGGTCAGGATCGACTCGGGGTGGAACTGTACACCCTCAATGTTCAGGGTCTTGTGACGCAGGCCCATGATTTCGTCGACCGAACCGTCGTCGTGTTGCGTCCACGCGGTCAGCTCCAGGCAGTCGGGCAAAGTATCGCGCTTGACGATCAGCGAGTGATAGCGGGTAACCGTCAGTGGATGATTCAGTCCTGCGAAAACACCCTTGTCCTCGTGAAATACCGGACTAGTCTTACCGTGCATTACCTGACGCGCACGTACAACGTCACCGCCAAAGGCCTGGCCGATGGACTGGTGACCAAGGCAGACACCGAGGATCGGTAGTTTGCCGGCGAAGTGTTTGATGGCTTCGATAGAGATGCCCGCTTCGGTCGGCGTGCAAGGACCTGGCGAGACGACGATACGTTCAGGCTTGAGCGCTTCGATTTCAGCGACGGTCAATTCGTCGTTGCGCACGACTTTGACCTCGGCACCCAGCTCGCCGAGGTATTGCACAACGTTGTAAGTAAAGGAGTCGTAGTTGTCGATCATCAGCAACATGGCGTGTCGAACCTCTTGAATTCTGATTTGAAAACAGCCTTCAGTTCACTTGCCCGCAGGGCGCTGCACGATGTCGGACGCAGGTAGATGCGTCGGCACAGCGGCATTTCAAACAGGCAAGGAAGGCAAAGCGATACAGATCCGGCGGGGCCGGCAGAAAAGATTCAGGCGCGCCAACGCCAGCGGGCGTGTGCCTTGATGACTTGATCCAGAAGTTTGCTGGTGATCAACACGGGGAAGGTCTCGTTCATACGTTCCAGCACAGTAACTTAGCTGGGCGGAGCGTGCAATATGGCCGGGGATTTGGGGGTTAAATCCAGTGGAGGATTGGCGACCGATGGCAAAACGCCGGAAGTTTTTGGTACTGTCGTTTCGTTCACCTACAACAATAAATAAACGGACTTGCTCATGATCAAACAGACGTTGTTTGTACCGCTGGCTGGCTGCCTGCTCGCACTGGCTTGTGCTCAGGCGAATGCAGCACCCAATCCCTATTCGAATTTCATAGTTTTCGGCGACAGTCTCAATGACGCCGGAACCTTCGCCGACACTGGCGGACCGGCCGGCTCCACCGAGCGTTACACCAACCGGACCGGGCCGGTGTATCAGAATGGCAGCGGTGAACTGTATTCATTGAACTCTACGCAGTTGCTCGGCGGACGCCTTGGCTTTTCGCCAGACCAGACCGCCTCTTCCAGCTCCGCCGTGCGCGCCGAAAACGGCCAGCCTGACGGCAACAACTGGGCGGTTGGCGGCTATCGCACCGACCAGATCCTCGACTCGATCACCACACAGTCCGCCACAGGCGAACGCACCCGCGCCGGTTACCTGCCATCAAACGGCTTCCGCGCCGATCCAAACGCGCTGTATTACATCTCCGGAGGCGGTAACGACTTCCTGCAGGGGCGCATTCTCAGTCTGCCGCAAGCCAACGCCGCAGCAGATCGACTGGCCGACAGCGTGCAGACACTGCAAACCGCCGGTGCCAAATACGTGATGGTCTGGTTGCTGCCTGACGTCGGTCTGACTCCAGCGATCAATGGCACGCCGCTGCAGGCTTTCAGCAGTCAGCTCGCCAGCCAGTTCAACAGCCAATTGGTCACGCGCCTGCAAGGCATCAACGCCGAAATCATTCCTTTGAACATTCCGGTGCTGCTATCGGAGGTGTTCGCCGATCCGGGCCGCTTTGGTCTCGCCACCGATCAGAACCTGACCGCGACCTGCTTCAGCGGCAGCAGTTGCCCGGAAAACGCCCGTTACGGCATCAACAGTGCAACCCCGGATCCGAGCAAGTTGATTTACAACGACGGCGTGCACCCCACCGAAGCCGGCCAGAAACTGATCTCCGACTACGCCTACTCCCTGCTGGCCGCGCCGTGGGAACTGACGCTGCTGCCGGAAATGGCCCACGCCACCGTACGTGCGCATCAGGATGAATTGCGCAGCCAATGGCAGGCGGATTGGGAAAACTGGCAAGCGGTTGGTCAATGGCGGGCGATTGTTTCCGCTGGCGGTCAGCATCTGGATGTCGACAGCCAAAGCAGCGGCGCCAGCGCCGACGGCAGCGGTTACAACCTCAACGTCGGCGGCAGCTATCGTCTCAACGAAGACTGGCGTGTCGGTGTGGCGGGTGGTTTCTACCGGCAGAACCTGGAGGCCGGTCACAACGACTCGGACTACAAACTCAACAGTTACATGGCCACCGCGTTTGCTCAGTTTCAGCAGAATCGCTGGTGGGCTGACATGGCGTTGACCGGCGGCAAACTCGACTACGACAACCTCAAGCGCAAGTTCGATCTCGGCGCGAGCGAGGGTGCGGAGAAAGGCGATACCGACGGCAGCCTGTGGGCGTTCAGCACTCGCATCGGTTATGACATTGCCCAGCCGGGCAGCGAATGGCACCTGTCGCCGTTCGTCAGCGCCGATTACGCCAGCGTCGATGTCGACGGCTATTCAGAGAAGAGCAACCGCGCCACCGCGCTGACCTTCGATGATCAGACCCGCGATTCGAAACGCCTCGGTCTCGGCTTGCAGGGCAAATACAACATCACCCCGCAAACCCAGGTATTTGGCGAATACGCCCACGAGCGTGAGTACGAAGATGACGTGCAAAAGGTCCGCATCGCACTCAATACACTGCCAGCCAATGACTTCAAACTTGAGGGTTACACGCCGCAGAGCCATTTGAACCGCTTGAGCCTGGGCGTCAGCCACAAGCTCACGGCTGATCTGGCGTTGCGTGGCGGGTATACGTTGCGCAAGGATGATGACTTTACTCAGCAGGGCGTTAACGTCGGAGTGGTGCTGGATTTCTAAAACCGCAGGCACAAAAAAAGCGGCGCCCTCACAGGCGCCGCTTTTTTTATGGCCGAACACAGATCAAATGTAGGAGTGAGCCTGCTCGCGATTGCGGTGGTTCAGACAACATATCCGTTGAATGTCAATCCGCTATCGCGAGCAGGCTCACTCCTACAGGGGGGGTTGCGTTGGCTCAGGCTTCCGGAGTTTGCTCGGCCAGCGCCACGGCGCGGAACATCGCGCGGCGTTTGTTCAAGGTCTCTTCCCATTCCAGTGCCGGCACCGAATCGGCGACGATGCCACCACCGGCCTGCACGTGCAGTTCGCCGTTCTTGATCACCGCTGTACGAATGGCAATCGCGGTGTCCATGTTGCCGTTCCAGGCGAAGTAACCGACCGCACCGCCATACACACCACGCTTGACCGGCTCCAGTTCGTCGATGATTTCCATCGCGCGAATCTTCGGCGCACCCGACAAGGTGCCGGCCGGCAGAATCGCCCGCAACGCGTCCATCGCCGTCAGCCCGGCTTTCAACTGACCGGTGACGTTGGAGACGATATGCATCACATTGGAATAGCGCTCGATGACCATCTTCTCGGTGAGTTTCACCGAACCGATTTCCGAAACGCGACCGGTATCGTTGCGACCCAGATCGATCAGCATCAAGTGCTCGGCGATCTCTTTGTCATCCGACAGCAAGTCTTCTTCCAGCGCCACATCGGCTTCTTCGGTCGCGCCACGTGGGCGCGTGCCGGCAATCGGGCGCACGGTGATCAGGTTGTCTTCAACGCGCACCAGCACTTCCGGCGAACTGCCGACAACGTGGAAATCGCCGAAGTTGAAGAAGTACATGTACGGCGTCGGGTTGAAGCAACGCAGGGCGCGGTACAAATCAATCGGCGCAGCCTTGAAGTCGATCGACATGCGCTGCGACGGCACGACCTGCATGCAGTCACCGGCCAGGATGTATTCCTTGATGGTGTCGACGGCTTTTTCGTAATCGTCCTGGGTGAAACTCGAACGAAATACCGGATCAGCCGATTGCTGTTTGCTGAAGTCCAGACCACGGCGCGGCGTGATTGGCTGGCGCAATTGCTCCAGCAGTTCCTGCAAACGTGCTTGACCCTGTTCGAAAGCATCGGCCTCGGCAGGGTCGGCCAGCACGATTGCGTGCATCTTGCCGGCAAGGTTGTCGAAAACGACAACGGCGTCGGAAACCATCAGCAGAATGTCCGGCACGCCCAGTGGATCCGGATTCGGGCACTTGCCCAAGCGCTTCTCGACATAACGCACGCAGTCGTAACCGAAGTAACCGACCAGACCACCATTGAAGCGTGGCAGACCGGCGATGGTCGGCACGTTGTAACGCGCCTTGAAGGTTTCAACGAAGGCCAGCGGGTCTTCAACGTCGTGACTTTCGGTCTCGACGCCATCAACGGTGATACTGACGTGATGATCGTGAACCCGCAGCACGGTGCGGCATGGCAGGCCGATAATCGAGTAACGGCCCCATTTCTCACCGCCCTGCACCGATTCGAGCAGGTAGGAGTTGGGCTGGTCAGCCAGTTTCAGGTAGATCGACAGCGGCGTGTCGAAGTCGGCCAGGGTTTCGCAGGCCAATGGGATGCGGTTGTAGCCGTCAGCGGCCAAGCGCAGGAATTCTTCGCGGATCATAAGGTGCCTCGTGGTGTGAGGGGCAAATCAGTCAGGTATGCAAACGCGCCGGCAGGCCGGCCAGAAACAAGTCAGGCGCGCCAACGCCAGCGGGCCAGGGCCTTGATGACTTTCATCCAGAGTTTGCGAGTGACCACCACGATGGCGTTTCCAGAAGGGGATTGAGAAGCGTCGGGCAACGTTATCTCAGCGGCCGTGACGAGGCAACCGGGAATTAGCTTGCGCAGATCGTCGATCACCAAGGCAGGTGATTCTTCGGCAATCGGCCGGCCATGGTTGTAACCGTAACTCAACGCCACGCATTTGACCCCCGCCGCTTTCGCCGCCAGCACGTCGCTGCGCGAGTCGCCGACGAACAACGATTGCGAGGCCGGAATATTGGCCATTTTCATCACAAAGAACAGCGCCGCCGGATCAGGTTTCTTCTGCGGCAAGGTATCGCCGCCGATGATCCACTTGAAGTAGCGGCCGATCTTCATCTGATCCAGCAACGGCGCGACGAAACGCTCCGGCTTGTTGGTGATCAGCGCCATGGCCACGCCTTGCTTGTGCAGCCACTTGAGGGTGTCGCGCACGCCGGGATAGACCACGGTCAGCTCATGGCTGGCGCCGTAAGCCTCCATGAACACTTCCAGCGCATGCTCGGCCTCGACGTCATCCACCGTCGAATGATCAATGCCACCGGCCAACGCCCGGCGCACCAACACTGGCGCGCCGTTACCCACCCACTCGCGTACCGATTCGATACCCGCGGGCTTGCGGCCGAGCGAGAGCAGCATGGTGTCCACCGCCGCTGCCAGGTCTGGAACCGAGTCGATCAATGTGCCATCCAGATCGAACATCACCAGCCGTGGCAGTTTTCCCGGGAACAGCTGCTCAAATCCGCTCATGGGCGCGCCAGCGCCAGTTCGGAGCGCATCTTGTCGATGACTTCCTGGTAGTTCGGCGCGTTGAAAATTGCCGAGCCAGCGACAAAGGTGTCAGCGCCAGCCGCGGCGATTTCGCGGATGTTGTTGACGTTGACGCCGCCGTCGATTTCCAGACGGATGTCACGGCCCGAGGCATCGATAATCGCCCGCGCTTCGCGCAGTTTGTCGAGGGTGCCAGGAATGAATTTCTGCCCGCCGAAGCCCGGGTTGACACTCATCAGCAAGACCATGTCGACCTTGTCGATCACGTACTTGAGCACGTCCAGCGGGGTCGCCGGGTTGAACACCAGACCGGATTTGCAGCCGCCTTCACGGATCAGTTGCAGCGAACGATCAACGTGCAGCGTGGCTTCCGGGTGGAAGGTGATGTAGGTCGCGCCGGCTTCGATAAAGTCGCCGACGATGCGATCCACCGGGCTGACCATCAGGTGCGCGTCGATCGGCGCGGTGACGCCGTACTTGCGCAACGCCGCGCAAACCATCGGGCCGATGGTCAGGTTTGGCACGTAGTGGTTGTCCATGACGTCGAAGTGGACGAAGTCGGCGCCAGCGGCGAGAACGTTGTCCACTTCCTCGCCGAGGCGGGCGAAGTCGGCGGAGAGAATCGACGGAGCAATTACGAAGGGCTGCATGACGCACCTTTTCTGAGCTAAATCACGATGGCGCGCATTGTAGCCTCATGGATTGCTGCGCGCACCGTGACCGCGATGATCAGTACGCCGCTCGGTAGATCTTCTCGATATCGACGGCGCTGAGTTTGCGCGGATTGTTGCGCATCAAGCGCTCGATGCCCGCGGCTTCTGCAGCCATGGCCGGGATCGCTTCTTCCGGCACGCCGAAACTACGCAGCCCGGCCGGGATTTCCACGGCTGCGCACAGATCACTCATCGCCTGCACGGCTTTGTCCGCCGCCTCGGTTGCACTCAGATGAGCGGTCTTCACCCCCATGGCTTCGGCAATATCCTGCATGCGTTCGACGCAAGCCATTTTGTTCCAGGTCATGACATACGGCAGCAGCAAGGCATTACTGACGCCATGGGCAATGTTGAAACGCCCGCCCAGCGGGTACGCCAGCGCATGCACCGCGCCGACCCCGGCATTACCGAATGCCATGCCGGCCATCAGGCTGGCGGTGGCCATGTCTTCGCGCGCTTGCAGGTTGGCGCCGTTGGCGTAGGCCTTGGGCAACGCGCTGGCGATCAACTTGATGGCGCCGATGGCCAGGGAGTCGGTGATCGGCGAGGCATTCACCGACAGATAGGATTCGATGGCGTGCACCAAGGCGTCGACGCCACTGGCGGCGGTGACGCTGCGGGGGCAGGTCAGGGTCATTTGCGGGCTGACCAGCGCGACGTCCGGTAATAGAAAGTCGCTGACGATGCCTTTCTTCAGTTGCGCGACTTTGTCCGAGAGGATTGCGACGTTGGTCACTTCGGAACCGGTGCCGGCGGTGGTCGGGATGGCGATCAGCGGCGGGCCTTTGCGTGGCACCTGGTCGACACCGAACAGATCTTCCAGTGCGCCGTGGTAACCGGCATACGCAGCGACACTTTTGGCGATGTCGATGGCGCTACCGCCACCGAGGCCGATCAAACCGTCATGCCCGCCTTCGCGGTAAACACGCATGCAGTCTTCGACGATGGCGATTTCCGGGTCGGGCAGTACGCGGTCGAAAATCTCGTAGTCGCGCCCGCCGAGTTGCACCAGCGCCAGCTCTACCGTGCCGGATTTGACCAGCGCGGCATCGGTGACGATCAGCGGGTTGTCGATATCCAGGCGTGTGAGTTCGGCGGCCAGTTGTTCGATGGCTCCGGCGCCGGTGATCAGTTTGTGAGCGATTTTGAACTGGGACAGACTCATCGTGCGCAGCCTCTTATAGATGTGGGAGCTGGGCACAAGATTAGCTGGGGATTTGGGGTTGTCTGCTATTCAGGGTGTGAATGGTTGATCGGGTAGAAGATCAAGAGCCCCTCACCCTAGCCCTCTCCCGGAGGGAGAGGGGACTGACCGAGGTGAATGTGAGAGGTACACCGACTTGAGATACCGAGTCGAACTCAGGTTTTGAAAAGCACAACGATCTGCTCCCCTCCCCCCCGAAGGTAAAAAGACTGACCGAGGCGGATGGAGGAGATACACCGACTTGCGATACCGAGTCGAACTCAGGATTTGAAACCCATGAAGATCTGCTCCCTTTCCCCCTCTACCCCCTGGGGGAGAGGGTTGGGGTGAGGGGGTAAGCTCTTGATCTGGCCCTTAAACCTGAGCGGTACGCAGCTTCTCGCTACGTCCCCGCAGCCATTCCAGGGTCAGCAGCAGGATGACCGAGAAGGCGATCAGCAAAGTAGCGGCGGCGGCGATGGTTGGGCTGAGGTTCTCGCGAATCCCGCTAAACATCTGCCGAGGCAACGTCGCCTGCTCAGGCCCGGCAAGAAACAGCGTCACCACCACCTCATCAAACGAAGTCGCAAACGCAAACAGCGCCCCGGAAATCACCCCCGGCGCAATCAGCGGCAAGGTCACCCGGCGGAACGCCGTCAGTGGCGAAGCACCAAGACTCGCCGCCGCACGCACCAGATTGTGGTTAAAGCCCTGCAACGTCGCCGACACTGTGATGATCACAAACGGCACGCCCAGCACCGCATGCACGACGATCAGCGAGAAGAAGCTATTACCCAGGCCCAATGGCGCAAAAAACAGATAGCTCGCCACACCAATGATCACCACTGGCACCACCATCGGCGAAATCACCAGCGCCATCACCAGCGCTTTACCGGGGAAGTCGCCACGGGTCAGGCCAATCGCTGCGAGCGTACCGAAGATCATCGCCAGCACCGTCGCCGCCGGGGCGACGATGATGCTGTTCTTCAGTGCGCGCATCCATTCCGCCGAAGCGAAGAAGTCGTGATACCACTGCAGCGAGAAGCCTTGCAGCGGATAGACCAGAAAACTGCCCGAGTTGAACGACAGCGGAATGATCACCAGCACCGGCAGAATCAGGAACAACAGAATCAGGCCGCAGAGAATCCGCAGGCTGTAGAACCACACCCGTTCGATGGGCGACATGTAAGGACTCAGCATCTCGAATTCCCCTTAGCTCAGGCGCAGGCGACTGGCGCCGACCAGCCAGCTGTAAATCAGATAAAGCACCACGGTCGCCAGCAACAACAGCCCGCCCAGTGCGGTGGCCATGCCCCAGTTGATGCTGGTGTTGGTGTAGAAGGCGACGAAGTAGCTGACCATTTGATCGTTCGGGCTGCCGAGCAGCGCCGGGGTGATGTAGTAGCCGATGGCGAGGATGAAGACCAACAGGCACCCCGCGCCGACACCGGCGTAGGTCTGCGGGAAGTACACCCGCCAGAAACTGGCGAACGGGTGGCAGCCGAGGGAAATCGCCGCGCGCATGTAGGTCGGCGAGATGCCTTTCATCACGCTGTAGATCGGCAGGATCATGAACGGCAACAGGATGTGCACCATCGAGATGTACACACCGGTGCGGTTGAACACCAGTTCCAGCGGTTTATCGATGATGCCCATGGCCATCAGGCCACTGTTGATCAGACCGCCCGATTGCAACAGCACGATCCACGCGGCGACGCGCACCAGAATCGAGGTCCAGAACGGCAGCAGCACCAGAATCATCAGCAGATTGCTCTGCCGCGATGGCAGGTTCGCCAGCAGGTAAGCCAGTGGATAAGCCAGCAGCAGGCAGATCACGGTGATGACCAGGCCCATCCAGAAGGTGCGGGCGAAGATGTCGAGGTAGATCGCCTGATCCGGGGTGGCCGGGGCGATTTCGCCGAGGTCGTCGATGCGGTGGTCGACGGACGCCAGCAGGTAATAAGGCGTGATGCTGCTGGTGTTGCGTTTCACCACCTGCCAGTAGGCGGGGTCGCCCCAACGTTCGTCGAGTGCTTCGAGGGCTTCTTTATAAGAGGCCGGTTCGCTGGCGAAGGGCAGCGCCCGGGCGGTTTTGGTCAGCAGGCTGCGATAGCCGGCCAACTCCATGTTCAAGCGCTTGGACAGATCGCCCAGCGTCTGGTTTTTGCGCGCTTCGGCGAGGTCTTCGCCGGCGGCTTTGTAGACGGGTTCAGCGGGCAGGCCACGGCCATCCCAGCTGGCGATGGCTGCCACGGTGCGCGGCATGCCGCCGACCACTTCGGGGTTGCCGACGCTTTTGTAGAGCAGCGCCACGATCGGCACCAGAAACACCAGCAGCAGAAACAGCACCAGCGGCGCAATCAGCGCTTGAGCCTTCCAGCGGTTGACCCGCTCGGCGCGCTTGAGCTTCTGCTTCAAGGTGGGGCTGTTGCCCTCGTTCAGGGGAACGGCGATGGCCATGACGTACTCCGCAAATCTTTGATCGTTACAGAGGTGGTGAACCACCTCGAACTTTAGCTACTGATCGTTCCCACGCTCTGCGTGGTAACGCATCCAGTGACGCTCTGCGTCACAGGGACGCGGAGCGTCCCGGGCGGCGTTCCCACGCAGAGCGTGGGAACGATCATCCGGAAAGCCGTCGCCCGTATGCTCGGGTTATTTCGCAGCCCAGGAGTTGAAGCGCTGCTCCAGTTGCTCGCCGTTGTCAGCCCAGAAGCTGACGTCGATCTGCACCTGGTTGGCGATGTTTTCCGGAGTGGTCGGCATGTCTTTCAGGACATCCTTGGCCAGCAGCGGTACGGCTTGGGTGTTGGCCGGGCCGTAGGCGATGTTTTCCGAGTAGGTCTTCTGCTGTTGCGGCTGCACCGAGTAGGCGATGAATTTCTTCGCAGCTTCCGCGCGCTTGGCGTCCAGACCTTTCGGGATGGCCCAGGCGTCGAAGTCGTAGATGCCGCCGTTCCAAACCACTTTCAGGTTGGATTCTTTCTGCACGGCAGCGATGCGACCGTTGTAGGCCGAGCTCATCACTACGTCACCGGAAGCGAGGTATTGCGGCGGTTGCGCGCCGGCTTCCCACCACTGGATATTCGGTTTCAGCTCATCGAGTTTCTTGAACGCGCGATCCTGGCCACCCTTGCTCGCCAACTCTTTGTAGACGTCTTTCGGCGCCACACCATCGGCCATCAGAGCGAATTCGAGGGTGTACTTGGCACCTTTACGCAGGCCACGTTTGCCCGGGAATTTCTTCGTGTCCCAGAAATCCGCCCAACTGGTCGGTGCGGTTTTCAGCTTGTCGGCGTTGTAAGCCAGTACGGTCGACCAAACGAAGAAGCCCACGCCGCACGGCTGAATCGCGCCTTTAACGTAGTCTTCAGTCTTGCCGAACAGCGCCGGGTCGAGTTGCTCGAACATGTCTTCGTCACAGCCGCGAGACAGTTCTGGCGATTCAACTTCCACCAGGTCCCACGACACGCTCTTGGTGTCGACCATGGCTTTGACCTTGGCCATTTCGCCGTTGTATTCGCCGGCGACGATCTTGCCGTTGCCCGCCGCTTCCCACGGTGCATAGAAGGCTTTGACTTGCGCCGCCTTGTTCGCCCCGCCAAACGACACCACGGTCAAATCCGGGCCAGCGGCCATTGCGCTGGCCGCACCCATCAGGCCCAGGGTCAGGGCGGTGAACTTCAGGGATCTCAACATTTATTGTTCTCTCCACGTGCAGGGTTGGTGTTGGTGTTGCCGGGGCGATTAATGCGCCTCTAGAAGTGGATCAAGCGCGCGAACGTGCTCGACCTGCCAGCCAAGCGGTACCACGTCGCCGACCGCGAGCGCAGGATCGAGCTCGGCAATCGGTTGTTTCACGAAGAAGTCGGTCTTGCCACAGACTTCCAGGCGCACCCGGACGTGGTCGCCCAGATAGATGAATTCCGCCACCCTCCCTGAGAAGCGGTTGACGCATTGATCGCTGGAACCGTTGAGGCTGACGCGCTCGGGACGGATCGACAGGGTCACCGGTTCGCCGGTCTGGCCGACGTTGACCGCCAGCGCCTCGACCTTTTCGCCTCGGCCCAACTCGACCACACAACGCTCGCCGTTCTGGCTGAGCAGACGACCGTTGAGGCGGTTGTTCTCACCGATGAAGTTGGCGACGAAGGTGTTTTTCGGTTCTTCGTAAAGGCTGCGTGGCGGCGCGATCTGCTGGATTTCACCTTGGTGGAATACCGCGACGCGGTCGGACATGGTCAGCGCTTCACCCTGATCGTGGGTCACGTAGACCACGGTCACGCCGAGGCGCTGGTGCAGGTGTTTGATTTCCATCTGCATGTGTTCACGCAGTTGTTTGTCGAGGGCGCCTAGGGGTTCGTCCATCAGCACCAGTTGCGGCTCGAACACCAGCGCGCGGGCCAGTGCCACACGCTGCTGCTGACCGCCGGACAGCTGCGCCGGGTAGCGCGAGGCGAACGCGTCGAGCTGAACCATGCTGAGGACTTTCTTCACCCGGTCACTGACATCGCTTTTGTTCAGGCCACGGACGGTCAGCGGGAAGGCGAGGTTTTCCGCCACGGTCATGTGCGGGAACAGCGCGTAGTTCTGGAACACCATGCCGATGTCGCGCTTGTGCGGCGGCACGTTGTTGATCGAGCGCCCGGCCAGCAGAATTTCGCCGGCGGTCGGTGTTTCGAAACCGGCGAGCATCATCAGGCTGGTGGTCTTGCCGGAACCGGACGGCCCGAGCAGGGTGAGAAATTCGCCTTTGCGAATGTCCAGGTTGAGGTCTTTGACGATCAGGTTCTCGCCGTCGTAGCTCTTCTGCACTCCACGAAAGCTGACCAGCACATCACTGGCCCCTGCGTTTGTATCGACCTGGCTCATACCCACACCTTTGTTGTTGATGACTGCTTGTGGGTTAAGCCTAGTGGTTGCTGACAGGCGCGCAAATCGGGGCGCAGGAGAGAATCGCCTCAGCCGGATGGAAGGTTGGGGGTAGGGATTGCCCTACAAGGATGGCGCTAACAGGTAAGGCAGTGGCGAGGGTTGAGCTGCGAGCCGTAAGAACAAGCCAAAGCGCGTGTCGCTTATGGACATGCCCGAAATTTCCGGCGCTATGGAGATCCCCTGTAGGAGTGAGCCTGCTCGCGATAGCGGTGGATCAGTCACTGCAGTGTTGACTGAGAGAAAGCTATCGCGAGCAGGCTCACTCCTACATTTTGATCGCGGCGACTGTTAGAGGAGTTTGTGCTCCATCGCGTATTTGACCAGTTCAGCCAGCGAGGTGATGTTGAGCTTTTGCATCAGCCGCGCCTTGTGGGTGCTGATGGTTTTGCTGCTCAGCGCCAGTTGCTGGGCGATGTCGTTGACGTTGGCGCCTTGGGCCAGGCGCTCGAACACCGAGAATTCGCGTTCGGACAGCAACGAATGCAATGGCCGCGTGTCAGTCAGGCCGACTTCAAACACCATGCGGTCCGCCAGATCCGGATCGATATATCGCCCACCCGCCGCGACCTTGCGAATCGCCGTGAGCAACAGCGCCGGATCGCTGTCCTTGGTCGCATACCCGGCGGCGCCGACTTTTAATGCTCGCGCAGCCATCTGCGCTTCGTCGTGCATCGACAACACCAGAATCGCTGGCGGGTTGTTCAATGCACGGATGCGCGGGATCGCTTCGAGGCCGTTGACGCCGGGCATGGAGATGTCCAGCAACACAACCTCACACGGCACGCTGCGCAGGGTTTCGAGTAACTGTTCACCATTGCTCGCCTCCCCCACCACTTGCAGATCCTTGGCCAGGCCGATCAATTGCTTGATGCCTTCGCGGACGATGGTGTGGTCTTCGGCTACCAGTACACGGATCAAATTTTTTCTCCAGACTTCAGGCAAACACTAATCCCTGTAGGAGTGAGCCTGCTCGCGATAGCGTCAGCTCAAACACCACAGACTTTCAGACCTCACTCACCGGCACCCGCACCATCAGACTGGTACCCTCCCCCGGCTCACTCTCCAGCTCCAACCGCCCGCCCATGATCAACACCCGCTCACGCATGCCGACCAGACCAAACGAAGTCGGCCGACTGGCAGCGGCGACAAATCCTACGCCATCATCACTGACCGTCAGACACAATTCGTCGCCTTCCAACGCCAGTGTCAGCTCCACAGTATGCGCCTGAGCATGGCGCATCACGTTGGTCAGCGCTTCCTGCAAAATCCGGAACAGGCCAATTGCCTTGGCATCACTGAGCGCCGGCAGATTGTCCGGCACCTGCACCAGACACGGGATCTGTGTGCGCGCCTCAAATCGGCGCGCCTGCCATTCGATCGCCGAGGCAATCCCGGCGTCGAGAATCGGCGGTCGCAGCGCCGTCGCCACATCGCGCACCAACTGGAACAGCTGGGCGATCAGGCGCTTCATGCTGTTCAATCGCTCGTTCAGACCGGGGTCGAGTTGCGCGTAGGCCAATTCGCACATCGATGTCTCCAGTTTCAGCACCGTAAGCATCTGCCCTAACTCATCGTGAACCTCGCGGGCAATCCGCGCCTTCTCTTCTTCACGCACGCTCTCAAGGTGCGCCGACAGTTCGCGCAACTGCTCACGGGATGCCGCCAGCTCAAGCTCGATACGCTTGCTCTCGGTGATGTCCCAGACGATGCCGTCCCACACGTAGGCGCCATCCTCCAGTTGACGGGTAATCGCCTTGATTTCTGCCCAGCGTTGCTCGCCCTGACGCGTGAGGATTCGGCCCTGCCATGACCAGTCGCTATCGGTGTCCAGCGCCTGATCCTGAGTGCGGTGGTAACTGGCCTTGTCATCCGGATGCACCAGACTGCGCAGGCCCATGTCGCGATGAGCAATAACGGCCGGCGCGTAACCGACCAGGCTTTCGCTGCCTTCACTGATGTAGGCAAAGTCGATCTGCCCGGTCACCGGCGCGCGCTCCAGCCGGAAAACCAGCCCCGGCACATTCGCCGCGATGCCTTGCAGGCGTGCCTCGCTCTCCTGCAAAGCCGCCAGCGCGCGACGGCGCTCGGTGACGTCAGTGAGATAAACCACCAGGTATTCGCTGTCGCGAAAGCGCAGAAAACTCAGCGACACGTCCGCCGGCAAAACACTGCCATCGGCGCGCACGCAACTGGTCTCGAAACTCAGCGGCCCCTCTTCACTGGCCCGCGCGCGTTTCCACAGATTGAGCCAGCGATCCATGTGCAGGCCCGGCTCGAAGTCGATCAGCGGTCGCTCGATCAGTCCGCCCGAGGGATAACCGAGCATGACTTCGGCGGCACGGTTGGCGTAACGCACATGGCTGTCCCAATTCACCCAGAGAATGCCGACGGTGCTTTGATCGATGGAAAACTGTGTCAGCCGCAAGGCTTCTTCGCTGGCGGCGCGCAAGGCGATGTCTTCTCGGGCGGCGAGCAAGCGCTGTTCAAGGCTGTGCTGCTGGCGTCGTTGCCAGAACACAATGGCCACGCAACTGAACAGCATCACCGCGAACAACAGGCTGAGGTTCTGCCAGAACCCCGGCGACTCCGACAGTCGCGGGTATTTCGGTTGCAGCCATTGATTGTGCAACTGCTCCAGATCCTTGGCCGGGATAGCGCGTAAAGCACTCTGGACGATGCCGGCCAGTTCCGGCCAATCGCGGCGCGAGGCGACCCGCAACAACTGCGGCAGACCGATATCACCGACCACCACCAGTTCGGCGAACTCCGGCTCTGCCGACAGACGCCCGAGCTGCGCCTCATCGACCACCGCGTAAGCCGCCTGCTGACTCAACAGCAACTGCAGCGCCTGACGCTCCAGCGGCACGCCTTGCAGGTTCAGATGTGGGTAGGTGCCGCGCAGATAATCGGCCGTGTTACTCGGCATCCGCACCGCCACGCGAGTCTGGCTGTCGAGTTTTTCCAGATCGACGACAGCGCCGGCCTTCTGATCGCTGACAATCAGTTGCGGCACGCGCATGTACGGATCGGAAAACTGCCACAGGCGCAGTGCGCTCGGGGTCTGACTCAGGCCCGGAGCGATGTCGATCTCGCCTTCGCGCAGCGCCGTTTCCAGTTGCGCCAGGTCCTGAAAATTGCGCCAGCTCAGTTCGACGTTGAGCGCCTTGGCCAGCAACTTCATCAACTCGACGCTGGCCCCCGACAGCCGCTGCAGGCGTCGATCGTAGGTTGCATACGGCGCCTGCAACACCAGACCGACGCGCAACTCATTGTGTTGCGCCAGCCATTGCTGCTGGCTCGCCGACAACTGCGCCGCGTGTGTCGGTGGCGCAGGCGCCGCCCAGCCCATCAAGGGAAACCACAAACAGCCGATAACCCACAGGCAGCAAAATCGCTTCATTGAAGTCTCATACACTGACAAATTCTGACCAACCCATTAGGCTGCCGGGATACTTTCTGGCCTGGAATAACCGATGCCCTCTGTCTACCGCCTGGCAATGCCAGCATTGTGCCTGTCGCTGATCCTGCCTTGTGCGTTTTCCGTCGAAGCCGCCGATCCGGCACCTGCCGCCGCCACGGAAAAACCTGCCGAAGAAAAACCCGCCGAACGCCAGCCACTGCTTGAGCGTAGTCAGGAAGAGGCGGCCGCACTGGAACGTAAGGTCCCGGCGCAAGAACAGCAACAATTGCAGGCGGGCAGCGATACATTTCTCGCCCTGTGGAAACCGGCCAACACCGCCGAGCCCAAGGGCGCGGTAATCATCATCCCCGGCGCCGGCGAAACCGCTGACTGGCCGCAGGCAATCGGCCCATTGCGGCACAAATTGCCGGACGCCGAGTGGAGCAGCCTGAGTATCACTCTGCCCGATCTGCAAAGCGATGCCATCGCACCGCGGGTGATCGAGCCTGCCGCCGCGCCGAAAGCGCCGGAAACCGGCAGCAAGGATGCCACCACCGCGCAGCCGATCGAACAGGCAGCGGGGGGCGAAGCCGAAGTGGCCGATCCGGTCGTTGCCGAGACCACCGAGGAACAAACCAAGGCCGATGCCGAACGCATCTTCGCGCGCATCGATGCCGCGATTGGCTATGCCGAGCAGCAGAGCGCACGCAGCATTGTCGTGCTCGGTCACGGCACCGGCGCCTATTGGGCTGCGCGCTACCTGAACGAAAAACAAACGGCGCAAATCGAAAAGTTTGTCATGGTCGATGCGCAGGCACCCGCCAAGGCCAAGCCGCAACTGGTTGAACTGACGCCGACACTGAAGCTGCCGACTGCGGATATTTTCTACATGGACAAACCGCTGGATCGCAACGCCGCGCTGGAGCGCATGCAGGCGAGCAAGCGCTTGAAGACCTCGGCGTTCAGCCAGGTCGCGCTCAAGGCGTTGCCGGATAACAAGGCTGAACAGGAACAATTGTTCCGCCGGGTGCGCGGCTGGTTGAATCCGCAGAGCACGGACTGACCGTTAAACCGCGTCGCCCCCTTCGCGAGCAGGCTCGCTCCCACAATGGTTTGTATACGCAGATCCAGTGTGGGAGCGAGCCTGCTCGCGAAGGGGCCAGCGCAGTCGCTACATCTAACGGTTAGCGAAAATCCCGCCGCTCACGAACCAACGTGTAGGCATTGTGCAACTCCCGGGTTTTCTCGGTCGCCTCCCGCACCTGCGCCGCCGTTGCGCCGGTGCCGGCAATCTTGTCCGGGTGATGCCGGCTCAACAGCCGCCGGTACGCCCGTTTGATCTGCGCCGGCTCACTGGTCGCCGATACCCCAAGCAATTTCATCGCTTCCTGATAACTCACCGCCGCACTGACGATCGGGCGCTTGCCCGGCTCGTAATCACTGGCCAGTGCCTGCACCTGCTGCGTCGTCCAGCCCAGCCACTTGCCCCACTGCGCCAGCAGCTCACGCTCGCTGACACCCGCGCGACCATCGGCCCAGACCATTCGCCAACAGGCGCGCAATACACCTTCGGCAGCATGCGGTTGCGCACTCAGACGCTTCAGATAACCGCGCAGATGATCGCTGCCGGACTTGCCGCGATTGAACGCGGCAATCGCCCGACGCGTTGCCGGCTCGCCCATCTCCAGCGCGCGCATCTCGTTGCGCGCCTGCTGGATATGCCCGTCAGTAACCCGACCGTCGCTCTTGGCCAGACGCCCAAGCAGCACAAACAACAACTCGTCGTTGCGCAGCATTGGCCGCCCGCCGAGCTTCTCGCGCAAATGCCCCCAGCTCTGCAAATGCAGACGCCGATCCAGCGCCTGCCCCAACAATGCCCCAAGCATGGCCCCCGGAATGCTGGCAATCGCAAAACCTGCTCCGGCTCCAATCAGAGTCCCTGGCCACAACATGTCAGCGACTCGCTTCTATCAAGGTTTCAGCTTCGGCGAGACGCTCGTGGGTGCCGACATCCACCCAGTGACCCTTCAGCCGCTCGCCAGTGACTTCACCGTCCGCCATGGCTTTGCGCAGTAGCGGTGCGAGCTTGAAAGCACCGTCCACACACCCGTCGAACAGTTGCGGATGGAGCACGGCGATACCGCTGTAGGTCAGGGTTGCTGCGCTCGCCTGGCCGTCGCTGACTTGCCCGTCAACCAGACAGAAATCGCCAGTCGGGTGATGCGCCGGATTGTCCGCCAGCACCAGATGCGCCAGACCATTAATCGGCTGGTGCAGCACGCTGAAGTCGTAATCGGTCCAGATATCACCGTTGACCACCAGAAACGCATCATCGCCGAGCAACGGCAGCGCACGGAAAATCCCGCCGCCGGTTTCCAGTGGCTCGCCTTCCGGCGAGTACTCGATGCTCACGCCGAATTGCGAGCCATCGCCGAGGTAATCCTCGATCTGCTGACCGAGCCACGCATGGTTGATGACGATTTGGTCGAAACCAGCGGCCGCGAGGGCGCGCAGGTGATACTCGATCAACGGCACGCCGCCGGCACGCACCAGCGGTTTTGGAGTGGTCAGGGTCAGCGGGCGCATGCGCTCGCCTTTGCCCGCCGCCAGAATCATTGCCTTCATACTGTTGCTCCACCCCGCAGGCTGGTGAACAGCGCTTGCAGCTCGGCCAGCTCAGGACGACGGGCAGTCACTGCTTCTATATAGGAGAAGAAGCGCGGCACGTCGGCCAGGTAACGCGGCTTGCCGTCGCGATGGCAGATGCGCGCGAAAATGCCGATCACTTTCAGGTGACGCTGCACGCCCATCAGGTCGCTGGCGCGCAGGAAGTCTTCGAAGTCCGGCTGCACCGGAATGTTCAGCGCCGAGGCTTGCTGCCAGTAACTTTCCAGCCAGCCACGCACGCGCTCTTCAGGCCAACTGAGGAAGGCGTCCTTGAACAGGCAGGTCACGTCGTAGGTCACCGGGCCGTAAACGGCATCCTGAAAATCCAGCACGCCAGGGTTCGGCTCGCTGAGCATCAGGTTGCGCGGCATGTAATCGCGGTGCACCAGGACTTTCGGCTGGGCCAGGGCGCTGTTGATCAACAGATCGCTGACACGCTGCCATTGCTGCTGCTGGGTCGTATCGAACTCGACGCCGAGTTCACGCTTCACGTACCACTCGGGGAACAGTTCCAGTTCACGGCGCAGCAACGCAACGTCATAACTCGGCAACGGTGCCACCATCGGCAACTGCTGAAAAGCCAGCAGCGCTTGCAGAGCATCGCGGAACAATTGCTCGGCATTTTCGCCATCGATCACGTCGAGATAGGTCTTGTTGCCCAGGTCATTGAGCAAAAGAAATCCACGATCGAGGTCTTCGGCATAAATTTTCGGCACATTTATTCCGGATTTCGCCAGCAAAAACGCGATATCCACGAACGGTTTGCAGTTTTCCTGCGGTGGTGGCGCGTCCATCACGACAAAGCTGCGACCGGCTCCTTCCCAACGGAAGTAGCGGCGGAAACTCGCGTCGCTACTGGCCGCAGTCAACGTGGCCGGGGGCACGGCGCCCCAACCCTGATCTGCAAAAAGGATTGCCAACTGCTCATCGAGCCAAACTTTCAGGTGTTGCAAGCGTACATCTTGGTCAGGCATTGCAAGGGTCTCCGACGGCGCTAGCCGTCAAGCGGGTCATGCTTTATTATCCAGCATCTTTTTCAGACCATCGAGAGGCGTGCGGCCCACACCGCGGGCAGATGGCACGCAGGAAGCCCGGACTAATAAGATGGCATTGAAATCCCCCGCGTTTCGTAAAAAATTTCCGTTGTTGGTAACCGGCAGTCTGCTGGCTATGCAACCTCTGGCCAGTCAATTCGTTGTCGCCGCCGAGCAGTATGACTGCTCCGTCTCGGCTTCGGGTGGTTGGGCCTGTGCGCCCAAGACGTCGGCAGCAGCATTGCCGCCACGTCCAGTGCACGAGGGCAGTGCCATCAGCGCCACCGGCGACGCCCCGGCCGAAAATGGTTCGGTTGCCGACACAGGCCCTAAAACGGCACTGGTCACCGAAGCCAAAGGCCGTGGCCTGAAATCCCGTAGCGAAGACTTCAGTCATCTCGACTGGGTTCCGCGCGAGAAACTCACCGCCGCCCAACTGGCCGAGACCGGTCCGTATTGCTCTGGTGCCTACATCGAGCCGACTCGTCCTGGCATGAATGACAAGACGAATAAAAGCGATGCTCCGACCTTTATCGGCGCAAAAGCTTCGCGCTATAACACCGATGATCAAGTTGGCACCCTGGCCGGTGATGTTGTCCTGCGTCAGGGCAGCATGCAGGTCGAGTCCGATGAAGCGAGCCTGTACCAGGCCGAGAGCCGCGCCGAACTCAATGGCGATGTGCGCATCCGTGACAACGGCGCGCTGATCGTCGGCGATCACGCCGATGTACAGCTCGACACCGGTGAAGCCAAGGTCGACAACGCCGAATACGTGATGCACAAGTCGCGCATCCGCGGTAACGCGCTGTACGCCAAGCGTGCCGAGAACGCGATCATCCGCTTGAAGGACGGCACGTACACCACGTGCGAACCGAACAGCAACGCCTGGCAGCTCAAGGGCAACAACATCACCTTGAACCCGGCGACCGGTTTCGGTACTGCGACCAACGTGACACTTCGGGTCAAGGACATTCCGATCCTGTACACGCCGTACATCTACTTCCCGATCGACGACCGTCGCCAGTCGGGCTTCCTGCCGCCGACCATCGGCACCGGCAGCGATACCGGCTTCATGCTGGTCACTCCGTACTACTTCAACCTGGCGCCGAACTACGATGCCACGTTGTATCCGCGTTACATGAGCAAACGCGGCATGTTGGTGGAAGGCGAATTCCGTTACCTGACCAAGTCGAGTGAAGGCCAGTTCGGTGCGGCGTATCTGAACGACGAAGATACTGATCGCAGCAAACAGACCGACTACGAAAAGAATCGCTACATGTACAACTGGCAGCACAAGGGCGGTCTCGACTCCCGTGTGCTCACTCAGGTTGACTACACCAAGATCAGTGATCCGTACTACTTCCAGGATCTGACCACTGACCAGATTGGCGTGAAGAGCGAAGACTTCGTCAACCAGCAGGGTTCGGTGACTTACCGTGGCGACAGCTACACCGCTCGATTGAACGCTCAGGCGTATCAGCTGGCGACCGTGTCGAACATCACCCCGTATGACCGTCTGCCGCAGATCACCTTCAATGGTCGGCTGCCGTATCACCCGGAAGGCCTGAACTTCGATTACGAGACCGAACTGGTTCGTTTTGATCGTGATCTGGAAGACGGCAACTTCACCAATGAAGACGGCACTGTCGAGTCCCGCCTCGACAACAACGTTAGCGGCTTGGCTCGCGCCAACGGCGACCGTCTGAATCTGAAGCCAGGTGTGAGCCTGCCGATGAACTGGACTTATGGCTTCCTGAAGCCGTCGCTCAAGTATCAGTACACTCAGTACCAACTGGATCTGGACAGTACCGGCAAACAAGACATCATTGACCAGCAGGCTGCAGCGGCACGTGACGGAACCCGCTACGTAAGTGGCAAGTTCGACAGCAATCAGAACCGTGGCGTACCGATTGCCAGCATCGACAGCGGCCTGTACTTCGACCGCAACACGTCGTTCTTCGGCAAGAACTACCGCCAGACCCTGGAGCCGCGCCTGTTCTACCTCTACGTACCTGAGGTTGATCAGGAAGACATTCCAGTGTTCGACACCAGCGAATACACCTTCAACTACGCCTCGCTGTTCCGCGACAACCGCTTCTCCGGCTCCGACCGTGTCGGTGACGAGAACAAACTGTCGCTGGGCGTAACCAGCCGCTGGATCGAAGACGACGGTTTCGAACGTCAACGTATCAGCGTCGGTCAGGCGTTGTACTTCAAGGATCGTGAAGTACAGCTGCCGGGTATCGATGCGAAAACCCGCGACGATGCCCAGGCCAATGTCTCGCCTTACGCCCTGGAATACGAATATCGCTGGAACCGCGATTGGCGGACCACGGCCGACTACAACTGGGATCCGGACAGCCGCAGCCCACGTTCCGGCAGCGCGATGTTCCACTACCAGCCGGAAGACAACCCGAACAAGGTCGTCAACCTCGGCTATCGCTATCGTAACGACCAGGTTCGTTACGACCAGAACACCGGAAAATGGTCGGTGGGTGGTGGTGACTATGGCACCCCGGGCCAACCGAACTACGTGAAGGACTACTACAAGATCCAGCAGCATGACTTCTCGGTCATCTGGCCGATCGTTCCGCAGTGGAGCGCGATCAGCCGCTGGCAGTACGACTACAACCGCAACCGTACGCTGGAAGCCTTCGGTGGTTTCGTATATGACAACTGCTGCTGGAAACTGCGCCTGATCAACCGTTACTGGGTCAGCTATGACGAATTCAGTCAGAACGCCCCGGACAACGG
>NZ_JBIUVX010000034.1:39736-56720 GCF_044743175.1 Pseudomonas sp. NPDC087690
TAAAAACGAAAAAGGCGACCACGGCGTCTTCATCCACATTGTTATGAAGGGACTCGGCTGCCTTACCGGCGCCAAGTTAGAGAGCTTCCTCGACAAAGGCATCCAAGGTTATCGTCAACGTGAAGACCAAGCTTTCTGATTGTCTGCGCCCGCTGATGCTGGGCGCGCTGTTCCTGGGTACGGCGGCCAACGCCGCCGTACAGTCCATCGATAAAGTGGTAGCGATCGTCGATAACGACGTGGTCATGCAGAGCCAACTGGACCAGCGCGTCCACGAAGTTCAGCAGACCATCGCCAAGCGTGGGGGTGGTTTGCCACCGCCAGGCGTGCTGGATCAACAGGTGCTTGAGCGCCTGATCGTCGAGAACCTGCAATTGCAGATCGGCGAACGTTCCGGCATCCGTATCACCGATGAAGAGCTGAACCAGGCTGTCGGTACGATTGCCCAGCGCAATAACATGACAGTGGATCAATTCCGCGTCGCTCTGGCTCGCGATGGTCTGTCTTATGACGACGCTCGTGACCAGATCAAACGCGAAATGGTCATCAGCCGTGTGCGTCAGCGTCGTGTGGCAGAACGCATTCAGGTTTCCGAGCAGGAAGTGAAAAACTTCCTCGCCTCCGACCTCGGCAAGATGCAACTGTCCGAAGAGCTGCACCTGGCCAACATCCTGATCCCGACGCCGGAAAGCGCCAACTCTGACGCCATTCAGAGCGCTGCCCGTCAGGCCATGGAGGTTTACCAGCAACTCAAGCAAGGCGCCGACTTCGGTCAAATGGCCGTTGCCAAGTCCGGCAGCGACAACGCTCTGGAAGGCGGCGACATGGGCTGGCGTAAAGCCGCGCAACTGCCACCGCCGTTCGATCGCGAGCTGAGCAGCATGGCGGTTGGCGACATCACTCAGCCTGCACGCACTCCAGGTGGTTTCATCATCCTGAAGCTGCTGGCCAAACGTGGTGGCGAAGCGCAGATGCGTGACGAAGTGCATGTCCGCCACATCCTCGTCAAACCAAGTCCGATCCGTGACGAAGCCAAGACTCAGGCGCTGGTGCAATCGCTGTACGAGCGCATCCTGGCCGGTGAAGATTTCGCCGAACTGGCGAAGAACTACTCCGAAGACCCGGGTTCGGCCCTCAACGGCGGTGACCTGAACTGGATCGATCCGAACGCACTGGTGCCGGAATTCCGCGAAGTGATGGCCAAGACCCCACAAGGTCAGCTGTCCAAGCCATTCCAGACCCAATACGGCTGGCACGTTCTGGAAGTCCTTGGCCGCCGCGCCACCGACAGCACTGAACAAGCCCGCGAGCAGCAAGCCATGACCGTACTGCGTAACCGCAAATACGACGAAGAGCTGCAAACCTGGCTGCGTCAGATCCGTGACGAAGCGTACGTAGAGATCAAACTCCCTGGTGCAGACCAGGCAGCGCAGTGAAACCCCAGCGTTTCGCGCTGACACCCGGCGAACCAGCCGGCATCGGTCCCGACCTGTGCCTGCTGCTCGCCTCGCAAGCCCAGCCACATCCCCTGATTGCCATTACCAGCCGCGACCTGCTCAAAGAGCGGGCCGCGCAGCTGGGGCTGGCCGTCAACTTGCTGGAGGTCGGCCCTGATCACTGGCCGAAAGCCCCGGCGCCTGCGAACAGCCTGTACGTCTGGGATACACCGCTCAGCGCCCCCGTGGTTGCCGGGCAACTGGACAAGGCCAACGCCGCGTTCGTCCTCGAAACCCTGACCCGCGCCGGCAATGGCTGCCTCAACGGCGACTTCGCCGGGATGATCACTGCGCCTGTGCACAAGGGCGTGATCAACGAATCGGGCATCGCGTTCTCCGGGCACACGGAATTTCTCGCTGAACTGACCCACACCGCTCAAGTCGTGATGATGCTGGCGACACGCGGTTTGCGCGTTGCACTGGTCACCACTCACCTGCCCCTGCGTGACATCGCCGATGCGATCACGCCAGAGCGCCTGGAGCGGGTCACGCGGATTCTGCACAGCGAACTGCAAAACAAATTCGGCATCGCCCGGCCACGCATCCTCGTCTGCGGGCTCAACCCGCACGCGGGTGAAGGCGGACATCTGGGCCATGAAGAAATCGACATCATCGAACCCACCTTAGAGCGCCTGCGCAGCGAGGGCATGGACCTTCGTGGCCCGCTGCCCGCCGACACTCTGTTTACCCCCAAATATCTGGAGCACTGCGACGCAGTGCTGGCGATGTACCACGACCAGGGCTTGCCTGTGCTCAAGTACAAAGGCTTCGGCGCTGCCGTCAACGTGACCCTGGGTTTGCCAATCATCCGCACGTCGGTCGACCATGGCACCGCCCTGGACCTGGCCGGCAGCGGCAAGATCGACACCGGCAGCCTGCAAGTCGCCCTGGAAACCGCCTACCAGATGGCCGAGACCCGTTTATGACCGAGCAATACCAACACAAGGCGCGCAAACGCTTTGGCCAGAACTTCCTGCACGATGCCGGCGTCATCGATCGCATCCTGCGCTCCATCAGTGCCAAGTCTGGAGACCGCCTGCTGGAAATCGGCCCGGGCCAGGGCGCACTGACTGCCGGTTTGCTCAACTCCGGCGCGCAACTGGACGTGGTGGAACTGGACAAGGATCTGATCCCGATCCTCAATCAGCAGTTTGCCGGCAAGAGCAACTTCAACCTGCATCAGGGCGATGCGCTGAAGTTCGACTTCAACACGCTCAATGCCGCGCCGAACAGCCTGCGTGTGGTCGGCAACCTGCCTTACAACATCTCGACGCCGCTGATTTTTCACCTGCTGAACAACGCCGGCATCATTCGCGACATGCACTTCATGCTGCAGAAAGAAGTGGTCGAACGCCTCGCTGCTGGCCCGGGCGGTGGTGACTGGGGTCGTCTGTCGATCATGGTTCAGTACCACTGCCGCGTGGAACATCTGTTCAATGTCGGCCCCGGCGCGTTCAACCCGCCGCCGAAAGTCGACTCGGCGATCGTTCGCCTGGTGCCGCACGCCGTACTGCCGCACCCGGCCAAGGATCACAAGTTGCTGGAGCGCGTTGTGCGCGAAGCGTTCAACCAGCGCCGCAAGACCCTGCGCAACACCCTCAAGCAATTGCTCAGCAATGCCGAGATCGAAGCCGCTGGTGTCGATGGCAGCCTGCGTCCGGAGCAACTGGACCTGGCCGCGTTCGTACGCTTGGCTGACCAACTCGCCATACAGGTTCCGGCCTCCCCCGCCGCCGACTGACAAGCGATGAGCGCTATCGGGCAGGACGCCACTCTGGTTTACTGCCCGATACTTGCCTAGACTGATTCCCCATCAGCTACGCCCCGCGTTCCGCTTCGTTTAAGGCCCCTTGCATGTCCGATTCCCGTTACCAGGTCGATGTCAGTGTCGTTACCCGCTATCTGGCAGACCAATCGCAACCCGAGCACGACCGCTTCGCCTTCGCCTACACCATCACCGTGCAGAACAATGGCGAGCAGCCCGCGCGCCTGATGTCGCGACATTGGGTGATCACCGATGGTGACGGCCACGTCGAAGAGGTGCGCGGCGCCGGTGTCGTCGGCCAGCAACCGCTGATCGATGCGGGCCAGAGCCATACCTACAGCAGCGGCACGGTGATGACCACCAAGGTCGGCACCATGCAGGGCACCTACGAAATGGTCGCCGACGACGGCAAGCATTTCGACGCCATCATCAAACCTTTCCGTCTGGCGGTGCCCGGAGCCTTGCACTGATGGCGACGTATGCTGTCGGCGACCTGCAGGGCTGCCTCGAACCGCTGAAATGCCTGCTCAGGCAGGTGGCGTTCGACCCCAAGCTTGATCGTCTGTGGCTGGTCGGCGATCTGGTCAACCGTGGCCCGCAATCGCTGGAAACCCTGCGTTTTCTCTATGGCATGCGTGAGTCGCTGGTCTGCGTGCTCGGCAACCATGACCTGCATCTGCTGGCGGCGGCGAAAAACATCGAGCGCCTGAAGAAGTCGGACACCTTGCGCGAGATTCTCGAGGCACCGGACAGCGCCGAGTTGCTTGAGTGGTTACGCCAGCAAAAGCTGATGCATTACGACGAGACTCGCGATGTCGCCATGGTGCATGCCGGCATTCCGCCGCAATGGTCGCTGAACCGCGCGCTGAAGTGCGCCGCCGAAGTCGAAAGCGCCCTGCGTGACGATAATCTGTTCCCCGCTTACCTCGACGGCATGTACGGCAACGATCCAGCGAAATGGGACAACGACCTCAAAGGTGTGACCCGCTTGCGCGTCATCACCAACTATTTCACGCGCATGCGCTTCTGCACCACCGAGGGCAAGCTCGACCTCAAGAGCAAGGAAGGCCTCGACACCGCGCCAGCGGGTTACAAACCGTGGTTCCAGCACAAGGAGCGCAAGACCAAGGGCCTGAGGATCATCTTCGGCCACTGGGCGGCCCTTGAAGGCAATATCCATGAGCCTGGCATCTCGGCGCTGGACACCGGTTGTGTCTGGGGCGGCAGCCTGACCCTGATGAACGTCGACAGCGGCGAACGCCTGTCGTGCAAATGCGACGAACACGGCGGTCTAGCTCAGACCGTCGCACCACTTATCCCCGAATCTTCGCCAGTCAGCGCACCGCGTTAGACTGCGCTTTCAGCCGAGCAACAGGAACCCGTCATGAGCGAATTCAAACGAATCCCCCCGGAACAGGCCCAGGCCCTGCGTGAACAAGGCGCGGTCGTCGTCGACGTCCGTGATCCGGCAACTTTTGCAGCGCTACACATCAGTGGCTCGAAGCATCTGGACAATCACTCGCTGCACGCCTTCATTCAAGGCGCTGACCTCGACGCCCCGACCGTGGTCGTCTGCTATCACGGTAATTCCAGCCAGGGCGCTGCGGCCTACTTGATCAGCCAAGGCTTTTCCGACGTCTACAGCATGGACGGCGGCTTTGAGCTGTGGCGTACGACGTATCCTGCGGAAACCGCGCAAGGCACCGCCGAATAATTTTTTTGCAACGCGCAGGCCCCGGCTGCCGTGGGCCTGCGCTGGCAGACGAACGGTCTTGCCACAACTAATTACGTATCTCGCCTTTACCTCCCGAATTCCCAACTATCCTTAAGCCCAGGCCATCCAAATCAGGGGAGAGCCGGTACACCGGCGCACGGGTCATCGGGAGTGACTTTCACGATTGTCGATCGTGGAAGTGTTCTGGGGGGTAAACAAACAGCCGCCAAAACGGTTGTTTGCCAGCATCGACTGAGTGATCCGGCGTCGGCTCCACGTATCGAGCGAGGTGACGTCATGAGTATCTTTAGCCACTTCCAACAACGCTTCGAGTCCACACGCCAGGAAGAACTCTCGCTGCAAGAGTACCTGGAGCTGTGCAAGAAAGACCGTAGCGCCTACGTTTCCGCCGCCGAGCGTCTATTGCTGGCCATCGGCGAGCCGGAACTGCTCGACACCTCGACCAATTCGAGGCTGTCACGCATCTTCTCCAACAAGGTGATCCGTCGCTATCCGGCCTTTGAAGACTTCCACGGGATGGAAGAATGCATCGACCAGATCGTCTCGTATTTCCGCCACGCCGCCCAAGGCCTGGAAGAGAAGAAACAGATCCTCTATCTGCTCGGCCCTGTCGGCGGCGGTAAATCGTCCCTGGCCGAGAAGCTGAAACAGTTGATCGAGAAAGTGCCCTTCTACGCGATCAAGGGCTCACCTGTATTCGAGTCGCCGCTGGGTCTGTTCAACGCCACCGAAGATGGCGCGATCCTCGAAGAAGACTTCGGTATCCCGCGGCGCTACCTGAACACCATCATGTCGCCATGGGCGACCAAACGCCTGGCCGAATTCGGCGGCGACATCAGCCAGTTCCGCGTGGTCAAGCTGTACCCGTCGATCCTTAACCAGATCGCCGTGGCCAAGACCGAACCGGGCGACGAGAACAATCAGGACATCTCGGCGCTGGTGGGCAAGGTCGATATCCGCAAACTCGAGGAATACCCACAGAACGACGCCGACGCCTACAGCTATTCCGGTGCGCTGTGCCGGGCCAACCAGGGCCTGATGGAATTTGTCGAAATGTTCAAGGCACCGATCAAGGTGCTGCACCCGTTGCTGACCGCGACACAGGAAGGCAACTACAACAGTACCGAAGGCCTCGGCGCGATTCCGTTCACCGGGATTCTGCTCGCTCACTCCAACGAATCGGAATGGCACACCTTCCGCAACAACAAGAACAACGAAGCGTTCATCGACCGGATCTACATCGTCAAAGTACCGTATTGCCTGCGCGTCAGCGACGAAGTGAAGATCTACGACAAACTGTTGTTCAACAGTTCTCTGGCCAAGGCCCATTGCGCGCCCGACACCCTGAAGATGCTCGCGCAGTTCACCGTGCTGTCACGCCTCAAGGAGCCGGAAAACTCCAACATCTATTCAAAAATGCGCGTCTACGACGGTGAGAACCTCAAGGACACCGATCCGAAGGCCAAGTCGATCCAGGAATACCGCGACTCGGCAGGTGTTGACGAAGGCATGAACGGTCTGTCAACCCGCTTCGCGTTCAAGATCCTCTCCAAGGTCTTCAACTTCGATCCGCATGAAATCGCCGCCAACCCGGTGCACCTGCTCTATGTGCTGGAACAGCAGATCGAACAGGAACAGTTCCAGGCCGAAACCCGCGAGCGCTACCTGCGCTACCTGAAGGAATACCTGGCACCGCGTTATATCGAATTCATCGGCAAGGAGATCCAGACCGCTTATCTCGAGTCTTACAGCGAATACGGCCAGAACATCTTCGACCGCTACGTGCTTTACGCGGACTTCTGGATTCAGGATCAGGAATACCGCGATCCGGAAACCGGCGAGATCCTCAACCGCGTCGCGTTGAATGAAGAACTGGAAAAAATCGAGAAACCGGCCGGTATCAGCAATCCGAAGGATTTCCGCAACGAGATCGTCAACTTCGTCCTGCGCGCCCGGGCCAACAACAACGGCAAGAACCCGACCTGGCTCAGCTACGAAAAACTGCGCGTGGTCATCGAGAAGAAAATGTTCTCCAACACCGAGGATCTGCTGCCGGTCATCAGCTTCAACGCCAAGGCCAGCAAGGAGGACCAACAGAAGCACAACGACTTCGTCACTCGAATGGTCGAACGCGGCTACACCGACAAACAGGTACGGCTTCTTTCCGAATGGTACCTGCGGGTACGGAAGTCGCAGTGAAGCAGCTGCAAGCTTCTAGCTACGAGCTGCAAGAACAAAGCGCGTAACCCACTGATGCCCGGGAACCTGCTTTTTCTTGCAGCTTGAAGCTCACAACTTGAAGCTGCCCGGAGGGCTTCCTATGAGTTATGTGATCGACCGACGTCTGAATGGCAAGAACAAGAGCACGGTGAATCGCCAGCGTTTCCTGCGGCGTTACCGTGATCACATCAAAAAGGCTGTCGAAGAGGCCGTCAGCCGCCGTTCCATTACCGATATGGAACACGGCGAGCAGATCAGCATTCCCGGTCGCGACATCGACGAACCGGTGCTTCACCACGGCCGCGGCGGCAAGCAGACCGTGGTTCACCCCGGCAACAAGGAATTCACCGCCGGCGAGCATATTGCCCGACCACCGGGCGGTGGCGGCGGACGCGGTCCGGGCAAGGCCGGCAACTCCGGCGAGGGCATGGACGAGTTCGTCTTCCAGATCACCCAGGAAGAATTCCTCGAATTCATGTTCGAAGACCTCGAACTGCCGAACCTGGTCAAACGCAACCTGAGCGGTACCGACACCTTCAAAACTGTGCGCGCCGGGATCAGTAACGAAGGCAACCCGTCCCGGATCAACATCATCCGCACCCTGCGTTCCGCCCATGCACGGCGCATTGCCCTGTCCGGCAGCAGCCGGGCGAAGCTACGCGAAGTCAAAGAAGAACTTGAGCGACTAAGACGCGAAGAGCCGGACAATTTCGGCGATATTCAGGAACTCGAGGCGGAAATCGAAAAACTTAGCGCGCGCATCCATCGCGTGCCGTTCCTCGATACGTTCGACCTGAAATACAACTTGCTGATCAAACAACCGAACCCGAGCTCGAAAGCCGTGATGTTCTGCCTGATGGACGTTTCCGGGTCCATGACCCAGGCGACCAAGGACATTGCCAAACGCTTTTTCATCCTGTTGTACCTGTTCCTGAAACGGAACTACGACAAGATCGACGTGGTATTCATCCGCCACCACACCAGCGCCCGGGAAGTCGACGAAGAGGAGTTTTTCTATTCGCGGGAAACCGGCGGCACCATCGTCTCCAGCGCGCTGAAGCTGATGCAGGAGATCATGGCCGAGCGTTATCCGAGTAACGAGTGGAACATCTACGCGGCTCAGGCCTCCGACGGTGACAACTGGAACGACGACTCGCCGATCTGCCGTGACATCCTGATCAACCAGATCATGCCGTTTGTGCAGTACTACACTTACGTGGAGATCACCCCGCGTGAACATCAGGCCTTGTGGTACGAGTACGAACGCATCGCCGAAGCCTTTTCTGACACATTTGCCCAGCAGCAACTGGTCTCGGCCGGGGATATCTATCCGGTCTTCCGTGAACTCTTCCAGCGCAGGTTAGTGACATGACCGCCAAAGAGCAGAAGCGCCAACCCATTTCCACCGGCTCCGAATGGACATTCGAGCTGATCCAGACCTACGACCGCGAAATCGCCCGTATCGCGGCCGGCTATGCGCTGGACACCTATCCCAACCAGATCGAAGTGATCACCGCCGAGCAGATGATGGACGCCTATGCGTCGGTGGGCATGCCGCTGGGTTATCACCACTGGTCCTACGGCAAACACTTCCTCAGCACCGAAAAATCCTACAGTCGCGGACAAATGGGCCTGGCCTACGAGATCGTGATCAACTCCGACCCGTGCATCGCCTATCTGATGGAAGAAAACACCATCTGCATGCAGGCGCTGGTGGTGGCTCACGCCTGCTATGGCCACAACAGCTTCTTCAAGGGTAATTACCTGTTCCGCACCTGGACGGATG
The DNA here is from genome assembly GCF_044743175.1 of Pseudomonas sp. NPDC087690. NCBI lineage: Bacteria > Pseudomonadati > Pseudomonadota > Gammaproteobacteria > Pseudomonadales > Pseudomonadaceae > Pseudomonas > Pseudomonas sp. NPDC087690. The sequence continues at coordinate 48,739 of NZ_JBIUVX010000034.1, forward strand.
CCAGTTCGATCATCGACTACCTGGTGTTCGCCAAGCAGTACATCATGCAGTGCGAGGAACGCCACGGCATCGATGCCGTGGAGGACTTGCTCGACTCCTGCCATGCACTGATGAACTACGGCGTCGACCGTTACAAACGCCCGTATCCGATTTCCGCCGAGGAGGAACGGCGGCGGCAGAAGGATCGTGAAGAACACATGCAGAAGCAGATCAATGATCTGTGGCGCACCATTCCCAAAGGCGCGGACAAATACAGCGACAAGGACAACGCACGTTTCCCGGCAGAGCCGCAGGAAAACATCCTCTATTTCATCGAGAAGCACGCGCCGTTGCTGGAGCCTTGGCAGCGCGAGATCGTGCGCATCGTGCGCAAGATCGCCCAGTACTTTTACCCACAGCGTCAGACCCAGGTGATGAACGAGGGCTGGGCGACGTTCTGGCACTACACCCTGATGAACGACCTGTACGACGAAGGCCTGGTCACTGACGGCTTCATGATGGAGTTTCTGACGTCACACACCAGCGTGGTGTTCCAGCCTGGCTTCGACAGTCCGTACTACAGCGGCATCAACCCCTATGCACTGGGTTTTGCCATGTACCGCGACATTCGGCGCATGTGCGAAGAACCTACCGAGGAAGATCGTCACTGGTTCCCGGAGATCGCCGGAACGGACTGGCTATCGACCATCAAGTTCGCCATGAGCAGCTTCAAGGATGAGAGCTTCATCCTGCAGTACCTGTCACCCAAGGTAATCCGTGATCTGAAGCTGTTCAGCATTATGGATGACGATCAAAAGGATGACTTGTTGGTGCCGGCGATCCATGACGAACCCGGCTATCGAATCATCCGCGAAACCCTGGCGGCACAGTACAACCTCGGCAACCGCGAACCGAACGTACAGATCTACAGCATCGATCGGCGCGGCGATCGCTCGCTGACCTTGCGTCACCAGCAACACGATCGCAAACCGCTGGGAGATTCCACTGACGAGGTGCTTAAACATCTGCATCGCTTATGGGGCTTCGATATCCACCTGGAAACCCTGCAAGGCGACCAGATCATGAAAACCCATCACGTTCCGCCACGCAGTGAACACAGCGAAGGGGATTACGGTCGGCTCGACCTCGCCGTCATTCATCTTTGAAACGGTTCTAGCCTCCGCAAGTCCGGCGCAAGGGTTATCCTGTCGGGCTAACGGAGGTTTTTTATGCAGATTTTCAAGGTTGGCGGTGCCGTACGTGATCGCTTGCTGGGCAAACCGGTCACGGACATCGATTGGGTCGTGGTCGGCGCCACCACGCAAGAAATGCTCGCCAAGGGCTATCGCCCGGTCGGTGCGGATTTCCCGGTTTTTCTTCACCCGAAAAGCGGTGAGGAATACGCCCTCGCCCGCACCGAACGCAAAAGCGGTCGCGGTTATGGCGGCTTCACCTTTCACGCCAGCCCCGAAGTAACTCTTGAAGAAGATCTGATTCGTCGGGATCTGACCATCAATGCCATGGCCGAGGACGATCAGCAGAATCTCACCGATCCATACGATGGCCAGCGCGATCTTGAAGCTCGAATCCTGCGCCACGTTTCCCCGGCGTTTGCCGAAGATCCCCTCCGCGTTCTGCGTGTTGCCCGCTTCGCCGCGCGCTATGCCGGGCTGGGTTTTACTGTCGCACCGGAAACCCTCGAACTGATGCGCCAACTCAGCGAATCCGGCGAACTGGAAGCATTGACCGCTGAGCGCAGCTGGAAAGAAATCTCCCGCGCACTGATGGAAGATCAGCCACAGGTGTTCATTCAGGTTCTGCGCGACTGCGGTGCGCTAAAAGTGCTGATGCCGGAAGTGGATGCGCTGTTTGGCGTGCCGCAACCGGAAGCGCATCATCCGGAAATCGATACCGGCCTGCACACACTCAGCGTGCTGGAGCAGTCGGCGCTGCACAAACAACCGCTGACCGTGCGCTGGGCTTGTCTGCTGCATGACCTTGGCAAAGGCCTGACCCCGGAAGAACAGTGGCCTCGGCATATAGCCCATGAGCACACCGGGTTGAAGCTGATCAAAGCGGTCAACGAACGCTTCAAGGCGCCGAAGGATTGCCAGGAATTGGCCTTGCTGGTTGGCAAGTACCACACCCATGGCCACCGGGCCCTGGAGTTGAAGGCATCTACGCTACTGGAGTTGTTGCAGAGCTTTGACGTGTATCGCCGGCCGCAAAGGTTTGAAGAGTTTATCGCTGCCTGCGAAATGGACGCCCGAGGCCGTAAAGGGCTGGAGCAGAGAAGTTATCCACAGGCGGATTATTTGCGTGGCGCGGCCAAGGCAGCGCGAGAGGTCGCGGTGCAGCCGTTGCTGGAGAAGGGATTCAAGGGCCCTGAGTTGGGCGAAGCGCTGAAGCGTGAGCGGCTCAAGGCATTGAAAGTGTACAAAGACAACGCTTGAAGCAAGATCAAAAGATCGCAGCCTTCGGCAGCTCCTACAGAGAGATTTGGATTTCCATGTAGGAGCTGCCGCAGGCTGCGATCTTTTGCTTTTAAAGGTCCTCAGGCGTGAGCTGCTTGCCGCGCCACTCAAACCGGACCGGCGCCAGCACCTGATCAATCTGCGCCTCTGCCCACAACGTCGCGAAGCTTTTTCCCACACCCGGATGCACGCGATCCGGCGCAATCAGCGACAACGGCCACAACACAAAAGCATTTTTCAGAATTTCCGCCCGCGGCAAAACCAGACCGTCGAAATTCCCCACCTGATCACCATACAACAGCACGTCGATATCCAGGGGCAGGCCCTTGCGATCCGGCGCGTAACGTCCGTTATCCGCCTCGATGAATTTCAAGCGCCGATCCAGCTCCATCAACGGCAGATCGGTATACGCCGACACCACGAAGTTGAAGAACGGCCCGCTCTTGATCCCCACCGCCGCGCTCTCGAACACCGCCGAACAGCGGATATCCACCAGAAACGTCGCCAATGCATCGAGACCTGCACACAAATGGGTTTCGCGCTCGATATTACTACCGAGCCCGAGATAGACCTGAGTCAGCGACATCCGCGCTCGATCTCCACACCCACGCCACCCTTGGCGGCTGGAACGGCGCCGGGCTTGGTCAGCTTCAGGCGTACCCACGTGATCTTGAATTCGCTCATCAGCACTTCGACCAAACGCTCGGCGAAGGTCTCGACCAGCTGAAACTGAGCTTGCTCGGCAAAAGCCTGAATCCGCGTGGAAACACTGGCGTAATCGAGCGCCAGGGTCAGGTCGTCACCGGCGGCGGCCGGGCGATTGTCCCAAGCGAAGCTCAGATCAAGACGCAAGCACTGTCGAATGCCGCGCTCCCAGTCGTAGGCACCGATCACAGTGTCGACTTCCAGGCCCTCGATAAACACTCTGTCCAAGCACTTCTCTCCACTGCACGACAAGGGCGCAATGCGCCGTTAGAATCAGGGCGTCCTCGCCCGGAATAGTTAGCATGTTTTGGTTACTGGCGACTCTCGCCTACCTGCTCGGCTCGCTGTCCTTCGCCATTTTGCTCAGCCGCCTGACCGGAAATCCGGATCCGCGAATGAGTGGCTCGGGCAATGCCGGCGCCACCAACATGCTGCGCCTGGCCGGTCGCAAACTGGCGATCCTGACCCTGCTGGGTGATCTGTGCAAAGGCCTGGTGCCGGTGCTGATCGCCTCGGCTGTCGGTCTTTCGCTGCAGGATCAGGCGTGGATTGGCGTGTGCGCCGTGATCGGTCACCTGTTCCCGCTGTACTTTCGCTTTCGTGGCGGCAAAGGCGTCGCCACCGCTGCCGGCATGCTGCTGGGCCTGTATCCCCCCGCCGCGCTGCTGGCGGTTTGCGCCTGGCTGCTGACGTTCTACCTGACCCGCACCAGCTCACTGGCGGCGCTGATCGCCACGCCGCTGACCCTGCCGTTGCTCGCCTGGCAGGAACCGGAGGCGCTGTTGCCGATGAGCGCGCTGACATTGCTGATCGTCTGGCGCCACCGCGGCAATCTACGCGACCTGTTTGCCGGGCGCGAACGGCATTTTTAAATACAGCTCATGAGCGCCGCTCATCACAACGCCGACAACTGCTCCATCGGCCAGCGCGCCTGCACGCTGATCGCCAGGCTTTCCTGCTGACCGGCCTGCAACCGCTGGCAACCAGCAAACGCGATCATCGCGCCGTTGTCGGTGCAGAACTCCGGACGCGCATAAAATACATCGCCCTTCATGTCGCCGAGCATTTTCTCCAGCGACACCCGCAATGCCTTGTTGGCGCTGACGCCACCAGCGATCACCAGACGCTTCATGCCGGCCTGTTTCAGGGCACGCTTGCACTTGATGGTCAAAGTCTCCACCACGGCCTGCTGGAACGCCAGCGCGATGTCGCAACGGGCTTGATCATTGTCGTCCCCGGCGCTGACGCACTGCTGCCAGGCATTGAGCGCAGAGGTTTTCAGACCACTGAAGCTGAATTGCAGGCCCGGGCGATCGCACATCGGACGCGGAAAGGTGAAACGTCCTGCAACGCCCTTCTCCGCCAACTTGGCGATTTCCGGTCCGCCCGGATAATTGAGGCCCATCATCTTCGCGGTTTTATCGAACGCTTCGCCGGCGGCATCGTCGAGGGTCTCGCCGAGCAGACTGTATTGGCCGATGCCATCGACCTGAACCAGCTGTGTATGACCACCGGAGACCAACAAAGCGACGAACGGGAATTCCGGCGGTTTTGGCTCGAGCATCGGCGCGAGCAAATGCCCTTCCATGTGGTGCACACCGAGTGCCGGAATACCCCAGGCAAACGCCAGCGCCTGAGCGCAGGAAGCACCAACCAGTAACGCGCCAACCAGGCCAGGGCCCGCGGTGTAGGCGATTGCATCGATCTCGGTCGGCACGCAGTCAGCCTCGGCCAACACCTGACGAATCAAGGGCAGCATGCGTTTGACGTGGTCACGCGAGGCGAGCTCCGGCACCACACCGCCATAGGCGCGGTGCAGGTCGATCTGACTGAACAGTGCGTCGGCCAGCAGGCCGCGTTCACTGTCATATAATGCGACGCCGGTTTCGTCGCAGGAGGTTTCTAATCCCAGTACTAGCATGGGTTTGCGCCTTGTTTAGGCTGAATTCGAAGGCGCGCATTCTAGTCGCCGCGTGATGCCCCGACCAGCGGTTTTCGATCAGAGGCTTTGCATTCCGAGCGATGGAACCACACAACCTACACCTAAGGGGTGATGGCGTATGCCAATTATTAAAGTACGTGAAAACGAACCATTCGACGTAGCTCTGCGTCGTTTCAAGCGCTCCTGAGAAAAAGCCGGTGTACTGGCTGAAGTTCGTAGCCGCGAATTTTACGAGAAGCCAACTTCTGAGCGTAAGCGCAAAGCAGCAGCCGCTGTTAAGCGTCACGCCAAGAAAGTTCAGCGCGAACAGCGCCGCGCCGTTCGTCTGTACTAATACACAGACGTTCGTAGCAAGCTTCTTGCCTAAGCCCGGCTCTCAGCCGGGCTAATGGCATTTGCGTAAAACGCTTGATGCTTCACCGTCGAAGCCGCACACGCGACCGAGACAAATCTGCTTCACGCGTCAGACCTGGCTCTTTTGCCAGCGGTGCACGTCTTTTCTGACGAGCCTTTCAAGGCTACTGACGAGCACACCCACTGATTCCTCTTACGACGATCAGCCCAAGGCACCTGCATGCGTGCCCGCTTTATTGAGCTATCCGAGGCCCTTTACCGGCCGCCAGCGGATTCAGCGCAACACTTTCAAATAGTCGAAGACTGATGGTTACTAACGTCAGTGGATTTTCGGCAGATACACTTCCCGACAGCGATTACGCAGACGACACCGGTCGAGCCGCACATTTTGCGTGCTTCCTATAATGACCCGCGTCCGCCAGCCTTTCGCATCGGACTTATTGCAGCGCAGACGACGAGAATGCCATGGCCGGGCTGATACCCCAGAGCTTCATTGACGACCTGCTGAACCGCACCGACATCGTCGACGTGGTCAGCTCGCGCGTGCAATTGAAGAAGGCCGGCAAGAACTACACCGCCTGCTGCCCGTTTCACAAAGAGAAAACCCCGTCCTTCAGCGTCAGCCCCGACAAGCAGTTCTATTACTGCTTCGGCTGCGGCGCCGGCGGCAATGCCCTCGGCTTTCTCATGGACCACGACAACCTGGATTTCCCCCAGGCTGTCGAGGATCTGGCGAAAGCCGCCGGCATGGAAATCCCCCGCGAAGAAAGTGGCCGCGAGCGCAAGCCACGGCAACCGACCGATTCGCCGCTATACCCGTTGCTCACCGCTGCTGCGGATTTTTACAAGCAGGCGCTCAAGAGCCATCCCGCCCGCAAGGCAGCCGTGGATTACCTCAAAGGCCGCGGCCTGACCGGCGAGATCGCCCGGGATTTCGGCCTCGGCTTTGCGCCACCGGGCTGGGACAACCTGTTCAAGCACTTGAGCAGCGACACTTTGCAGCAAAAAGCCATGATCGACGCCGGCCTGTTGATCGAGAACGCCGAAACCGGCAAACGCTATGACCGCTTCCGCGATCGCGTGATGTTCCCGATCCGCGACACCCGTGGGCGGATCATCGCTTTCGGCGGTCGCGTACTCGGCGACGACAAGCCGAAGTACCTGAACTCACCGGAAACCCCGGTATTCCATAAAGGCCAGGAGCTCTACGGCCTTTATGAAGCGCGCAAGAACAACCGCAACCTCGACGAAATCATTGTCGTCGAAGGTTATATGGACGTCATCGCCCTCGCCCAACAAGGCCTGAAAAATGCCGTCGCGACGCTGGGCACCGCGACCAGCGAAGAACACTTGAAACGCCTGTTCCGCGTCGTGCCGAACGTTTTGTTCTGTTTCGACGGCGACCAGGCCGGCCGTAACGCCGCCTGGCGCGCACTGGAAGCAACGCTGTCGAGCCTGCAGGACGGGCGTCGTGCACGCTTCCTGTTTCTGCCCGAAGGCGAAGACCCGGACACCTTGGTACGCGCCGAAGGCACTGACGCGTTCAAGGCGCGAATCAATCAACACGCTCAGCCGCTGGCGGACTATTTCTTCCAGCAACTGACCGAAGAAGCCGACCCCCGCTCGCTCGAGGGCAAGGCCCACATGGCCACCCTCGCGGCACCGTTGATCGACAAAGTGCCGGGCGCCAACCTGCGCATTCTGATGCGTCAGCGCCTGACCGAAATTACCGGCCTGAGCAGCGAAACCGTCAGTCAGCTGGCACAAAATGCGCCGCAGGAAGCGCCGCCCGCCTACGATCCGGGCATCGATTACGACGCAATGCCGGACTACAGCGACTACCATCAGCCGCAGGCACAGGACATGTATGTGCCGCAGCAGGAATGGACGCCGAAGAAACCCGGCGCTGGCGGCAAGAAATGGGACAAGAAGCCCTGGGACAAGAACGGCAAGCGTGGCGGTGATCGCGACCAGCAACGCCCACGTACGCCGATTGGCGTCGAGTCGCCGACCTTGACCGCCCTGCGCACACTGCTTCATCACCCGCAATTGGCCGAGCGCGTCGAAGATGCCGGGCACATTGCCGACGAAAATCAGACCAACGCCCAACTACTTGTGGCGCTGCTCGAAGCCGTACAGAAGAATCCCAAGCTAAACTCATTTCAGTTGATCGCGCGATGGCACGGCACTGAACAGGGACGCTTGCTCAAGGCACTGGCAGAAAAGGAGTGGTTGATTGACGGAGATAACCTTGAACAACAGTTTTTCGACACCATTACTAGCTTGTCAGCCCGCCAACGCGAGCGAAATCTTGAACAGTTACTCAGGAAAGCCCGTCAAAGCGAACTGAGTATTGAAGAGAAAAATCAACTGCGCGACCTTCTTAGTCGCAATGTTTCCGCATCAAACCCGACCTCAACTGGCGCGTGAGGTCATAGCTCAGGTATAATCCTCGGCTTGTTTTTTGCCCGCGAAGACCTTCAGTGGATATGGTGTTATGTCCGGATATGCGAAACAGCAGTCTCGTA